>JBAYMW010000053.1:0-9620 GCA_041663405.1 Candidatus Omnitrophota bacterium | reverse complement strand
TGGTCGGAGGCCATCTTCTTCGCGAAATTCCATTTCATCCAGGTCGGGTATCCGGCGCCTCCCCTTCCGCGCAGGCCGCTCTTCTTTATCTCATCTATCGTGTTATCCTGCGTCTTCAGGCCGAAGAGGACTTTTTTTATGGCCTGGTAACCTTCATTGGCCATATATTCTTCGATGCTCTCGGGGTCTATAACGCCGCAATTGCGCAGGACTATCCTTAACTGCTTTGGTTCCTTGCGCGCGGTAAGCTCCTTGACAACCGTTCCCTGCTTGACCGCGTCAAGTATGCGTCCGAGGTCCTCGTCCTTGACCCCGTAATATGACGTGTCGGGCAGTACTTTGACCACGACGCCCTGGTCATAAGCGCCTATATCGGCTACGCGTATCGCCTGGACCGAGTCCTGCATCCCGCGGTCCCTGAGGCCGTTGAGCAGGATAGCATGGACATCCTTCGTCCTGTCGAGCGCAAAACTTGTATCTTTGATATATATTATCTTTTTATCCATTATTTCTTTACCTGTATGTCGTATATGTGGTCGTTGACCAGCCTGTGGTTGTGTATGTGCTCTTCGATGATCTGGATAGCGACCTCGCCATTGACCCTTCCGTAGGTGACTTGGGGCATTCCATCGACGTTGACCTCGACAAGCGGCTCCACGGAACACATCCCGACGCAGCCGCATTTCTTCACGGCCACGGGAATGTTGCGTTTCTTGGCTTCCTCGGTAAGGACCTTGAAGACCTCGTCGGCGCCAGCGGCTATCCCGCAGCTCGACATCCCGACCTTAATCCAGTTCTTCTCTTCCTTCTTCGGCTGTTTCGCTATATTTTCGAGCGATTCCCTCGTTATCTTGCTCATTTGGCGACCTGCTCCTCTTCATACTCGGCGATTATGTCCGCGACGCGGTCCTTTTTGACCTTGCTGTATACTTTTTGGTCGATCTTGATGACAGGAGCTAGCCCGCAGCAGCCGAGGCACCTTACGACTTCGAGCTGGAATAAACCGTCCTTGCTTGTGCCGCCCTCGCGCACTCCGAGGATATCGCGCATCTCGTGGAGGAGTTCCGAAGCGCCCTTCAGGTAACAGGCGGTGCCCATGCAGACCTGCACCAGGTGCTTACCCGGCGGCACGAGCTTAAAGAAATGGTAGAAGGTTATTACCTCATATATCCTCGCGAGCGGGACATCCATGTATTTCGAAAGCTGCAGGGACGTCGCGCGCGGAACATACCCGTAAATATTCTGCACATCGTGCAGGATCATTATGAGGCTGCCCTTCTTGCCCTCCCATTTTTTGACGATATTCTTGATATCGTCGGATAATTTGTCTTCTTGCATGTTCAGTTCCTTCTCCGAAGTTTGATTTACCAAAGGTATTCGGCGGGATACAATGTTGATAATATATCACATACGAGGCCGCGTGTCAAGTGTCAGCGCCCCGAAGCCCCGCTTTTCTTATCCATTATGCGCAGCATATGGCCGGCCGAACGCACATAAAACTTGTAATTGCTGTCGGTAATATTTGCGCTCTTCCTGCAGTTTATCGCCTTATTGAACAGTTCTTTTGCGGACGCGATATCTCCGGCTTGCATCATTGTGGCCCCGAGGTCATAATATGCGGTCACGTTATCGGGATCCAGCCCTATCGCGGTCTTATATTCCGCGACGGCCTTATCATTTTCACCCAGTTTCGTGTAACAATATGCGAGCCAATTGCGCGAGTCTACGTCCCTCCCGTTGAAGAAGAGGGTCTTCCTGTAGGACCTTGCCGCGTCCGCGACGAAAGTCGCATTCAGATAGTCTCCGGAGCGCCTGTAGAGCAAGTAAGCTATTTGCGGCCTCAGCGCGATGAAAGCTGCCGCTATGAATATCGCGGTTATTATATAATTCCTTATCTTGCCTGTCTGTATCATCGTCAACCCATTATAAAAAGCAGGATAGCGAGGGCTATTAATATATTTCCGCCTATTACCGGCGCGACCCTTTCGACCACCTCCACCTTCGGGTGGATATATTTTACTATGCCGCTAAAAACACCCGCCATTATTATAGGAAGGCTTTGCCCGAGCGCATAGGTAAAGAACAACATTACCGCGTACAGGAAGTCCTTCTCGATCAAGCCCAGGCCCGCCATCACTACGAGAAAAGGCCCGCAAACAGGGCATGTAGGCGCCTCGAAAAGCACGAATATCAGGCCGAATATGAACGCACCCATCATTCCGCCATGCTTTATGTTAAATGCCTTAGCCGCGAGCGCCTCAAGCGGCCTTATTTTTATGAGCCCCGCCATCTGGACGCCGACAAATAACACCGCAGTTCCCGCCAAATAATAAAAATACCTGCTGAGGCCCATCATTTTGGATGCCAGCGTCCCTATCGTACCGAGAAGGACTCCAAGCAGCGTATAGCTCAGTACCAGCGCGGCAACGAAAGACATCGTGACCAGAAATGCCTTCTTCTTCGAATCGACGCCTCCGATAAGGCCTATAACGACCGGTATCCTGACTATCGTACAGGAGGCCAGGCTAAGGATAGACGCGGCCCAGAAGACGACGACAAATGTCCATAGCGAATGCTGGTTCACCGCTGTGACAATAGTTTGAATATCTGTATTCACCCTCTTATACCTCTATCTTGTATCCGGCCAGGTCGACATAATGCATAGGAAGGTTCGTCGGCTCGCTGACGAAAAATATCGACGGCCTCCCCTTCCCCGGCTCGGATATCTCGCAGTGCGGCGTATCCTTGAGCATCGTGAATATGCAGGTCTTATGGTCGTTGTATTTCAGCCGCAGCATCATGAAATCCTTCGCGCCCAGCTTTCCGGCCTTCGCCTTCCGCTCGATCTCCTTGTGCCTGACCAGGCCCAATACCATGCAGACCGGCTTCAGCTTGCGCCCCGTATTGTTGATTATTATGAACTCCTCGTGGTGCGGGTGGGAGTTCAGCATCAGGCGCGCGGCATTGTCCGAGCGTATGCATATGAGCTTGTGGGTGCCGTGTTCCACCGGCGAGGAATAGATCGTGTCAACAAGGCCGTCCCTGTGCTTCCTGCGAAGTATCTTCGCGGTCGGGCGCAGCGTCCTGATGAGCCCCTTCCTCTCGAGGCGAAGCATTATCTTATCCGTCGCGTCGACGGGCTTCAATCTTATCGTCTTCATGTCAGCGCAGATGCTCCATAAGTATTTTGATGCCTATCGCTATTAATATGAGCCCGCCGGCCGCCTCGAGCTTCCGCTCGAAGAAATGCCCGGCGGTATTGCCTATCATTACTCCCAGGAAAGACAGCGAGAACGTGACCGCCCCGATCACGACCACCGGCAGCACTATCGACACCTGCAGGAACGCGAAGCTGAGCCCCGCGGCAAGCGCATCGATGCTGGTCGCGACCGACAGGACCAGCATCTCCTTCAGCCCGAACGACGACTGCCTCTCCTCTTCGTCGATCTTCCGTGATCCATATATCATCTTGCCTCCTATGAAGGCAAGCAGTCCGAAGGCGGCCCAATGGTCTATGCCGGTTATGAACCCCTTAAGGCGTAGACCCGCCGCCCATCCGATCACAGGCATTACCATCTGGAACGACCCGAAGAATGACCCGAACTTCAGTGCGCTCTTCAGCTTATTCCGCCTGATGACCACTCCGCCCGCGACCGAGACCGCGAACGCGTCCATCGCGAGCCCGAGGGCGATTAGCAATATTGCCGGGGTACTCACGCGCTACTCGCCGACTGAGATGCCAGCCTTATCGCTTATTGCGGCGATGCTTAGGCGGGTCACTTTCAGTTCTGTGAGAAGGTCCAGCACGCCGACTATCTGCTTGAACCTGACAGATTTGTCGGCCTTGAGGACCACTGCGGCTTTAGGGTTCGCCTTATGCTTCGCGGCCAACTTATCCCTGAGGCCGGAGGACGTCACCTTGTCCTTATCTACGTAAATGGCGCCGTCGCCGGTTATCGATATGTTTATCTGGTTCTTTCCCTCGATCGGGACTACATTATTGGCTTCGGGAAGCTTGACGTCGAGTTTCTGAATGCGCTGGGGGCTGAACGTGTAGAGCAGGCTGAACGAAATGAAAAAGAAGATGAACATGTTCATGATTATGTCGGTCATGGCCACGTTCTCGAGCGTGAAGAGAAAACCCTTCCTTCCCTGGATCTTCAAAGATTCCCCGCCTCCTTCAATTCAATTATAAGTTCCAGGAACTGGATGGAATGGTTTGTGAGCTCGTTGGACATATATTTGATGCGGCTGACGAAATAGTTATAGCAGAGGAAGAGCGGTATCGCTATGATGAGGCCGGCCGCGGTCGTGATCATCGCCTGGTAGATGCCGGCTGCGAGCGCGTTCACGGTTATGTTGGCGCCGGCATGTTCCCAGGTCATGAACGCCTGGATAAGGCCCGTGATCGTGCCGAGGAAGCCGAGGAGCGGCTCGATGCTTATTATCGATGCCATCGCGCCGAGGTATCTCTCTATCTTCAATACCTGGTTATTGCCGATCTGTTCCATCACCTTCTCGAGCCTCTGCGGCGCGAGGTACCTCCTCTCGATGCCTACCTTGAACACCGCCGCTATCGGGTATTTACTGTTCTCCTCGCAGAGGTCGAGCGCCATCTGGATCCTGTTCGCCTTAAGGCAATGGAAGACCTCCTGGATAAAGCCGAACGAATCCATCTTGAGGTTCCTTAGCTCAAGGAACTTCTCGACCACTATCGCGAAGCCGACGACCGAACCCAGTATGATAGGCGCCATTACAGGGCCGCCCTTTATTATGATATCAAGCATGACTTGCTCCTTGAAGGTTTTATGAAGGATTTAGGGAAGTGATTTTATCACTATCCGCTTTTTTTATCAATGTTATTTTTCGCGAGAAGGCCCTCTATCGTCTTGATCAGTTCCGGAGGCTCGAACGGTTTCATCACATACGCGTCGGCGCCGACTTCGAGGCCGAGTTTCTTGTCGAGGTCGCCCGCCTTGGCAGTGAACATTATTATCGGTATCTTCGCGTACCTCGTATCCTTCTTCAGGAAGGCGCAGACCTTATACCCGTGCATCTTTGGCAACATGAGGTCCAGTATTATGAGGTCGGGCTTTTCTTCGTGCGCCTTGTTCAGCCCCTCCATGCCATCCGAGGCGGTGACCACGTCATAGCCGATCGATTGCAGGCGGAAACCCACCGTCCTTAATACATCCTCCTCGTCATCCACCAACAGTATCTTTTTCTTTTCCATCTTAGCGACCTCCTGCCAGGAATTTATCCAGTATCGCGATGAGCTGTTCCTGTTCAAACGGCTTGACCAGGAACCCGTCGGCACCGGCTTCTTTTGCCTGTACGGATATTTGTTCCGCGCTGGCCGTGAACATCACAATGGGTATATCTTTCAGCCCGGGATCCGCCTTGACGGTCTTGCATACATCCCGGCCGTTCATTACCGGAAGACGCAGGTCAAGCAGGACAAGGTCCGGATGCTTCTCCTTGATAAGGTCCAGCGCTTCCTGCCCATTGACCCCCGTGACCACGTTATATCCGAGGCTCTTCAGGCGGAATGCCGTCACCTTTACGAGGTCCGCTTCATCATCCACGATAAGTATGGTCTTCGGCATACATTTCCCTTCTTTCTACTATAGGCAGGTTAAAGATAAAACTCGCTCCTTCGCCGTATGTTGACTCGGCCCATATCTTTCCGCCGTGTCTTTCCACTATCTCCTTCGATATCGCGAGCCCGAGGCCCGTCCCTCCGGTCTTGCGCTCAGTGCCCTTCTCCAGCTGCTCGAAACGGCGGAAGAGCCTGGGAATGTCCTCTTCGCGTATGCCGGGGCCTGTGTCCTTCACGGTTACGCGTATAGTGTTATCCTTTATTTCCGTGATCAGCGTTATCTCTCCCTTATCGGTGAGCTTCACGGCGTTATTGACCAGGTTCGTGAGCACCTGCGTAATCTTGTCCCTGTCGAACACTATCTTAGGCAGGCCTTCTGGAAGCTCCAGCGCTATATTAAGCGCCTTATCCTTGGCCATCGTCACCATAGTATCATACACCTCGCGCACTACCTTGTTAATATCCTCCGGCTCAAAGTTAAACGTCAGCTTGCCCGATTCAAGCTTCTGCAGGTCGAGCACATCGTTGATAAGCCTCGCGAGCCTGTCAACGTTGCGTTTCGCGATATTCAGGAATTCCTTCTGGTCCTTGTTCAGCTCACCCGTGGTACCGTCGATAACGAGCGCTATGCCTTCCTTGATCGCGGTAAGCGGAGTCCTGAGCTCATGCGACACCATCGAAGTGAAGTCGGCCTTTATCCTGAGGGCCTCCTCGAGTTCCCTTGAGTATTTCTCTACCTTCTCCTTCTCTTCCTGTATATCCTCGAGCAGGTTAAGGCTCGCGGCCTGCGCGTCGGAAAGGTCTCTCGTCCTGTCCTCAACCCTTGCTTCGAGCTCCTTGGATAATCTTTCCAACTCGTCCCTGGCCTTCACAAGCTCGTCCTGCCTGATCTTGACATTGGCTACCATCTGCTTGAACGTTTCGCCGAACTGCTCTATCTCGTCGCCGGTCTTTGCCTCGATCTTATAATCCCAATCGCCTTTCATAATCATCTCGGTGGCTAAATGCAATTCGTGAATCGGTCTCGCAAATATATCGCCAAGGTAATACCCGACCGGCAGCATGACGACTATCATGCATGACCATACCACAACGAGTATGAACAGGAACTTGTTGACGGGGGCGAAAGCCTCTAGCTCATCCTGGGCTATAAGTATTTTCCATGACGTATTTTCATCGGAAAACAGCGAGGCCGGGATATCGGCGCTGACAAAAAAGATCTTTCCGTCATGGACGCTTAGCTTGTCGGTGATGATATACGGGGCCGTACCGCTGTTGATTGCCTCGAGGCAGTCCCCCTTACAGAACTTGAACGTCATTGGCTCCACGCCTTCATGGAATATTATATCGCCCTTGCCGTTTATCAGCGACGCGTGACCGGTCTTCCCGATCTTGAAATCCTGCAGAGGCTTAAAAAACCCTCCGGCCTCGAGGAACGCCTTGCATACGCCTATAAAGTTCCCGGCGCTATCGCGTATCGGCACAGCCAGCGCTATGCCCCATTTATCCGATGACGGGTCAAATGAGATATCGCCGACATAATCGCCTCCGTTGCCGCCATTATAGACCTTCTTCCACCAATCTTCGTCCGCCTGGAAATAGTCGCTGGTCTTGCTTGAAGCGGCTACGAGCCCGCCGAAACGGTCGGTAACGAACACTTCGCCCATGTTGCCTTCGTCCTCGGAGAGCGCCTTCAGCCTGATCGCGACATAATTATCCAGGTACTCTTGCATGGCGGGGTCGTCATCTCCCATGCCCGGCCATCTTCTGTCCATCTCCCTGATGAACTCAGCCCTCGACGCGGGCGTCATCGCCTCAAGCTTCGCGTTCGCATCCAGTATTTGCTTCTTCCATAACGGGCTGTTCGAATACGATCTTACGTGCTGCAGTTCCAGCTTTATCGAATCGGAGACGTATACGGCAAGCAGATGCGCCATCTTGTTGTAGTCCCTGCCTATCATCGAGTGCACAAAATCATATCCGAGGTAAAACCACAGGCCCAAACCCAGCGTCACTATCGTAAAAGCGCTCCAGAATATGAAGAGCGTGACGCGCCTTCTTATACCGCCTATCCTGCGCGCCTTTCCCTCGCTGTTCCTGACTACCCCGAGAATACCGAAGAAACATGCCGAAAGTACGATAGCGCAGATGACCCGGAAGAATTGGACCGGCACGCCGGCGGCTTTAATGAAATTCGGGTAATTCAGCACAGTAGAAAATAGAAAATCGGATTTGGGCACGATCATACCGGCCAGGACCGCGTACGCGAAAAACGCGCCGGCGGCACCCAACGCGCTCAATCTGACGACGCGCGGTAATGCCGCGGCCGGCCGCTTAGAGGCCTCCACGAGCAGCGCAACAGCCGCAAGGACTGTCCCTGGAACTCCTATGAAATACCTGGCGATAACCGTTATGACCGTCAGGTCTTTGACCGTCAAATAAACAGGGATCCAAACGGCAACGCCAATATATGGCAGCGCGTTAAGATATCGCAGCGCGGGTTTTTTGCGCGCGATGATGCGGCAACCGAAGAAGACAAGGCAAAAGAACGAGGCAGGCAGAAGGACGCTGCCTGCAACATCCAGCGATCTCGTATCGAACGGCCTGCCGATCAATATCAACAGGTCGACCCATTCGTTAAGCCCATGGACCAGGCCGAACATACCTATCAGCCATATCTCGCGGGATATGTCAAGGAATCCCGCCTTTCTCCCGGCGCCGAAAACTACTATAGCCAGGACAAAAAAAGCCAGTCCATAGATAAAATATATCGCCAGCACTTAAGGTTTCACCTTCCTGGTCTCGTCCTCGAGCGCGGCAACCCTCTTTTTAAGCTCTATCATCTTGAGCTCCCTCCCGACCGCCACCTTATTGAACTTCTCGAGGTCGCGCATCTTCCTGTTCAATTCTTCCTGCAGTTTCCTCTGGCCGGTTATGTCGCGGGCGATCGTAGATGCGCCGGCCACCTTGCCGTCCTTGTCCCTTATCGGGGAGACGGTCAATGAGACATCTATGGTCCTGCCGTCCTTGCAAAGGCGCAATGTGTTGAAATGTTCGACATGCGCGCCGCCTTTGACTTTTTTGAGTATCTCAAGTATCTCGTTCTGATGGTCCTTCGGGACCAGGATCGATACGGGCTTCCCTATCATCTCCGCAGCCGTGTAACCGTACATCCTTACTGCGCCCTCATTCCAGCTCACGATTACGCCGTCGAGCGTCTTTCCGATGATCGCGTCATCGGAGGAATCTACGATGGCGGCCAGCATGGCCTGGGCGCGTTCGACCTCTTTCTTATGCGTGATATCCGAGATCAAGCCGTCGAAATAGACCTCGCCTTTTTCATTTTTTTTCATGACCGTCGTATGAAGAGCGACAAACTTCCTGCCCTTGAGCGTCTTAAGCTCGATCTCTTCGTCCTTAAGAAAACCCATCTTCAATATCTTATCGCTGAATTCCTTCCTCTTTGCCGGGTCCGCGTAGAGCTCGCTTACACTATGCTTAAGAAGCTCCGCCTTAGATCCTGCCTCGAACATATCCACTATCGTATCGTTGACCTCGAGGAAGCGCCCTTCCGGGCCGGGCGTATTGCGGTAAATCCCTATCCTCAGGTTATCGATAAGCTCCATGTATTTTCGTTCCGATTCCCTGAGTTCGCACTCGATCTGCTTTTGCGCGCCGACTTCCCAGAAGATGCCGAATATCCCGGCCACGTTTCCGGCGCCGTCCTTTATCGGGGATTTAAAGGTGCGGATGACCGTCTTATTCCCGTCTTTAATATATGACTCCTCAAACTCAGCGGCCTTCCCTGAATCCATCAGCCTTCTGTCGTCTTCCCTGTACTTGTCCGCGATCTCCTTCGGGAAAAAGTCATAATCGGTCTTGCCCTTTATCTGCTCGGAAGTTATTCCGAGGTCCTCAGCATAGTTTTTATTGCATACGACGTAGACCGAATTCCGGTCCTTATAGAACATCTTGTGCGGTATGCTGTCAAATAAGGCCTTGTAAACGTTCTCAGGGTTAT
>JBAYMW010000052.1:0-9621 GCA_041663405.1 Candidatus Omnitrophota bacterium | reverse complement strand
TATCGATACGTGAACGCCGAGTTTCATTGGCCTCCCGGAAAGAAATGGTGGAGCTGAGGGGGATCGAACCCCTTACCTCCTGCATGCCATGCAGGCGCTCTCCCGGGTGAGCTACAGCCCCACAATTTTGGTCAAACAGGTATAAAATAATACCACTTCTTTGCCCCGTCGTCAACCGTCCAGTTAGCATTGACAATGCCACTCCCTAATGGTATATTTTACCAAGGCTTTACCATGCGGCATTAAATGAAGGAGGTAACATGCTTGAAGGATTGCTAAGCGGCCTGAAGGACCCGAACATAGTCTATCTGCTTCTCGTGATCGGCTTCTACGGCATAATCTTCGAGATAGCTACGCCGGGCGTATCGGTCGGCGGGATCATAGGCGTGGCGGGCTTGGTCCTTGCTTTTGTCGGGATGAACTCTCTCCCGGTGAATTACACGGGCCTGATCCTGATGCTGCTGAGCTTCGTATTCTTTGTGCTGGACGTCAAAACCCCTACGCACGGCATACTTACGGTATGCGGGATCATCGCGTTGACCGTGGGCTCACTTATCCTGTTCAAGGCCGACCCGCAGTTCACGAGCCTTTCAAAGGCGCTGATAGCGGCAATAGTAATAAGCACCACGGCGCTGATGGTATTTGTTCTGCCGCTCATAATAAGGGCCCAGAAACGCAGGGCTTCGTCGGGGGTCGAGAGCCTGGCTGAAACCGTAGGCGAGGCCAAGACGGACCTTACCCCTAAAGGCATCGTCCACGTAAAGGGCGAGGAATGGTACGCCGAATCGCTCGAGGGGACGATAAAGGCAGGAGAAAAAATTAAGATAAAAACGGTTGACGGTCTGGTCGTTAAAGTTGAGAAAGTGAGGTAACGGATGGCTATTACGGGCTTTGTTCTTTTCTTTATACTGGTAGTAGGGCTTATCATCCTGTCAAACTCGGTCAAGATCGTCAGGGAATACAAGCGCCTTGTGGTCTTCCGCCTCGGCCGCTCAATAGGGCAGCGCGGCCCGGGTATCGTATTCCTGATACCAATAATCGATAATTCCATAAGCGTCGACCTGCGCGAGCTCTTCCTCGAGATACCGCAGCAGACGTGCATCACGAAGGATAACGCCCCGATATCCATCGACTTCCTTATTTACTGGAAGGTCATGGACCCTGACCTCAGCGTCATAAAGGTCGGCAATTTCGCCGCAGCGTCGCAAGGTATCGCAACGACCACATTGAGGGCCGTTGTCGGCGACCTGGGCCTCGATGAGGTATTGTCAAAGCGCGAGCAGATAAACCAGGTATTGCGCCAGAAGCTCGACGAAGTCACCGAGCGCTGGGGTGTCAAGGTAACTACGGTCGAGATCCGCGAGATCATGCCGCCGAAGGACGTATCCGACGCGATGATCAGGCAGATGTCCGCCGAAAGGACCCGCCGCGCCGTGATCATCGAGGCGGAAGGCACGAAGGCCGCGGCCATTACAGTTGCCGAAGGACAGAAACAATCGGAGATACTTAAGGCTGAGGGTGACAGGCAGGCGGCTATATTAAGGGCCGAAGGTTTCTCCCTGGCCCTGGACAAGATATTCTCGGTCGCCAAGAACGTCGACTCGAAGACTTTATCCCTTCAGTATCTTGACACGCTGAAAGCTCTCGGGCAGAGCCCGTCGACGAAATACATATTCCCGATGGAGTTCATGAACCTCCTTGAGCCGTTCGTTAAGAACACCAAAGAGGCGATGAAGTAACAAAATTATATCGCGCCGGGGTGTTGGAACTGGCATACAAGTCAGTCTCAAAAACTGATGTCCGTAAGGGCATGAGGGTTCAACTCCCTCCCCCGGCACCATAATTCCCCGCTATCGGATGTTATGGAATATCCCGCATTCAACCGAGTAGAATTTCGTAGAAATTCTACCGGTGTCTTGAATGCGGGGTTTATTTTCTACCTTTTCTTTGACCGCAGGATATACCTCTTCCTCAACTCCTCCGCAAAGAAGATGAACACCATGAATCCGGCCAACATCCCCCAATCTGCCAGCCCGAGGCCCGTCGTCTGGAATATCTTCTGGAAAAACGGCACGTAGACCAGCATACAGGTAAAAGCAAGCGATATGGCAACGCTCCAGAAGATGCGCCTGTTGTTGAAGAAGCCGATCTTGAATGCGGAATATTTCTCGCTGCGGCAATTAAAGACATTTGCTACCTGCATCACTATTATCCCGACAAAAACCATTGTGATGGCTTTAAGGTGCAGAGGGTTGGCATATGAGGTGTCGTTCGGTTCAAGCTGCATCCCCGGCTTCCATCCCCCGTGGAACAGGACGATATAAAAAACGCCTAAAGTAGCTACTGTACTAAGCAAGCCAAGGAATATATACCCCCTGAACAAGACTATCTTATCTATTACCCCCTTTTTGCTCGGCCTCGGGGGGAGTTCCATTATGCCCGGTTCGGGTTTCTCCGCGCCTAGCGCGAGCGCCGGAAAGATCTCGGTGCCGAGGTCGATAGCCAGCACCTGCATGACCGTTATCGGCACAGGTATCTTGAACATGGCGTAGAAGATGAACGGTATCCCTTCCGGGACAAGGTGCGCGAATATATAAGTGATGAATTTCTTGATATTCTCGAATACGGCGCGGCCTTCCTCTATGGCGGCGACGATGCTGGCAAAATTATCATCAAGCAAGATCATCTCCGCCGATTCCTTGGCAACATCCGTACCGCGCAGGCCCATAGCTACGCCGATATCCGAGCGCTTGAGCGCCGGAGCGTCGTTGACGCCGTCCCCGGTGACCGCAACGATGTGCCCCAGCTCCTTGAAGGCGTTCACGACCCTTAGTTTATGTTCCGGATTGGCCCTGGCAAATACCACCTCTTTCTTCGCGATCTTATCCTTCAATTGCGCGTCACTCAGTTGGGACATCTGCGCCCCAGTTATGACTTCCGGATCCTTCGAAGATACTATTCCCACCTGCCTTGCGATGGATAACGCGGTCAGCTGGTAGTCCCCGGTTATCATTACCACCCTGATGCCGGCTTTTTTACACAAGGAAACCGCATCCTTTACTTCAGGCCGCGGCGGGTCGTACATTCCTGTGACCCCGACAAAAACCAGGTCCTTCTCGGTATCCTGGGCAGTCGCAGTCTGTAGGCCGTCCCGCTCGAATTCGCGGAACGCGAACCCGAGTATCCTGAGGCCGTCCCCGGCAAAACCGTCTATCTGCGTCGCAATCTCTGATCTTCTCTCCGGGGTAAGGTCCACCGCGTTATTCCCGATCATGACTTTCCCTGATATCTCCAGCACTTCTTTTGGCGAGCCCTTAACCATGACAAAGGTCTTCCCGCCGGGCAGGTCGTGTATAGAGCTCATTCTTTTGCGAACCGATTCAAAAGGAAAACGTTTCAGCGCCGGATATTTTTGGCGCGAGCCTTCAACGTTAAATCCCGCCTTCGTTGCCAGCGTCAATAACGCACCTTCGGTGGGGTCACCGATCACATCCCAATAATCACGCCCTTCCGAGGGAGCGGTCAACTTGGCCGTATTGCATAAGGCTGAAATATACAGCAAGCGGTCGAAACACTCCCGCCTGAATTCATCTTTTGGGACATCTCTGCCGCCGATGTTAAATGCCCCTTCCGGCTCATATCCGCTTCCGGAGACTTCCATGACTTTTCCTCCGGTCCAGATCTTCCTTACGCTCATCTGGTTGGTCGTAAGGGTCCCCGTCTTATCGGTGCATATCACGCTCGTGCAGCCAAGCGTCTCCACCGATGAAAGTTTCTTTATTAGGGCCTTGCGCCTCGCCATCCTCTGCACTCCCATCGCAAGCGACAGCGTCAATGTCGGCATGAGCCCCTGCGGGACATTTGCCGTTATGATGCCGATAGCGAACATACCCGCGGCGATTACTGTCATTTTGGTGAATACCGTACCGACGAGGAAAAACACGAAACCCATAGCGAACGAGATGAATGTTATAAGCCTGCCTATGCGGTTCACTTCTTTCTGTAAAGGGCTCAACTCTTCTTTTACGGTCTGGGTTATGTAGGCAATCTTTCCGATCTCGGTGCCCATGCCGGTGGCGATTACGACCGCCTTGCCCATACCCGAAGCGACACTTGTGCCCGCGAATATCAGGTTCGGCATTTCAAGCCAGAGGAAGTCTTTGCCGTCGTGGAAGCCTTCTGCCATCTTGTGCGAAAGCTTTGATTCGCCGGAGAACGCGCTGTTATTGACACGCAGCTCATGGGCCTCGATAAGCCTCGCGTCCGCAGGGACGTTATCCCCTTCCTCGACGATTATTACGTCTCCCGGGACTATCTCGGATGTCGGTACCAATGCTTCTTTGCCGTCCCTGACCAACCTCGCGTTGGAAGGCATAAGTTTCGTCAACGCCTCGATCGCTTTTTCCGCCTTGAATTCCTGCCAGAAGCTAAAAGCCGCATTTATAAAGACTACCGCGATGCATGCCCACCCCGCCTCAGGCATCCGGGCCCAGAAGCAAAGCGCGCCGCATATCCACATCATGACCGCCAGCAGGTTGAACAGATGGGCAGAGAACCGGACCGGCAACGGCGTTTTCTTTAACGCCCTGAGCTTGTTTAGGCCGTAATCTTCCAGCCGTTCTTTAGCGGATATCCCGGAGATGCCGTTATCGCCGCTTGCCAGCTCAAGGTAGATCTCATCTTTTTCCAAAGAAAGAAAACCCTCTTTGCCCAAGCCCGCCTGGTCCAATATGTGGTAAAGATCGTCGTTGGTGGAAGAGTTGAGGATCTGCTTGACCAGGATCCTGTTATTCAGCAATACGGCGAGCTTTGAAAGGATCTTGAGGTGCATCTCTGTCTCGACCAAAGGCGTGAGAAAAAGCACCACAAGGTTAACGGGCTTTTTGTCGGCGGCTGAAAAATCGATTCCATGCCTGGAGATACCGAAAAAAATGACAGGCTCCTTAAGGCCCTCGACTCTCGCGTGCGGAATGGCTATGCCGTCGCCGATACCGGTACTCCCAAGGCGTTCACGCTTGATCAGGTTTTCCAAAACCTCTTTCCTGTCCCTGATCTTGCGGCTCTTATAGAGATGATCGACTATCTCTCCTATAGCGTTTTCGCCGCTATGGGTTTTAAGGTTAAGGCTCAACAAGTCCTTATGTATCAAGTCCGCGATCTTCATTACTTGCCTCTCTTTTTATGCCGGGGACCTCAAAAAAATAAAAAACCAGAGAATGCCTTCTCTGGTCACATTCCCTCGGCTAAGCTGACGGAGTTAGCTGTCGGGCTAGGGTTGAGAGACCCTTATCCGTTACGCCGGATATTCGCCCCAAGGCCCCTTTCGGGACCGTTCCTGGTTCCCCCGCTTTCTCTTTCTCTCCAAAATAAACAGGAGATTGGGAGAAATTAAGCGTTTTTGTAAAAAGCAAAAAGAGACGTAAAAACGTCTCTGCTGGCTTGTACTTCTTATGTTTGGTTCTTTTATATTAATACCATACGATCATGCGTTTGTCAAGGCCTGCGCGGGAAATCAACTCCCGCCCTTCTTTATCTTCTCCTCCAACTCCGCAATCTTCTCTTTCAGCTCGACCATCCTTAATTCCCTGTTGACCGCGACTTTGTTCATGATCTCAAATTCTCCGACCTTCTTCTTGATATCCTCCTCCATCTTCACGCGCTCGGTGATATCATGGATTATGAAATGCAACAGCTTCTTTTCCCCGAGCAATATCGGGCTGCTGAACGTTTCCACGTCGCGGATCCCGCCTCCGGCTATGCGGTGGCAGGTCTGGAAATGCTTTATTACGCCGGAGTCTACTGAAGGCTTTACCTCCAGGAAAACCTTTTCGAGAGCGGTATCCAACTGCGCCATCCGGAGCTCACGGAGCTTTTCCCGCGAATAACCATAAAAACCCGCCGCGGAAAAGTTCGCATCCATTATCCTGCCGTCCTCCGGGTCCACAAGAAGCATGACAGAAGAGTTGTCCGTAAACTGCCTCCTGTAAGACTCTTCACTTGCCCGGAGCTCATTCGTGCGCTGCCGCACCTGCTTTTCCAGAATGGTCCCGCGGCCGGATAGGAAAGCTATGAACAGCACCGAGGATGCCGTAAATGCCATGCCGATCGCGCCGGCCAGCCATCCGGCCCAGGCAGGATATAGGTCGTTGAAGCCGCTTCCGGGATGGGCTAGCACGGCATAGGCCTTACCGAAAGCAAATACAGGCATGACCACCGAATTCTTCATATCGGCTCGCATGTGCTCCCGGGACGTGGACGCAACAGAGATTCCGGGCGAAGACTCGCTCAACTCATACAGGTCCACTAATGCCATGGGGCGTTCCGCGAACGGTTCGTCCAATATATATTTCTTGAGCAGCGTTTCGATCACAACGGCAGCCAAGGCAAATCCGCGCAGGCTTCCGTCATGATACACCGGGCGTAAAATTGCTATCCCTCTTTCGCCCCTCTTCTCATTCATCAGGTTGATGACATCTGAACTTGTTACAAGGCCTGTCCTCTCGGCGTTTTTTAACGCTTCCGCGCGACGCGCCTCAGAACCGAGATCGAACCCCAGGACGCGCTCGTTCCCCGGAAGGGGCTCCAGATAGCACACGGGATAATATTCTTCCCTGCCTGCGGCCGGGACCGGCTCGCCATTGGCATCCGGCTGCCAAATAATATACTTTGTCATGCTCTCCGACCGGATCCGCCGGACAAAATCTTCTTTCTCCGCCTCGGTCACCTTCGGTATCCACACCCAGGCCTGTACGGCGGGATTCCTCCCAAGGAAACCCGCATATTCGTTGAATTGCTTAAGGTCCATATCAGGGCGGCTCTCGATGAAACGGGAAAAACCCTCAAGATAATCATCGCGGATATCCTTCATTGCCTGCGTAAAACCGAATGTTTTTGACGCCGCCAGCTGCTGGAAGGTCTCCCCGCGGTCATACCTCTCGCTGATATGCACCAGGTATGCCGCGATCAAAGTAACGGCCAGGCCGAAGACGGCGGCAATGACCGCATCCGCGTTGCGCACCAGGCCTTTGCGCTTCTCCGGGGCTATCCGGTCCCTTTTAATGACCAGGAAGGAAGAGCCCGCGACGATCAGTAAAAGGACTAAAGTTAAAATGGCCGGCAGCCTCGAAACGGCCGCGATGTCCGCCCCCCAATCCGTCGCCTCAAAATCCATGCCAACGACAAGCATGACCCTGCCAGTACGCGGATCGAGCACTGGGGCAAACGCGCTGATAGATGTGCCAAACTCATCGGTGTACGGCCCAAAAGTCAACGGCAGGCCGGAGTCAAAAACCTTCAGCAGCTCGTAAGGGGGCCTCTCGTAAGTTGTCCCGGGCAAGGCAGAATGCAGTTCGCCCGGGTTGACGTTCTCGGGGCCGAAAAATATTATCCCGTCCCGCATCAACATGCTGTATATGCCCAGGTACTTTCCTTCCGTGCCGAATG
Source organism: Candidatus Omnitrophota bacterium (assembly GCA_041663405.1). Classification (GTDB taxonomy): domain Bacteria; phylum Omnitrophota; class Gorgyraeia; order Pluralincolimonadales; family Pluralincolimonadaceae; genus UBA6215. The sequence goes on along the minus strand of JBAYMW010000052.1, from coordinate 2,178 downwards.
AGGATTTGATCGCGGACGTATAGGCGGCCATCTGGGTATGCAGCCTCTGGAAGACGAAATTGTCTTTATCCGACGGGGTGAACGATAAGGCCTGCACCTGCTCGACGCTGATCTGCCGCGCTATTGCCGTAGCCTGCAGCAACAGGCGGATCCGCATCTGCCTGTCCGCGCGCGCCGCCATCCACTGCGTAGTTACGGCTCCGGCAATAACGATAACGGCCGAACAGGTAATGACCAGTATCCAGGGAGACGCTTTTTTCATGAAACCTCCTAGACCCTTATAGGAAGTATGACCACCGGTATGCCTTCGTGGTAGAACTTACGCTGCATCGAGAAGACCGTGTAGTTGTGAAGCAGCCTGGTAAGGAAAGTCTCCTTCGGGAATACGATCTGGCCGCCGAAGAATACGACCTGGGGATATTTCTCGGTTATCTGCGGAGCGAGTTTCGAGGCCTCCTCTACGACATCCGTGCCCATCGAGAAAACACCTTCGGCATAATAACCGTGCTGCTCTACGAATTTCACATATCTTTCTATTTCGCTTTTCGCGTGGGATTCAAGCTTTTCCAGCTCCTCGGCACCCTTAAAATTCCCGGCATCTATGACAGCTATCTGCACGAATACGAAATTCTTGAAAGAATCCCCGAACAACCTGAATACATTAAAAAGCGTGTGCAAGCCCATTCCGTTAAAACCGTTCACTAACAGCACTGCTGTCTTGGCTTCGGGGTCGAACTCCCCCCTCTCCTTTTTGGTGATACCCGGAATACTTTCCGCGCTCGAAAAACCCGCCGCCATGACAAGGCTGTCAAGGCGCTTCAGCATCTTTGCGGTGTGTTCATAATGGGACTTTATTATCAATACCACTGCGACGAGGCTTCCCGTAACAATAAGCGTTACCCAGCCGCCCTCCGTGAATTTGATCACTATAACGGATAAAAGAATGAACGCCGTAAGCAGGAACCCGATCGAGTTGATCGCGAATTTCCTGCGCCAGGACGAAAGTTTCTTCCGAAACAGCCACCAGTGGCGCACCATGCCTGCCTGGGAAAGGGTAAATGTTATGAAGACATTTATACTATAGAGGACCACGAGCAATGCAACCGACCCGCGGGTAGAGACCATGAGTATAAGCGAAGCTATTCCCATGATCAATACGCCGTTCTGCGTGACAAACCTGTCGCTCAACGTCGCGAATCTCGTCGGCACCCATTTGTCCAGGGCCATGTAAGAAAGCACTCTCGGCCCGTCGATAAATCCCGTCTGCGCGGCGACAAACAGCAGCGCGGCCTCCGATACCAGCGTAATAAGCAGGAAAACGAGCGCGACATTGCTGTTCCATGCCTGGGTCACGCTTTCGACAAGCACAGCATTGAGCGTCTTACCTTCCGAGAGCTGGACTTTGTATAGCATATAAGCAAGCATCAGCCCGACGACCATGAAAGCAAGCGAAGTAGCCATATACATCATGGTCCGCTTTGCGGTCTGGACCTTCGGCTCTCTCAATACGGGCAGGGAATTGCTGACGGCCTCGATACCGGTATACGTGCCAGCACCCATACTGTACGCCCTGAGTATCAGGAATATTATGCCGAAGATGCCTACCTGCGAGGCGGTATTGCTGAAATCCTTATGGGTGGAAGCTACCACTTCGGGAAAATTCGCCGAATGCGAGATCAGCGCATATGCTATCAGGAAGACATGGGTCAGCACAAAGACGATGAATATAGGCATTAATACGAGTACCGATTCTTTGACGCCCCTTAAGTTAAGCATTATAAGCACTATAATGACAAATGACGCGAAAACCAGCCTGTATTGCAGCCAATCCGCCGGCAGGAAGCTGAAAAGCGCGTCGGCACCGCAGGCAACAGACACGGTTATAGTAAGCATATAATCGATAAGGAGGGCGCAGCCGGAGAGCATCCCCAGCCTCGGCGAAAGCAGTTTACTGGCGACAAGATATCCTCCGCCGCCTGAAGGGAATATTTCGACTATCTGCGAATAACTGGCACTTATGATAAAAACCGTTATAGCACTCGCGAGCGCGACGAATATGCCGAGGTACATATGCCCCTGCAAAGCCACAAATGCTTCCTGCGGCCCATAGCATGAAGAGGAAAGCCCGTCAGCGCCGATCCCGACCCACGCGAAGAACGCTATCAGCGAGATCTTATG
>JBAYMW010000051.1:0-9722 GCA_041663405.1 Candidatus Omnitrophota bacterium | reverse complement strand
CTGGAGAACATAATCGATAATATCGCTGCCACGCAGGACGAGATAAAAAGGAACGCGAATATCAAGATCGCGCTTTCCTGCCTGCGGCTGAACATAACCTAGGGGGAATGGAATTGTACGAAGTCATCCAGATAAGGCTCAGGGAAGGCGGCAAGACCCAGTATTATGAACTGGGAAACACGAAGCCGAAGATAGGGGATACGGTCGTCGTCGAGGCGGACAGGGGGCTCGATTACGGCGACGCGATATCGGATGTCGAGTCCGTCCCGAAGTTGACGGGGGAAGAGCCCGTGCGGAAGATATTGAGGATCGCCACGGCCGCGGACATCGACCAGATAAAGAAGAACCGCGAGAAGACCAGGGAAGCGTTCACGACCTGCCAGAAGAAGATCATCGAACACGGCCTTAAGATGAAGCTGATCGAGGCCGAGTACTCGTTCGACAGGTCGAAGCTGCTTTTCTATTTCACGGCCGACGGCCGCGTGGATTTCAGGGAGCTGGTCAAGGACCTCGCGCGGATATTCAAGGCGAGGATAGAGCTGAAGCAGATAGGCGTCCGCGACGAGGCGCGCCTTCTCGGAGGTTTCGGCCCCTGCGGCAAAGCGCTCTGCTGCGCGACATTCCTGAAGGATTTCGAGCCGGTCACGATAAAGATGGCGAAGGAGCAGAACCTCCCGCTTAACCCGGCCAAGATATCGGGCGTCTGCGGCAGGCTGATGTGCTGCCTCGGATACGAGCATAAACTTTATGTGGAACTTTTAAGGGGCCTTCCGAAGGAAGGCGACAAGATCAGCGCCGAAGGCATCGCCGGCAAGGTCGTCTCCGTGAACGCGCTGAAACGCGCGGTGACCGTAGATTGCGGGGACGGCAAGTACACCGAGATCGCGTGCTGCTGCCCGCAGGGATGCAAGCTGCACCTACGGAAAAAATGAGCAAATTCTACCTTACGACATCGATATATTACGTCAACGCGAAGCCGCACGTGGGCCATTGCTATGAGTCCACCGTCGCGGACGCGCTTGCCCGCTATCATCGCCTGAAAGGCGACGATGTCTATTTCCTTACCGGCACCGACGAGCACGGCCAGAAGGTCGCGAAGGCGGCGGCCGAGGCCGGCGTCTCCACGCAGGAGTTCGTCGACTCCGTGGTCAAGCCGTCGATAGAGCTCTGGAAGACGATATCCATTTCGTACGATGATTTCATCCGCACTACCCAGGAACGCCATATCAAGGTCGTGCAGGCGGTCTTCACGAAATTGCACGAGAAGGGCGAACTCTTCGAGGCCGAATACAAGGGCTGGTACTGCGCGTCATGCGAGGCGTTCTGGCCCGAGAGCCAGCTTGAGGAGGGCAACTGCCCCGACTGCAAGCGGCCTGTCGAGCAGATAACCGAGACGAACTGGTTCTTCAGGATGTCGAAATACCGCGACTGGCTGACCGGGTATATAAAGGAACACAAGGATTTCATAAGGCCGGAATCAAGGAAGAACGAGATATTGAGTTTCCTCGAGCAGCCGCTGCAGGACCTGTGCATCTCGCGCCCGAAGAACAGGCTGGAGTGGGGAGTCGAGATACCTTTCGCGAAAGACCATGTCTCGTATGTCTGGTTCGACGCGCTGATCAATTACATTTCGGCGCTCGGTTATGCGGGCGACGACGCGAAGTTCAAAAAATACTGGCCCGCCGCCGTGCAGATAGTCGGCAAGGACATAATACGTTTCCACACGGTCTTCTGGCCTATAATACTGCATACGCTAGGCATTGAGCCGCCGAAGACGGTCTTCGCGCACGGCCACTGGCTGGACGCGAAGGGCAGGAAGATGTCGAAGTCCGTCGGCAACGTCGTGGACCCGGTCGATATGATAAACAAATACGGGCCGGACCCGCTCAGGTACTTCCTGCTCAGCGAGATACCGTACGGTAATGACGGGCTCTTCTCGGAAGCGGCGCTGGTCAGCCGCCTGAACACGGACCTCGCCAACGATATCGGCAACCTGCTTAACAGGACGCTGACGATGATCGAGAAGTATTACGGCGGCAAGGTCCCCGCGCCTGCCGGCACGCAAGACCCCGCGGACGCGGAATTGAAGCAGATGGCCGCCGCGCTGGCCGCAAAAATGGACGCGGCTATGGCGGATCTCGACTTCCCGAGCGCGCTCGCGGCAATATGGGAACTGATAAACAAGGCGAACAAATATATAGAAGTGCAGGCTCCGTGGTCGCTGGACAAGCAGGGTAAGAAGGACCGGCTGTCCGATGTGATGTATAACCTCGCGGAAGTCCTGCGCATAACCGCGATCGCGGTGTCGCCGTTCATCCCGGCGTCCGCGCAGAAGATGTGGGAACAGTTAGGGATGGCGGAACCCCTTTCCAAAATGCGCGCGGCTGATATCGAAAAATGGGGCCTCGTTGCTCCGGGCACGCAGGTAAAAAAGGGCGCCGCTTTATTCCCGCGCATAGATACCAAGGCAAAATGATCAAGCTTGTCGATACGCACTGCCACCTGGATTTCCCCGAGTTCGATCCCGACAGGGACGATGTGATAAAGAGGGCCCAGGAAGCAGGGATCGGAAATATCATCAACGTCGCGAGCAGCCTCGAGGGTTCAAGGAGGTCCGCCGCGCTCGCCGAAAAGTACGATTGCGTCTATGCCTCCGTAGGGATCCATCCGCACGACGCTAAAGAGCTCACTCCCGATGCGTTATCTGAAATCAGGGAACTCGCGAAACGCGATAAGGTTGTCGCGATAGGCGAGGTCGGTCTCGACTATTACAGGAACCTCTCCCCGGCAGATATACAGCAGAAAGCGTTCAGGACTTTCCTCTCGCTCGCGAAGGAGACAGGCCTGCCGCTTATCATACATTGCCGCGAGGCCCGCGAAGACATGCTCAAGATACTGAAACAGGAGATGGGCACTTCGGGCGTAAAAGGCGTGATACATTGTTTCCCCGCCGACGCGGCGCTCCTCGACGGAGCGCTTAACCTCGGCATGCACGTCTCGTTCACCTGTAATATTACGTTCAAAAACGCCTCGAAACTGCGCGACCTCATAAGGGACCTCGTGCCGATGGACAGGATGCTCGTCGAGACGGACGCGCCGTATCTCGCGCCGGAAGGCATGCGAGGAAAGCGCAACGAGCCGGCATTCATGCTGAAGGCCGTCGAGGAGATCGCGAAGCTTAAAAATATCAGGCCGGAAGATGTCGCCCGCGTCACAACGCTCAATTGCGCGAACCTGTTCGGCTGCGGGGCGCCCGCGCCGGCGCAAGCGGTCGTATACCCGATAAGGGATTCCTTATACATAAACCTTACCAACAGGTGCTCGAGCAGCTGCGAATTCTGCGTCACGAAATCCACCGACTTCGTGATGGGCCATAACCTTCGCCTCAAAGGGGAGCCGTCCGCGAAGGAAGTGATAGACGCCGTCGGCGACCCTAAAAAATATGATGAAATAGTCTTTTGCGGTTACGGCGAACCGACGCTGCGCCTTGACTGCCTGATAGAGACGGCAAAGGCTTTGAAGAACAAGGGGGCCAAGCTGCGCCTTACCACGAACGGGCACGGCAACCTGATAAATAAACATCGCATAGTCGACGACCTTGCCGGCCTTATCGACCGCGTCAGCGTGAGCCTCAACGCTCCCGACAGGGAGACCTACGACAGGATCTGCAAGCCGGCCTTCGGGCCGGGCACCTACGATGAGGTAAAGAAGTTCATCGCTGAGTGCAGGGAGAAGATCCCCGAGGTAGAGGCCACGTGCGTGGATTATAAGGGCGTTGATATGGAGGCATGCGAAAGGATAGTTACGCAGGAGCTCAAGGTCAAATTCAGGCCGAGGAGGCATAATGTTGTCGGCTAGGGCTGCCGGGGATTTTATCAGGCGGAACAGGATCTACATCCTGATGCTCGTGCTGATAGCTGCGTTCGAGGTTATTTTCGCGCTTTATCCCATAAAGCATGATAAGCCGGCTGAGGATGACAAAAAGGCCGGCCGACTGCTTACGGCCGAGGAGATCTCCGCGCAGGAAGCGAGGATAAAGGAGCTGCTCTCGAACAACAGGCCGCTCGCTTTCGCGCTTTCCGCCAGCACGTTCGCCTGTTCGGCCGCGCTGATGTTCGGGCTCGTCCTGCTCGTGAAGCGCCTTACGCGAAAACTCAACGGTTTCGACATGATGCCGGGGATAGGTTCCCCGCCGGACGTGAAGTGGGGGATAATAGACATATTCAGGATAATCATCGTGTTCTATTTCCTCGGATATCTCCTGCAGGGGATAGAGCTCGCCGCCGCAGGGTTCATGGGGGTAAAGGATGTCGACGAGAAACTCTTCACCGTCATCAACGCGACGCTGATGGATATCGCGGGGCTCCTGATAGTCCTGTATTTCGTCCTGCGCAAATTCAATGGAAGGTGCGCGGACCTCGGGCTGGCCGCGAAGAATATTTTCAGGGATATCAAGATAGGCCTCGGCGGTTACCTGATGCTCATACCCTTACTGGCCGTCATAATGATATTTGTGCTTCTGGCGCTCAGGATATTCAATTATGAACCGAATGAGACGAAAGCGCTCGAGATACTCTATGAGACGAACAGGCCGAAACTGCTGCTGGTGCTTACCGGCCTCGTGACACTGCTGGGCCCTGTGATGGAAGAACTGTTTTTCAGGGGGTTCGCTTATCCGGTGGTCAAGAAGAAGATCGGCGCGCGCAACGCGATAATACTCGTCTCCCTGGTCTTTTCCATGCTGCATCTCAACATAGTATCTTTCTTCCCGATACTCGCGCTGGGCATACTGCTCGCATACCTTTATGAGAAGACCGGCTCTTTGATCCCGTGTATCGCGGTCCATGTGGTGCACAATACGGCCGTCGTGTTTTTCGTGTTCCTTTACAAGATGATCGCGCTTCCGAGATAGGGCCCGATATGCCTTCAAGAGTCTCGATAACCAGGGCGTCCTCTTATGATACCGCCGAGGTATATTCCGCTGTGAAAAAAGCGGTAGACCTTATCGGCGGGATGGCGGCTTTTGTCAGGAGGGGCGAGAACATACTGTTGAAGCCCAACCTGCTTTCCGCCAGGCCTCCCGAATCGGGCGTGTGCACGCATCCCGAGGTGGTGCGCGCGGTCGCCCGGCTCGCGAAGGAGGAGGGGGCCAGGATATTCCTCGGCGATTCTCCCGGCGGTCTCGGATATAAAAGCGCCGGCTCTACGTACGAAGCTTCGGGGATGAAGAAGGTCTGCGAAGAAGAAGGCATCACGCTCGTCGATTTCGACGCCGCGCGCAATATCGACGGGATGCCCATAGCGGCCTGGGCGAAGGATGTCGACGGGATAATAACGGTCCCGAAGATGAAGACGCATGACCTTATGACGCTTACCGGCGCGGTAAAGAATTCTTACGGGCTCGCGGTCGGCCACTTCAAGGCGGCCTGCCACCTGAAGGCGCCGATGCCCGCGGATTTCGCCAAGCAGGTGGTCGATGTTTTCGAGACGGCCGTGCCGCGCCTCGCGGTAATGGACGGGATAGTCGCGATGGAAGGCGACGGGCCCGCCGCCGGAAAACTGCGCAACGCCGGACTTATCATCGCGGGCCGCGATTGTGTCGCGTGCGACGCCGTATTTGCGGGGCTCGCGGGGCTCGACCCGCTGAAGATCCATATCATCGCCGAGGCGTACAGGCGCAGGCTCGGAGAAGCGGACCTTTCGAAGATCGAGGTCCTTGGCGAGAGCATAAGGGACGCCAAACTCGCGAATTTCAAATTGCCGCATGCTTCGGTGGTCATGAAAGTGCCGAAGCCGCTGTTGAAGATCCTGGCAAAAGCGATAAGGTTTTTGCCGCGGATAAATGATAGAATATGCCGAAGATGCCGGATATGCGAGAAGAGCTGCCCGGCAGGATGCATAATAATAAACGAAAAGGGATCCAGCATAGATTACGACAGCTGCATCAAATGTTTCTGCTGCCACGAACTGTGCCCGTACGGCGCGATATCGATAAAGCGCAGCCTGCTGGCGAAGATAATAAGGTAAATAAGATGTCCATCCAGACCATAAAGTGGCACGCCGGAAAGCCGGCAGATTCGGTGAAGATAATCGACCAGACGCTGCTTCCGGATAAGCTCGTCTACCTGGAATTCCGCGGCGTGAAAAGCTTTTGGCACGCGATAAAGAAGCTGCAGGTCCGCGGCGCGCCGGCGCTCGGAGTAGCGGCGGCATACGGGGCGTACCTCGGCATAAAGGGTTCGCGCGCGAAAGACCATAAGGCGTTCATGCGCGAGCTCGACGGCGTAATAAAATTCATCGGCTCGGCCCGCCCGACGGCGGTGAACCTGTTCTGGGGGCTGGCCAGGATGAAGGCCGTTGCCGAGAAGAACAAGGACAGGCCGATTGCGCAGGTAAAGAAAGCCCTGTTGGGCGAAGCGCACAAAATTTACGAGGAAGACAGGGCGACATGCAGGAAGATGGCCGATCATGGCGCGCGGCTTATAAAGAACGGCGATGCGATATTGACGCACTGCAACGCGGGTGCCTTGGCGACGGCTGATTACGGGACCGCGCTGGGCGTGATGTACCGCGCCAAGGAGAACGGGAAGAAATTCAGGGTCTATGCCGACGAGACGAGGCCGCTGCTCCAGGGCGCGCGCCTTACCGCATGGGAGCTCATGCATGAGGGCATAGACGTCACGCTGATCTGCGATAACATGGCCGCGCACGTGATGAGCCTCGGAAAGATAACGAAGGTCATCGTCGGCGCCGACAGGATAACGCGCAACGGCGACGCGGCGAATAAGATAGGCACATACGGCGTCGCGGTCCTCGCGAAATACCACAAGATACCCTTTTACGTGGTAGCGCCGGTATCGACGATAGATTTCAATATGGCCCGGGGCGGCAGTATACCGATCGAAGAGCGGCATGGCGATGAGATAACGACGATACGCGGGAATATGATCGCCCCGAAAGGCGTAAAGACATATTGCCCTGCTTTCGATGTGACGCCGGCGGAATTGATAACCGCAATAGTGACGGAAAAGGGAGTGTTTAAACCCTGTGAAATTAAAAAGATTAGGTGAGACGGGGCTTATAGAGCGGCTCGCGAAATATGCCAAGGGCATCGGCGACGACTGCGCCGTGATCCGGTTATCGAAGAAGAAGAGCCTGCTGGTCACCATCGATATGCTCCTCGAGGACACGGACTTCAGGCTGGAAGAAGCATCGCCTTACCAGATAGGGTGGAAGTCGCTCGCATGCGGCCTCAGCGATATCGCCGCGATGGGCGGCGCCGCGAAATATGCCGTCGTCTCGCTCGGCCTCCCGAAAAAACTGACAGTCGAATTCGTAGACGAGATGTACCGCGGCATCAGGGCCCTCGCGAAAAAATTCAACGTGGATATAGTCGGAGGTGACACTAACTCTTCCGCGAAGCTGATAGTCGACGTGGCTGTCCTCGGGTTTACGGGACAGGCCCCTCCGGTGCTCAGGAGCGGGGCGAAGAGGGGAGACATAATCTGCGTTACGGGTTCTCTCGGAGGCTCGTATAAGAGCAAACGCCATCTTACATTCACGCCGAGGCTCAGGGAGTCACGCTGCCTCGTAAGCGGTTTTAAGATAAACTCGATGATAGATATCTCGGACGGCCTCTCGACGGACCTCAGCCATATCGCGAAAGCGAGCGGAGTCGGAGCGTGTATATATGAAGAGCTTATCCCGGTGTCGAAAGACGCGAGGGGGGTTGCCGCCGCGCTAAACGAGGGAGAGGATTTCGAGCTTTTGTTCACTATGCCCCTGGGCGAAGCGCGCCGCCTCGCGAAACGGACGCTCGAGGCCGGCGGCGTAAAGATAACGCAGATAGGCGAGATACTCGATAAGAGGATAGGCGTAAAGATCATAGGCAGGGACGGCAGGACGACGGACCTGAAGGCAAAAGGATTTTCACATTTCTGATGGTAATAACCACGAAGAGCGAGAGAGAGACGATAAGGGTCGGCGAGGAGATAGCAAAACATCTCGTGCCGGGCGACATGGTCGCTCTGTCGGGCGATCTGGGCGCGGGGAAGACGACGCTGGTCAAGGGCATCGCAAAGGGCCTCGGCGTCAGGAACTACCGTTACGTGAACAGCCCGTCTTTCGCGCTCGTTAAGGAATATAAGGGCAAGATACCGCTCTTCCATTTCGACGTATACCGCCTGGATAACCTGAAAGATATAGAGGATATCGGATACGAGGACTATCTCGCCCGCGACGGCGTCGTCGTGATCGAATGGTCGAATAAGATGGCGCGCATCCTTCCGGACAGGCACCTGGACATATCATTGAAGATATCCGGGCCGTCGAAAAGGGCCATAACGATAAAAAAATGAAAATATTAGCGCTCGATACATCATCGAAATATATCTCTATCGCGATAGCCGAAGACGCGAGGGTCACCGCCTCTGTGCATAAAGAGGCGGACCAGATGCAGTGCGAACAGCTTATGCCGCAGATCGACAAGATATTGAAGAAGGCCAAGCTGGGGCTGAAGGATATCGGCTGTATCGTCTTCTCCAAGGGGCCCGGCTCCCTGACGTCCCTGCGCATAGGCGCCGCTACTGTCAAGGGCCTAGCGTTCTCTAGGAAGATTAGGATCGTCGGCGTCCCGACTCTAGATGTGATAGCTAATGGGGACACTCTGCTTACGGCAGGGTGTCCCCAACAGGAACCGTCCCTCATCGTTCCTGTTGTCGACGCGCGGCGCGGGAATGTCTATTGCTCCATCTACTCGCGAAAGGGCGGCAAGCTTATCAGGAAGATGAAATATTCGGTTATCCCCATCGCCGAGTTGCTTAAGAGCATCAAAGGCGATACAATATTCACCGGAGACGGGCTCGTTGCCTACGGCCAATATATAAAGGATAATTTCAAATATAAAGCGGAGTTCGCTCCCGAAAAATACTGGTATCCCCGCGCGGAGACCTTAGCGAAACTCGGGTACGAGCTCATTAAGAAGAAACAATTCGAGGACCCCGACAGGTTTGTGCCGTTATATGTCTACCCGAAGGATGTGCAGGTAAGATGACAAGCCGGCCTACATGGACAGAGATCAACCTTGACGCGATCGCGTCTAATTACCGCACGATAAAATCGCGCCTTTCCAAAAAGACGAGCGTTCTCGCCGTCGTAAAGGCGAACGCTTACGGATACGGCATGATAGAGGTCGCGCGCCGTCTCGAGAAGGAGAAGGCGGCATATCTCGGGGTCGCCTGCGTCGACGAGGGGATAGCGCTGCGCAAGGCGAAGATAAGGACGCCGATACTCGTCCTGAGCTCCGTCCTGCCGAAGGAGGCCGAGGAAGCCGTCTATTACGACCTGACGCTGACGGTTTGCGACACATCGCTTGCTGCGGCGATCGACAGGGCCGCGCGCAAGTTAAAAAAACAGGCGCTTGTGCACGTGAAGGTAGATACGGGCATGGGCCGCCTCGGCGTCTGGCATGACGAGGCCGACAAGCTCATAGATGACCTTCTCGGGTATGACAGCCTGGCCATAGAAGGGATATTCACGCATTTCGCGAGCGCCGACGAAGAGGATGTCCATTATACCGCCAGGCAGATAGAGAATTTCAAGCGTCTCGCGACCGAGATGGAGATAAGGGGCCTGGAGATACAATACGTCCACGCGGCGAATTCCGCGGGGGCGATGCTCTATAAGGATTCGCATTTCAATATGGTCCGCCCGGGGCTGATGCT
>JBAYMW010000050.1:0-9735 GCA_041663405.1 Candidatus Omnitrophota bacterium | reverse complement strand
TCTCGGTCTTCGACCACGGGCTTCTTTACGGAGACGGCGTCTTCGAGGGCATCCGCACATATGACGGCCTTATATTCAAATGCAAGGAGCATATCGACAGGCTCTTTCAGTCTGCCCACGCAATAATGCTCGATATCCCGATGAACAAGGAAGAGATGACCGAAGCGGTCAAGAAGACGCTGAGGGAAAACAACATGAAGGACTCGTATATCAGGCTCGTCGTCACGCGCGGTTACGGCGACCTCGGGCTCGACCCGAGGAAGTGCGGCAAGCCGACGATCATAATCATAACGGACAAGTGCAAGCTCTATCCGCAGGAGTTCTACGATAAAGGCCTCGAGATCGTGACGATCTCGACGCAGAGGAACATCCACGAGTCGGTCAACCCGCAGATAAAGTCGCTCAACTACCTTAACAATATACTGGCGAAGGTCGAGGCGATCAACGCGGGCGTCGAGGAAGCCGTCATGCTGAATTCCGAAGGATATGTCGCGGAATGCACGGGCGACAATATATTCATGGTCAAGGACGGCGTTATCTATACGCCTCCGGTCCATAGCGGCGTGCTGCGCGGCATCACGCGCGGCGCGGTCATCGATATAGCGCACCTGAAGGAGATCCCGATCAAAGAGGAGGTCCTTACTAGGTATGACCTCTTTAATTCCGACGAGATGTTCCTTACCGGAAGCGCGGCCGAGATCATACCAGTCGTCAGGATGGACAGGCGCAAGATCGGCGACGGCAAGCCCGGGAAAATGACGGCTAAGCTTATTACCGAATTCCATAAACTTACGAAGGTCGACGGCGTGAGGTTCTGATGCTTTGCCAGATCTGCGGCAAGAATGATGCCACGGTCGAGTTTACCGAGATCATCAACGAGGAAGTGAAACAGCTCCAGCTTTGCGACGGCTGCGCGAAGAAGAAGGGCGTCGAGATGGAGCAGCACTTCAGCATTGCCGATTTTCTCGCGAGCATAAGCGACACGTCCGGCGGGCCGGATGCTTCGGCGCCCGGCGCCTCGCTAAAATGCGAAAAGTGCGGCATGACGTTCGGGGAATTCCAGAAGATAGGAAAGTTCGGATGCGGCGATTGCTACCTTGCTTTCAGGAAGAGCCTCCTTCCGCTGATAAAGCGCATACACGGCTCTACCAGGCATACGGGAAAGACGAAGGATCCGGGATCGCCCGACCTGCGCCATACCCTGCAGCGTAAATTGCAGCGCGCGATAGATACGGAAGAGTTCGAAGAGGCGGCAAGGCTGCGCGACGAGATACGCGATCTCGATAAGGATCCCGGGGGCAAGTGATGACCCTAGATGACCTGTGGAACGGCACGGGCGAATGGCTCAAGGGCTCGGGGCCGGATTCGGATATAGTGATGTCATCGCGCATCAGGCTTGCGCGTAACCTTGATAAGTACCCGTTCCCGCACTGGGCCGACGCCGGACAGCTCGAAGGCGTCATATCGGATTTTATGGCCGCCTACGAGCATTTGGATCTTTTAAAAGGCGCGTTGTTCATCAGGATGGGCGAACTCGACAGCCTTGAGAAACAGATGCTGATAGAAAGGCATCTCGTAAGCAGGGAGCACGCGTTCCGTCCCGAGCATAAGGCCGTCCTCATAAGCGACCGCGAGATAATCAGCATCATGGTCAACGAGGAGGACCACCTGCGGATACAGGTCCTGCAATCCGGCCTGAACCTGATGGACACCTGGAAGCTTGCGGACAGGATAGAAGAGGAGCTCGGGCATCACCTGGATTTCGCGTATTCGCCGGAAGCCGGTTACCTGACATGCTGTCCGACGAATATCGGCACGGGCCTGCGCGCGTCGTGCATGGTCCATCTTCCGGCGCTCGTGATGACAAAGCAGGCCGGCAGGATCATACAGGCGATAGGGAAACTAGGTATGACCGCGCGCGGCCTCTTCGGCGAGGGGACCGAATCTTACGGGAATTTTTTCCAGATATCGAACCAGGTCACCCTCGGGCATCCCGAGGAAGACACGGTCGATAACCTCGGAAGGATGATAAAGCAGATAATCGAGCAGGAGAACGCGGCGAGGGACGCGGTATTCGCGAACCAGAGGCTGCTCCTGGAGGACAGGATGACCAGGTCGCTCGAGGAGCTGAAGAACGCCAAACTGATAAGCACCGAGGAAGCGCTCAACCTCCTGTCGACGATAAGGCTCGGAGCGGACCTCGGGATAATTAAAGGCGTCGACCGCGACATGCTCAACAGCCTTTTCATACAGATACAGCCCGCGCACCTGCAGAAGAAAGAAGGCAAGCAGCTGTCCGCGGAAGAGAGGGACGCCGTCAGGGCAGATTTTATTTCGCACAAGTTCAATCTAACGGATAAATCTTAAGGAGGGATAGATGGATAACATGAATAAGGGTAAAAGTCCCTTTTATCCGGGCCAACCGGTACCTATTGAATTTTTTAGCGGAAGAATACCTGAGATTGAAAGAGTGCTGAGGTCAGTTAACCAAGTTGGATTGGGAAAGCCTCAAGCAATTTTCGTCGTAGGTGATTATGGGATAGGAAAAAGTTCTTTAGCGGGTTTTATAAGAGATTATTCCGAGAAAAATAGCCATCTATTAGGTATTCACGTTCTATTAGGTGGGGCGGAGTCTCTCGATGACGTTGCGACTAAGACTGTCGAAGCTGTAATAAAGACGCAAATATATGAAGCCACAACAACTGAAAAAGTGAGAGACTTTCTGTCGAAATATATCGGAAAACAAGAATTATTTGGGTTAAGCATCAATCTTGAGGTTTTAAAATCTGATGGACCAAATCTTTCTCATGGATATTTACCTTTTTTACGTGAATTATTAGAACGCGTTAAAGATAATGGTGTGAAAGGTATAATTTTGATTCTTGATGAAATTAATGGCATTACTAAGAATCCTCAATTTTCCCATTTTATCAAATCGCTAGTAGATGAGAATGCTCTTAGCAGAAATCCTTTGCCTCTAATGCTAATGCTTTGTGGAGTTGAAGAGCGTAGATTGGATATGATTACTCATCATCAGCCTATAGAAAGAATCTTTGATATTATTGAAATAAAACCAATGACCAAACCAGAAATGACAGAATTTTTCAACAAAGCATTTGGTACGGTAAATATGAAAGTTGAAAATGAGGCAATGCAATTTTTATGTCATTATTCAGCAGGTTTTCCGAAAATAATGCATATAATAGGTGACGCAGTATTTTGGATGGATAAAGATAATGTTATTAGTAAAGATGATGTTCTCGATGGTGTTTTTGTTGCAGCTGAGGAAGTAGGAAAGAAATTTGTTGATCAACAAGTATATGCAGCATTACATAGTAAAGATTACCACTCCATTCTTACTAAAATAGGAAAAGAGAATTTTAGTCTATCATTTAGAAAAAGCGATATCGAAAAGGGGCTTTCAGAATCAGAAAAAAAGAAATTTAATAATTTTCTACAGCGTATGAAGAAACTTAACGTTTTAAAATCAGGAGATGAGCTGGGGGAGTATATATTTAATAGTTACTTAGTTCGTCTCTACATTTTACTGAATTCACATAAAGAGCGAACGTAAGGAGAAGAGTTTATGAACATGTTCTCGAGGTTTACCGAAAGGGCGAGGAAGGTCATAATCCTCGCGAAGGAAGAAGCCAAGAGGTTCAACCACGATTACATAGGCACGGAGCACATACTCCTCGGCCTCATAAAAGAGGGAGAGGGAGTCGCCGCCGCGGTCCTGCAGAACCTCGGGTTGAGCCTGGAGGCGATACGCCTCGAGGTAGAGAAGATAGTCCAGCCCGGCCCGCCGACCGTCGTCTCCGGAGACATACCTTTCACGCCGAAGGCCAAGAAGGTCATCGAGCTCGCGACCGATGAGGCGCGCAACCTCGGGCATAACTATATCGGGACCGAACACCTTTTGCTCGGCCTTATACGAGAGGGCGAAGGCGTGGCAAGCCAGGTCCTCACGAACCTCGGGCTCGACCTGAACAAGGTCCGGCAGGAAGTGATGTCGCTGCTGGGCTCGGCGACCCCCGGGTTCACGCAGCAGCAGGCGCAGGCGAAGACGAAGACCCCGTCGCTGGACGCGTTCGGCCGCGACCTTACCGCGCTCGCGCGCGAAGGCAAGCTTGACCCCGTCATCGGCAGGAAAGACGAGATAGAGCGCGTGATACAGATATTATCCAGAAGGACGAAGAATAACCCGGTGCTGCTGGGCGAGGCGGGCGTCGGGAAGACCGCTATCGTCGAGGGGCTCGCGCAGAAGGTCATCAAGGGGGATATCCCGGAGATATTGCGCGACAAGAGGGTCGTGATACTCGACCTCGCGCTGATGGTCGCGGGCACAAAATACAGGGGGCAGTTCGAGGAGCGCATAAAGGCCGTCATGGACGAGATCAAACGTTCCGAGAACATAATAATATTCATAGATGAGCTGCACACGCTCGTCGGCGCCGGCGGCGCTGAGGGCGCTATTGACGCGTCGAATATATTGAAGCCGGCGCTCTCGCGCGGCGAGATACAGTGCATCGGCGCGACGACGCTCGACGAGTTCAGGAAGCATATAGAAAAGGACGCCGCGCTCGCGCGCAGGTTCCAGACGATAATAGTCGAGCCGCCCAGCGTGGACGAGACGATCGAGATATTGAAAGGCCTGCGCGATAAGTATGAGGCGCACCATAAGGTCAAATTTACCGACGAGTCCCTTATCGCGGCCGCGAAACTCTCCGACCAGTACATCTCGGGAAGGTACCTGCCCGATAAGGCGATCGATCTCATAGACGAGGCCGGTTCCCGCGCGCGCCTGAACGTGATGACCACTCCTCCCGACATAAAAGAGGTCGAGAAGCAGATGGAATACGTCAGGAAGGAGAAGGAAGCGGCGGTCAAGGGCCAGGATTTCGAGAAGGCGGCGGGCCTGCGCGACCAGGAGAGGGAACTGAAGGGACAGCTCGAGAAGGTGCGCAAGGAATGGTCTAAGCAGAAAGCCGAGGCCTATCCGCGCGTGACCGAGGAAGATATCGCCGAGATAACCGCGAAATGGACGGGCATTCCTATAGTGAAGCTGGAGGAGAAGGAGAGCGAGAAGCTGCTGAAGATGGAAGACCAGCTGCACCAGCGCGTCATCGGCCAGGACGAGGCGATAAATGCCATCGCGAACGCGGTAAGGCGCTCGCGCGCGGGGCTAAAAGACCCGAAGAGGCCGATAGGCTCGTTCATATTCCTCGGGCCGACCGGCGTCGGCAAGACGCTGCTCGCGAAGGCGCTAGCGGGGCTCATCTTCGGCGATGAGGACGCGATAACGCAGATAGATATGTCGGAGTACATGGAAAAATTCAACGTGTCGCGCCTTGTCGGCGCCCCGCCGGGATACGTCGGGTATGAAGAAGGCGGGCAGCTGACAGAGAAGGTGCGCCGCCGCCCGTATTCGGTCGTACTGCTCGATGAGATAGAAAAAGCGCATCCCGACGTGTTCAATATACTGCTGCAGGTCCTCGAGGAAGGACGGCTTACCGATTCATTCGGCCGCAGGGTCGATTTCAAGAACACGATCCTTATAATGACCTCGAACATCGGCGCCGAGACTTTCAAGAAACAGGGGTCGCTCGGCTTCAAGACCGACAAGGAAGAGATGACATACCAGACGATGAAGACGAGGCTTCTCGACGAAGTGAAGAAGACGTTCAAGCCCGAGTTCATAAACAGGGTGGACGATATAATAGTGTTCAGGCCGCTCACGAAGGATGACCTCTATAAGATCGTGGACCTTGAGATCGCCGAAGTGAAGGACCGCCTGAAGGAGCAGCACGAGATAACCATCGGGCTAAGCAAGGAAGCGACGGACTTCCTCATCGAAAAAGGTTTCGACCCGGTCTACGGGGCGCGGCCCATCAAGAGGACCATACAGCGTTTCCTGGAGGACCCGCTTGCAGAGGAGATCATCTCCGCAAGGATCAAGAGGGGCGGAACGGTGAAAGTAAACGCTAAAGTCGACCATCTTATCTTCGAATGAGAAGGCACAGGCCGAACCCGGTTATTATAATAGCGGGGTTGGTCGTGCTTGCCGTCCTTTATTTCCTGGACATGCAGGGAAGGGTTTTCTTTTCCGGGTTCAAGGAAGCTTCGCTCGAGCTTATCAGGGATAAGATAGGGCTCGAAGGCGAGATAGGCGGGCTTGAGGGCGGGGTCTTCCGCGGTATCATACTGAAGGATGTGAAGCTGTACATCCCCGCGTCCTCCGGCGCGGCAGGCAAGCCGAAGGCGCCGAGGGAACTATTCTTCTCGGCCGACACGATAGAACTCGATTACAGGCTATGGGACGCCGCTTTCGGCAGATACGATACGCTCGACAGGATAACCGTAGTATCCCCGAAGGTCTTCTTCCCGGACAAGGACATCAAATACCTCATACCGAAGGTCTTCGAGCAGGCATGGGAAGAGACGGTGATCTCGCTGAGGGACGGTTCTTTTTATAACGCGCAGGATATGCCGGTGGTCTCCGGTGTCAACGGGAATTTTAAGGTGGACAGAAGCGGCATAGAGTCCCGCAGCGTCAGCGCAAACATTTTGGGCCAGGGGTTCTTGGGGCGCGGCAGGATAGGATTCCCGGTAGAGCGCTCGTCAGTTAAACTTGAAGGCACGATAAAGGGCCGCGATTACGCCCTGAGGGTGCAGATAGACGGCGCGTTCGACAAGGTATTCATACGAGGTTCACTGGACGCGCTCGATAAGACGAACCTGAATTTCGCCGGGAATATAGCGGCGTCAGAAGGCGCGGTCGCGTTCAATAATTTCAGGTTCGGGCCCACGTTCATGCTTAACGGGCTGCTCCAGACGGCGGATAAGGGTTTCAGCTTCGACCTCTTTCCCGAAGACGATAAGGGCAACGCCACCGCCATGGGAGAAGTGAGCAAGCTCGGTATATCGGGCGACCTCTCAAAGCTCCCGAATTTTTCACTGGAGATCAGCGCTAACCACCTGAAAGTCTTCGGGTTCGATGTGATGTCGAACTACATGATAAATGGGCAGCTGAATTACGGCGCCGGCAACAAGCTCGAATCCGTAAGCGGGGATTTCAGTACCTCAGGCTCCATAATAAGCTATGACCCGATAAGGGAAGTCAAAGGCGCCTATGAGTTCAAAGACGGCAAGCTGAAACTGACCGGCGTGAACTATGGCGACGTGCTTATAGCGAATGCCTCGGTATCCCTGGAAGGCAAGAGGGACATCGAAATCCGCCTTAAGTTCAAGGGAGCCCAGCTCGGAGGGCTTACTGACCTCGTGACAGAGAAGGGGATGCTCTCCGGCACGGTCATGGGGGACATATATATACGCGGCGAACTCGGTAAAGAGATGAATATAGACGGCCAGATAGAGTTCCTCAACGGCAATATAAGCATCATACGGTACAACACCGCAAAAATAAATATCAGGGGAAGAGGATCAAGACTTGAATTTATCGATTCAAAAGTTTATACTGATAGCGAGACCCTGGTGCTGGAAGGGGCCATTGATATGGCCGATTTCGGTACGCCGAGGGTGTTCAACAATATCGAGATAAAGTCCGGCCAGAATGAGGTCGTTTGGGCCGGCGTGAACGTGACAAAGACCGCCGCCGGGGACGAATATGCCACGGGAGCGAGCCCGAACGAGCAGTTCAGGGTGAATTTCAAGTCATATGAGGCGCAGAATGCCGACCAGCAAAGGATCGGCAGGGACGAGACGGACCTGGAGTATAATCTCGGGGCCCCCGCGAACCTTAAGGTCAAAATGAAGGAAGAAGACGAATTCATAGGCGTAGAGCATAAAGTGAGGTTCTAACGGAATGATCGGCTGGATAACTGATTTAGGCGAACGGTTCCTGGACTTCCTGCATTATGCCGGGGGGATCACGGTCCTTACGGTCAGGACGGTCTTCTGGACGTTCGTGCCCCCGTTCAAGCGCAGGCCCGTATTAGAGCAGATGGTCAAGGTCGGCATAGACAGCCTGCCGATAGTCTTCCTGACGTGCCTCTTTACCGGAATGGTGCTTGCGCTGCAGAGCGCCTACCAGATGCAGAAGATGGAGGCGAAGCTCTACATCGCGAGCCTCGTCGCGCTTTCGTTGACGAGAGAGCTGGGCCCCGTGCTTACCGCGCTCGTCGTTGCGGGAAGGGTGGGGGCATCGATAGCCGCGGAACTCGGGACGATGAAGGTCACCGAGCAGATAGACGCGCTCGAGACCCTCGCGACGAACCCGATAAAATACCTCGTGGTGCCCAGGTTCATCGCGCTCTTTTTCATGCTGCCGCTTCTTACGATCTACGGCGATATCGTAGGCATACTCGGCGGGTATATGATAGGCGTATGGAGGCTCAATATACTCAGTAATCTCTATTGGGACATGACATGGAACCCGCTGAAGGTAAAGGATATAGCGACCGGTCTGATAAAATCCTTCGCGTTCGCGGTCGTCATATGCATAGTCGCGTGTTATGAAGGCATGAGGGTCGAGGGCGGGGCCGAGGGTGTCGGCGCAGCCACGACAAGGGCGGTCGTCGTATCGTTCATACTTATTATCGCGGCCGACTGCCTGTTCACGGCGTTGTTCTATTTCGGGTTCTCATTCTGATATGATAGAGCTTATTAACCTATGCAAGGCGTTCGATGACCGCGTGGTCCTCGATAATGCCAACCTGACCATCAATGACGGCGAGACGATCGTCATAATAGGGCGCTCGGGCACCGGAAAGAGCGTGATGCTGAAGCATATCATCGGGCTCATGAAGCCCGATTCCGGGCAGGTGATGATCGACGGGCAGGACGTCACGAGGCTCGGCGGCAAGGAGCTCAACGAACTCCGGCTTAAATTCGGCATGTTATTCCAGGGCGCCGCGCTCTTCGATTCGCTCAGCGTCCGCGACAACGTCGCGTTCAACCTTATTGAGCACAGGAAGATGGACGACGATTCGATAGACAGGAGGGTCGCTGAATGCCTCGGCCTGGTCGGGCTGAAGGGCATCGAGGGCCAAAGGCCTTCAGAGCTTTCCGGAGGCATGAGGAAACGCGTCGGCCTGGCCCGCGCGATATGCATGGACCCGAAGATAATACTCTACGATGAGCCGACGACCGGAGTCGACCCGATCATGGCGGACGCCGTAAACGACCTGATAAAGGGCCTCCAGTCAAAATTAAGGACTACCGCTATAGCGGTCACGCATGACATGACATCGGCATATAAGATCGCCGACAGGATAGCGATGTTATATAAGGGCAAGATAATCGAGGTCGGTACGCCCGAACAGATAAAGAACACCTCGAACCCGATAGTCAGACAGTTCATAACCGGGGCCGCTTCGGGCCCCATAACAGAGGACTCATGACAGCATATTTCAGGAGGCGAGCATGAAGAGGAGGATGGACCTGGAGTTCAAGGTCGGGATTTTTGTGGCCATTGGTATAGCCATCGGGATATCCATGATATTCATGGCCCAGGAAATAAAATATTCCCAGCAGAGGTACACCATAAAGGTGCGTTTCGATTTCGCGAACGGCATAGAGATATCCGCGCCGGTCAGGGTCGCGGGCGTGCAGCTCGGCGAGGTCAAGGACATCCAGATCGTCAGGGATGAACAGGCCAAGAAGACCGCCGTAGACCTTTATGTGTGCCTTGACAAGAAGGCAAAGGTCGAAAAGGACGCGGAGGCCTTCATAAATACCCTCGGGCTGATAGGCGAGAAATACGTCGAGATAATC
>JBAYMW010000049.1:0-9908 GCA_041663405.1 Candidatus Omnitrophota bacterium | reverse complement strand
CCGCCCTTATATCCGTTCTCGGGAAAAGCATACTCATCACCGAGAGACTCGCGGTATCTGGCATATATCGACTGCCCTAGTATAGTTATCTGGACGCCTTCGTCGTTTATGTAATACTCCCTCACGACGTCGAAGCCGTTCGCCGATAGCACATTCGCGAGGGTGTCCCCGAAGGCCGCCTGGCGCGCATGGGCGACGCTCAGGGTGCCCGTTGGATTCGCGCTGACGAACTCGACCTGCACCTTATCACCCTTACGCGTATCTGAACAGCCGAACTTCTCCCTTGCATCCGATATCTGCGGGAGCACTCCGCGCAGCGCTATTGCCGACAGGCGTATATTAACGAAGCCGTTGAGCGGCTCTATCGCGTCTATGATGCCCTTCAGCCCCGACCCTGCAAGCCGCGCGACGAGGGCTTCCGAGACCTGCTTAGCGAGCTCGTTCGGGTTCCTCTTCATAGGCTTCGCCAGCCTGAACGCTATGTTAGCTGCGAAATCACCGTGGGCGGGATCTTTAGGGCTCTCCAGGACAAGGAGATCCCTTGTATAATATCCGCCGAAGGATCTTTCGGCCGACAGCGCATCGTCCATGAACTTAAATATCTCTTGTTCTATCATCTTCCCTGTTCCCAAAGACAATGCCACCCGCGCTCTTGCGGGTGGCATCTCTTTATACTTGTATCAGCTGAGATTTTCGGCGGGGACATCTCCCCAGAGACCCTCGAGGCCGTAGAATTTACGGGCTTCCGGTTCAAAGACATGAACAACACAATTGCCGAAATCCAGCAGCGTCCAACATGCGTCACTGCCGCCTTCACGGTGCCAGAGCCTTAGGCCTTCTTCCTCAAGCCTGTCTTCGAGCTCGTCCGATATAGCTTTTACCTGGCGCCGGTTGTTGGCAGTCATTATTATGAAATAATCACAAAACGCCGACACCCCGCTCATCTCCATAAGGACTATATCTTCGGCCTTCTTGTCCTTCGCAACTTCAGCTATGAGTTCAGCTTTTGCCCTGGGGGTATCTATATTACTTTCCAAGAATCCTGTACATTCCCGTACCGCAAACCGGGCATTTGCCCTTCATCGCATCGCGGCCGTTCTTCATCTTCTCTTTCTGGGCGTCCTTCATCTCCTGCTTCTTCTTGCATTTTACGCAGTATGCTTCCATCTAACACCTCCTCTTAAGGTTTGAATACAGTGGAAACGACCTTAGTCTACCATACCTCTTAATGGCTGTCAAGGACGGGGTCCTCTTCGATCTCGCCCACTATCTCTTCGGTAAGGTCCTCAAGCGTGACCAGGCCTATCGCCCTCCTGGAGGCCCCGCTTGAAGAAGTAATACCGGCCGGCATGTCGGCTATGATCGCAATCTGCACCTTCATCTTCTGGAAATCTTTCAGCAGGTCGTTTACCCTTTTGTCCTTCGGCACAAAATACGGCTCATGGACAAGGTCCGGGATTATCACCAGCCCCTTGTTCTGCCATATATAGAGAAGGTCCCTGGCGTATATGATCCCTACTATGTTGTCCGGGGAGCCCTTATATACCGGCAGCCTCGAGTGCCCCTCCTCAACGAACAGGTTTAGCAGTTCCTCGGCGCCGGCATCTATGTCTATCGCCACCGCCTTCCCCAAAGGCACCATGACCTCGCTCACCTTCGTGTCGCCGAACTCGAATATCCTGTGCAGCATCTTCCGCTCATCATCGCCTACGACACCCTCTTCCTTGCCGAGCTCGATCATGAGCCTTATCTCTTCCTCGGTTATCAGCGGTGAACGCTGCTTGACCTCGCCGCCGAACAATTTTATCAGCGCATTACCGAGCTTCATGAACACTTTGGCCACCGGGTTGAGTATTATCAACAGCACGTTTATCGGTTTTGCGATCGCCAGGGATACTTTTTCCGCCCGTTGCACCGCGAACATTTTTGGTATTATCTCGCCGAACGTCAGCAGCGTTATCGTGACAATAACGGTCGCGGATATCATTCCGACCTCATCCCCGAAGAAGAAGACGAATATGGTCGCGCCGATTACCGATATTGCGGTATTGACTAGGTTATTCCCTACGAGGATGCAAGTTATGAGCTTCTCGGGTTTCGATACCAGCTGGTGGACGAGCTTCGCGTTCTTGGCGCCCTTCGATATCATGTGACGCAGGCGGATCTTGCTCAGCGATATCAGCGCGGTCTCCGACATCGAGAAGAACGCCGAAAAGCAAAGGAGCACTCCTATGCTTATAAGCAGCGGTATGAACTGGTGCAGGTTATCCATTAAAACCATCTCTTACTTTTCAGGTAAAGTATTATGACTGCCGTACACACGGCGGTAAGGCCCATGACTATCCAGAAAGCCATCACATGCCCCGAAAAGGGCAGCTTGATGTTCATGCCGTATATGCTCGGGATCACTACGAACGGCAGCATGACGGTCGCGATTATCGTCAGGACCTTCATTACCTCGTTCAGCCTGTTCGAGACTATGGAGACGTAGGCTTCAAGCGCGCCGGTAACGATATCGCGCGAGGTGCCGACTATGTCGTTTATCCTGACGAGATGGTCGTATACGTTCCTGTAATAAACGTAATTGACGGGCCTTATCATCGCGAAATCGCCCCTCGTAAGTATCGAGAACATGTCTACCTGCGGGCCTATCGTCCTGCGCAGGAGCATCGTGTCGTTCTTAAGCCGGTATATCTGGTTGAAAGTCTTCGTGGTCGGGTCCTTGAATAGCTCCGCCTCGAGGTCATCGACCCTCTTGTCGAACTTGTCGACTATCGGGTAATAGGTGTCGGCCAGGGACTCCAAAATTGCATACGCGAGAAAATCGCTGCCGCGCGTAACTATCGGGGAACCCTTATCGACCCTCTCGAGGTTCAGGTCGATGGCGTCGACCTTCTCGGCATGCACGGTTATCAGGTAGTTCCTGCCCATGCAGAAATCGACCTCAAAGGTCCCTATCTTGGCCGTCTCGGGGTCTATCCTGACGCCCTGCGTGATTATGAAAAGGTAGTTCTTGAAATCCTCGACCTTTGGGCGGGCGTTGACCATGATGCAGTCCTCGACCGTAAGCGGATGCAGCCCGAAGACGTCCATAAGGATCTCAATGTCGCTGTCGGAGAGCTCCTCCATGTCGATCCACAGCAGCGAGTTCTCCGCCGCGAGGGCCTCGCGGAACTGCTCGACTGGTATGTCCCTCAATAATTTGCCTTCGGGAGTATAGTAATAGTTCTTCATGCAGCCACCTCTTTATTTATAGAGCCTTCTCGCTATGATATATTCCCTGACCGGCTCAGGGACAAGATACCTTATAGACTTGCCCTCTTTTATCTTCTTCCTGATAAGCGATGAGGATATCTCGAGCGAAGTGATCGTCACATGCTCGACGCCGTTCGGGACCTTCGACACGTCGTATCCGGGGCGGTTCGCGACTATGAAACTCGAAAGCTTGAAGATCTGGTCGATCTCCTTCCACGTATAGAGCTCGCCGAGAGAATCGGCGCCCGTGAGGAAAAAGAGCCTCGCCTCCTCGCCGTATTTCTGCCTGAAGGCCTTGAGGGTCTCGACCGAATACGAGGTCGTCTTCGCGTCTATCTCGACCGACGAGACCTCGAATCCCGGGTTACCCCTTATCGCGAGCTCGACCATCTTGAACCTGTCGTTCGGTTCGGCCAGCTCCTCTTCCTTCTTGTGGGGCGGAACGTAAGCCGGCACGAGTATCACCTTGTCGAGGTTCAGCTTCTCCCTCGCTTCTTCCGCCAGTACGAGATGCCCCGTGTGTATCGGGTTGAACGTCCCTCCGAGTATGCCTATACGCATGTTGTCACTCCCTTATCTGTCCGCTGCCGTAGATGATATATTTGTAGCTCGTGAGTTCCTCGACCCCAACGGGGCCGCGGGCATGGAACTTGTCGGTCGATATGCCTATCTCCGCGCCGAAACCGAATTCCGCGCCGTCGGTGAACCTTGTCGAGGCGTTGACGTATACCGAGGCGGAATCTATCCTCTTCAGGAATTCCACCGCGTTATGGTAATTCTCGGTGACTATCGCGTCCGAAAGTTTCGTGCTGTACCTGTTGATGTGGTCGACCGCCTCCTGCAGGTCCTTGACGACCTTCACGGACAGAACCAGGCCGAGATATTCCGTCGACCAGTCCTTTTCGGATGCGGCCTTGAGGCCCTTGACTATCCTGCGCGTCATGGCGCATCCCCTTACCTCGACGCCTGCTTCCCTGTACTTCCTTACCATGGAAGGCAGGAAACGCGCTGCGACATCCTCGTTGACGAGAAGGGTCTCCATGGCATTGCAGACCGAAGGCCTCTGCACCTTCGCATTGAAGCAGATGCGCTCGGCCATGTTCAGGTCGGCATCCTCGTCCACATATACGTGGCATACGCCCTTATAATGCTTGAGCACGGGTATCTTAGAGCGCCTCGCGACTTCCTTTATGAGGCTCTCCCCGCCCCTTGGGATTATGAGGTCGACCAGCTCGCTGAGGCCCAGCAAGGCATGGACCGCTTTCCTGTCGGTCGTCCTTATGAGGCTTATCGCGCCGTCAGGGATACCGGCTTCCCTCGCCGCGTCATTCATGATATCGAATATCGCTATGTTGGAATTGATGGATTCGCTGCCGCCGCGCAGTATCACGCTGTAGCCGGCCTTCAGGCACAGGCCTATGCAGTCGGCGGTAACATTCGGCCGGGATTCATATATGATCCCTACCACCCCGAGCGGTACGCGCAGCTTGCCTATCCACAGCCCGTTGGGACGCGTCCACATCTTTATGACTTCGCCGATAGGATCGCGCAGCGAAGCGACGGTCCTCAGGCCTTCCGCCATCGACTTGATCCTCTTATCATCCAACGTGAGCCTGTCTATGAATGCGGAGCTGAGTTTCTTCGACTGCGCCGCCTTTACGTCTTTTTTGTTCGCCGCGCATATGGCGGTCCTGTTCTTCTCCAGCGCGCCGGCCATCGCGGCGAGCGCCCTGTCCTTCACCGCGGAAGACAGCTGGCCCATCCCGAAGGACGCTTTTTTGGCATCCCGCGCTATAGATATGATCTCTTTCTTCAGGTCGCTCATTTAAGACCGGCTCCTTTTGAAACGGGGAGCAAATATCGTCCCTACCTTCTCCCTGCCCGTGATCCTTATAAGGATATCTTTTGTTTTTCCGTTGGCTATGACCATGGGTATCCCCGCATCGGTTACTGCTTTCGCCGCCTTTATCTTTGTGGCCATGCCTCCGACACAGACCTCTTTATCGGTGCCGCATGCAAGCCTCTCGATCCCTGAATTGATCTCTTCGACCGTATCGATGACCTCTTTCTTCCCGATATGGCTGTAGAGGCCGTCGACATCCGACAGGATTATGAGCAGGTCCGCCCCGAGAAGGTTCGTGACGAGCGCGGCGAGCGTGTCGTTATCGCCGAACTTGATCTCATCCACCGATACCGTATCGTTCTCGTTGACTATAGGGACGGCTCCGTACCCCAGGATGGTGTGTATCGTGCTCTTTACGCTCGTGTACCTCTTGTGTTCCTTGAAATCGTCGCCCGTCAGCAGGACCTGGGCGACCTTGCGCCCCTGTTTCCTGAAATACTCGTCGTATGACTTCATCAGCTGCGCCTGGCCTATCGCCGCGGCGGCCTGGAGGTGGTCAAGCGACTTCGGGCGGGATTTCAGCCCGAGCAGGTGCATGCCTGCGCCGATAGCGCCCGAGCTGACGAGGACCACCTGTATCCCCCTGTCGAGCAATTCGCAGACCTGCGCGGATATATGCTTCACGGCGCGCCTGTTCATCGGGTGGGACTTCGACGTGAACGCCGACGTCCCGACCTTGACAACGACCAACTTCAGATCTTTAAGAAAACTATCCCTCATCCGTACCTTCCAGTTTTTTCGCTATCGCCTGCTTCAGTTCCTCTATTCCCTCGCCGGTCATCGCCGATATGGGTATTATATCCTTTTTCACGGCCGACTTAAACTTTTTTAGGTTTACCTGCGCCTCGGGAAGGTCCATCTTGTTCGCGATGACCAGCTGCGCCTTCTTACCGAGCCCCGCGCCGTACTGTTCCAACTCATTGTTAAGCTTCCTGAAATCCTCTATCGGGTCCCTCTGGTCGATCCCTGCCATATCTATAATGTGTATCAATATCTTCGTGCGCTCGATGTGCCGCAGGAACTTGTCGCCGAGGCCCTTACCGGCATGCGCTCCCTCGATCAGGCCGGGGATATCCGCGACCTTGAAAGTGCGGTCGGGTCCGCGCCCGACGGCGTCGAGTACGACTATGCCGAGCACCGGCTCCTTAGTAGTGAACGGGTACGGCGCTATCTTCGGTTTCGCCTTGGAGATCATGGATATCAGCGATGACTTGCCGGCGTTCGGGAACCCTATGAGCCCGCAATCGGCGATCAGTTTGAGGTCGAGTAACAGCAGCTTCTCCTGCCCCGGTTCGCCTTTGGTCGAGGGCTTCTTCGTGATGTTCCCGCGCCCGCCTGCGCCGCCCTTTGCGACGATAAAGTGTTCGCCGGCGGTCTTTAAGTCCCTGAGTACGAGGCCTGAGACGAAATCCTTGACTATCGTCCCGGGGGGCACCTGTATGACGCAGTCCTCCCCGCCTTTTCCGTTCTTATTATTGGAAGAGCCGTTCTCGCCTTTGTGGGCCTTGAAATGCTGGCGGTACTGGAAATCCAGGAGGGTGTGGACGTTGTTGTTCGCGAGGATTATGACGTCGCCGCCCTTGCCGCCCGGTCCTCCGTTCATGACCGGGTAGCGGGCAAACTTATCCTTGTAGAAGCTCTGGCAGCCGTCGCCGCCTTTACCTGCTTTGACCTCGATCTTCGCAGTATCTACAAACACCTTGGCTTTCGGCTTCTTGTTTTATTGTGGCAGGACGCTGACTAATCTGGTTTTGCTGAAAGTAACGATACCATCTTTCAAGGCGAAAAGCGTGTCGTCTTTACCCTTTGCGACATTCAGGCCCGGTTTCCACGGGGTCCCGCGCTGCCTTACTATGATGCTTCCGGCTGTGACCTTCTCCCCGCCTGAAGCCTTTAACCCGAGCCTCTGGGAGTTGCTGTCGCGGCCGTTCCTTGTTGAACCTTGTCCCTTATGATGTGCCATTTATTCCTCCTAATCCTTTCAGGATAGGCCTGCGGCCTAAGCCTTGATCTCTTTGATCTTTACATTCGTCAACAGCTGGCGGTGGCCCTTCTTCCAGCGTGAATCCTTCCTCCTGCGGTACTTGTAGGAGATGACCTTCTTACCCTTGATGTCCGATACGACCTCAAGGACCACCTTCGCGTCCTTCAGGTAGGGCTTGCCGAACTTGACATCCTTACCGTCGCAGACCATAAGCACTTCTTTGATTACTATCTCTTTTTCTTTTTCGGGAAGGGTCAGGCGCTCGACTACGATAGCGTCGCCTTTTTCGACCTTATACTGCTTCCCGCCTGTAAGTATCACGGCGTACATAGAGAAACTCCTTCCATAAGTCATTTGAGTGAATTTCGTGAGATTATACCTTAAAACCGGGCGGGTGTCAATTATTTCTTATGGCGGCCAGCTTTTTGCCTAAAAGGCGGGCTTGTTTCCTGTGCCGCGGATTCAGCTCCTGCTTCGGCTTCTGTGCGGCGAGGCCCATGAAGAGCACGCCTATCGTCCTGGCGCCGAGGGTTTCGGCGCTCATCTTCAGGAGGTAGACTACATTCGACGAAAAAGGAGCGAATATCGCGGGAGCCGCCGAAGCCGAGACGACGGCCGCGCGCTTATTTTTCAGTTTGTTCCTTAATACAGGGGCATGTCCTTCCCATGGCCAGTAGGCATAGGGTATAAGCCTCTCGACAAATATCTTCATTAAAGCCGTTACCGTATAGTCGTTCATCGGGGAGGCAAGCACGATAGAATCCGAACGTTCTATCTCATCGAGGATACCGTTCATATCGTCGGAAATGGGGCATTCACCGCGCGCCTCGCCTTGCTTCTGCGTGCAGGCCCGGCAATTCGTGCAGAACTCAATATGCTTATCCAGCAGGTATATCTTCGATACCTCGGCGCCCGCCTCTTTGGCGGAGCCGAGGATCTCATCGACGGCGGTATCCGTGATACCGCCCTTGCGGTAGGTGCCTACAATCGCGGTTATCTTCATGACCTGTCCCTAAGTGCTGCGCAGCGTCCCTGGAAGGGGAACACGTCCCCTATATGAGTTTGATATCCTCGACGTGCAATAGCGGATCGGCCTTGACGATTATCTTCGCGTGGAAGATGCGCTCGATAGTTTCTATGGCCGGGCGGTCCTCGTTGAAGAGGCGTGAGGCGACCTCCGGGTGCGCGTGCAGCTCGACCTGTTTCTTCTTGGTCTCCTTCAGGAATTTCTTGACCTTGCGCAGCGCCTGGATAGAGACGGTCGATACCGATTTAATGAGCCCGCGGCCCTGGCAATACGGGCATTCCCTGAATGACATGCTCTCCACGCTGCGGCGCATCCTCTGGCGCGTCATCTCTACGAGGCAGAGCTCGGAAAGCGGCGATACGTCTGTCTTGGCCTTATCGCGCTTCAACGCTTCGACCATCGTCTCGAATACCTTGCGCCGGCGCGATGCCTGCATCATATCGATAAAATCTATGACGATGATCCCGCCGAGGTCACGCAACCTTACCTGGCGCGCGACTTCGATGGCTGCCTCGGTGTTTACCGCGAAGGCGGTCTCCTCGAGGCTCTTCTTGGCGGTGAACTTGCCGCTGTTAACGTCTATGGCAACCAGCCCTTCGGTCGGTTCGATGACTATATAACCTCCGCATTTGAGCGGGACCTTCCTCTCGAATAATTTCTCTACGTCCTTCTCTATCATCTTCCTGTCGTAGAGCGGTATATCGCCCTCGTACAGCTCGACCTTCGCCCTTAAGTGCGGGGCGACCGCGCTGAGGAAATGCTGGACCTTCCTGTACTCATCGCGGTTGTCTATTACCAGCTTCTCTACATCCTCGGTCAGGTAGTCGCGCGCGACCCTTAACGTCAGGTCATATTCCTCATGCAGAAGCGACGGCGATGATTTGCGCGCCGCGCCGATCTTTATCTTTCTCCATAATCCCAGAAGATACTTAAGGTCCCTCGCCAGTTCGCGCTTCGTCTGCCCGATACCGGCGGTCCTTATAATGACGCCCATATCGCTCGGCACGTCGAGGCCGCGCAGGATCTCTTTCAGCCTCACGCGCTCTTTATCGTCCGAAATGCGGCGCGAGATGCCGAGGTGCCTGTCGAAAGGCAGGAGGACTATGTAGCGGCCCGGCAGGGATATGTGCGTCGTAAGCCGCGCGCCCTTGGTGCCGAACGGCTCCTTTGTGACCTGGATCAGGACTTCCTGCCCTTTCTTCAAAAGCTGGTCGATAGACTGGTGCTGACGCTGGTCTCCCCTCTGCGGCCTCTTCTCTTCCTCTTTATCGAGGGAATCGAAATCCATCCCGAGGCCCACTACGTCGGCCAGGTAAAGGTAGCCGTTCTTCTCGAGCCCGAGGCTCACGAACGCGGCCTTGACCGCCGGCACAACCGAGCTTACCCTGCCCTTGTAGACGTTCCCTACTACACGCTTTTCTCCGAACCTCTCGACCGAGAACTCCTCAAGCACCTTGTTCTCAAGTATCGCGAGCCTTTTTTCCTGCGGCTCAATGTTTATCAATATCTCTTTGTTCATTAACTTATTTCCTCTATATTATTGATCGAAATACCTTCAGGCAATTGTGCCTGTAACCTTTTACCGAAATCCTCCGGCGATAATCCGGCGGCGCCGACCTGGAAGGACGCCTCCTCGGACTCGCTCTCCACTCCCAATTTTAACGCCCGTTTAAAGCTTATTTTCGGACGGGGGCTGAAACCCTGCGACATTACAAGCGGAAGGTCCGCCCTGCGCGCTG
>JBAYMW010000048.1:0-10056 GCA_041663405.1 Candidatus Omnitrophota bacterium | reverse complement strand
TGCCTGATCTTTGATTACGGCCAGCGCCACAGCAAAGAGGTCGAGTCGGCCAAAAGGATAGCGAGGCTGCGCGGCGCCCCGTTCCGGATCGTAAAGTTCCGGATGCCCTGGAAGGGCAGCGCGTTGCTGGACAAAAATATGGCCGTACCCAAGGGCCGGCGGATAGGCGAACGCATTCCCTCGACCTATGTCCCTTCACGGAACACGATATTCTTGAGTTTCGGTGTCTCGTTCGCGGAAGTCATAGGCGCCTCGGCCGTCTTCATAGGCGCTAACGCCATTGATTACAGCGGATACCCTGACTGCAGGCCGCGGCATTTCAGGATATTTAACGAGCTCGTAAAATCCGGAACGAAGGCGGGCGTCGAGAAGAAGAAGATAAAGGTATTGGCCCCGCTTGTGGACATGACGAAAGCTGATATCATAAAGCTGGGCAAGAAGCTCGGAGTGCCTTTCAGGCAGACATGGTCGTGTTATTCCGGGAACAGGCGCCCGTGCCTTAAGTGCGATTCGTGCGTTATCAGGGCAAGAGGTTTTAAGGAGGCTAAAGTGACCGATCCTTTGACAACAGCATGAAAGTAGTCTTCAAACAGCCGACTGCAAAAGTTTCTGAAGTCTTTCTCTCCGTCCAGGGGGAGGGAGTATACGCGGGAGAGTCCCATATCTTCGTGCGTTTCCACGGCTGTAATATGCAGTGCGCCTTTTGCGACACGCCACAGCCGGTCGCTCCCGAGGAATCCTCTATCAGGTCCATCGTAGACAGGATCGTTGACGCTAACGCCGGCAATAAGGCCGTTGCGATCACGATCACCGGCGGTGAACCGCTGCTCCACTCGCATTTCCTGAAATGCCTGCTTCCTCCGCTGAAGGAGAAGGGATACAGCATTCATCTCGATACGAACGGCACGATGCCGGACAGGCTTAATGACGTGATCGGCATCGTGGATATTATCGCGATGGACATCAAGCTGCCCTCATCCACGAAAGACAAACACTTCTGGGAAGAGCACCTGGCGTTCCTGCGCGCCGCCAAGTCCAGGAAAGTGTTCGTGAAGATGGTGATCACCGAAGAGACGCAGGAATCCGACGTAGATAAGGCGGTCGCGCTGATCGAAAGCGTGGATAAGGGCATACCGCTTATACTGCAGCCGGCCTCGGAGTTCGGTGAGTTCAAGAGCAGGCCCGATATTGCCAAAATAATGGAATGGCAGAGGAAGGCCCAGGGAACATTAAGGGATGTAAGGGTGATACCCCAATTGCACAAGATAGAAGGCATAAGATGAGGAAAATAACCGCAAGGGAGATAAGTTCCGCGGTCGCCGCGCTTTCAATGGAAGCTAATTTTACGCTGAGGAAAGATATACTGGATGCGCTGAAAAGGGCGTATTCGTCCGAGAAAGCCGCTAAGGCGAAAAAGATCCTCGGCATACTTATCGAGAACGCCGCGATCGCGAAGCGCACGAAGACCGCGATATGCCAGGATACGGGCATGGCGGAAGTCTTCATCGATATCGGGCAGCAGGCCGCGGTGACCGGCGGCGGCCTCGCCGAAGCCGTGAACGAAGGCATTCGCTGCGGATACAATAAAGGTTACTTGCGCAAGTCTGTCGTATCCGACCCGCTCCTGAGGAAGAACACCGGCGACAATTCCCCCGCGGTCATCCATACGAGGATAGTCCCGGGCGGCAGGATGAAAATCACTGTGATGCCGAAGGGGTTTGGCAGCGAGAATAAGACCCTCATAAAGATGTTCAATCCCACGCAGGGGACCGGGGATATCGGGAGATTTATAGTAGAGGCCGTCAGGAAGGCCGGCGCCGACGCCTGCCCGCCGTACATATTAGGGGTAGGGATCGGCGGGACGATCGACAAGGCCTGCATCCTCGCGAAGGAGGCGCTTTTACGCCCGCTGGGCAGGCGCAACGCGAAGGCGCATATCGCAAGGCTGGAACGGGAATTGAAGAAAAAGGTGAACGCCCTGAAGATCGGCCCTATGGGTTTCGGCGGAAACGCGACCTGCCTCGGCGTGAATATCGAGGAGTATCCCACGCATATAGCCGGGCTGCCCGTATGCGTAAGCATATCGTGCCACGCGACAAGGAGCGCGACCAAGACTATTTGATGCCGCGCAGGATACAGCTTCCGCTCACAACAGAGGTGATCAGCTCGCTTAAGGCGGGCGATGAGGTGCTGCTCAACGGTTATGTATATACCGCGCGCGACCAGGCGCATCTCAGGTTCGTCAAGGCGATCTGCGGGAAAAAAACTCCGGGGATGATCAAAGGCCGGACAATATATTATGCCGGGCCGACGCCTGCCTGTCCCGGAAGGGCCATAGGCTCCTGCGGTCCCACGACTTCAAGCCGGATGGATCTTTTCACGCCGCGCCTGCTTAAGGCGGGCCTTAAGGGCATGATAGGCAAGGGTTCGCGTTCGCAGGACGTGAAGCTCGCGATAAAGAGATATAAGGCGGTCTATTTCATCACGATAGCCGGCGCGGGCGCGTACCTGTCAGAAAAGATCACGGAAGCGAAGCCCGTCCTGTATAAGGATTTGGGCGCCGAGGCGGTTTACATGCTAAAGTTAAAGGATTTTCCGGCGATAGTCGGGATAGATTCCAGGGGAAAGGAAATTTAGATGATAAAGAGGACGGACGGCAGGGGGGCTGAGGTCCTGCGCAAGGTAAACATCACACGGAACTACCTGAAATTCGCCGAAGGCTCGTGCCTTATAGAGCTCGGCGACACGAAGGTCATATGTTCCGCGACGGTTGACGACGGCGTCCCGCAGTTCCTGAAGGGAAAAGGCACGGGATGGGTCACGTCCGAATATGCGATGCTCCCGCGCTCATGCCAGCAGAGGGTCCAGAGGGAGTCGGTAAAAGGCAATATCGGCGGCAGGACGCATGAGATACAGAGGCTTGTGGGGCGTTCGTTGAGGGCTGTCGTCGATTTCACCGCGCTCGGCGAAAGGACCGTATGGATAGATTGCGACGTTATACAGGCGGACGGCGGGACGCGCTGCGCGTCCATAACCGGAAGCTTTATCGCGCTTGCGGATGCCTTATCCCTGATCAAGAAGAGGGGGACCATCAGCAAGCTCCCGATACTCGATTATGTTGCGGCGACCAGCGTCGGCCTTATCAAGGACGAGCCGGTCCTCGACCTCGCGTTCGATGAAGACTCGAAGGCGGACGTGGACATGAATATCGTGATGACCGGCAGCGGGAAATTCGTGGAGATACAGGGGACGGCGGAGGGAGAGCCGTTCGACGGCGAACAGCTCCACGACCTGCTCGGCCTGGCAAAAAAGGGCATCACGCAGCTGATAGATATCCAGAAGAAACTGTTGGGCATATAAGTGCAAGAGATAGTAATATCATCCCGCAATAAAGAGAAGAAGCGTGAGCTCAGGGCCCTGCTGAAAGGGCTCAGGGTCAGGGTCCTCGACCTCAACGATTTTCCTTCCGCTCCCGCGGTGAAAGAGACCGGCAAGACCTTCGAAGCGAACGCGAAACTGAAAGCCCTCAAGATAGCGAGGTACACGAAGAGGCTCACTATCGCCGATGACTCCGGCCTCTCGGTCGATGCCCTCCATGGCAAGCCCGGCGTGAAGTCCGCCAGGTTCGCGGGCGGTAAGGCTTCATATGAAAACAACAATATTAAACTGCTTAAACTACTTGAGCGTGTTCCGGCAGGTAAAAGGAAAGCGAAGTTCGTCTCGGTCGTAGCAATCGCCGTTCCTAAAGGGATATTGGGGACGGTAAGGGGGGAATGCGGGGGGCGGATAACGCTTGAGCCGAAAGGCAAAAAAGGTTTTGGTTATGACCCGGTATTCTATTCCCCGGAATTCGGGAAGACCTTCGCGGAGATATCCGCTTCACGGAAGAATTCCGTAAGCCACCGAGGCAGGGCGCTCACGAAAGCGCGCGCGGTCATTCAGAGCCTCCTCCGAAAAGGCCTTTCTTGATATTATCGAAGATCTTGTTCTGCATTATATTGTCCAGCGGAGATCCCACCTTGTACTTCGGGTCTTTAGTGGTCCCGTCTACTTTTATGTCGCCCAGGTAATTGCCGTCCTTATCTATGAAGAAGTCCCTGATAGGCCCCAGGGATGAAGGCACATCGAGCAGGCCCTTGTCGAATGCCGCCGTCACCTGGAAGTTAAGGTTACCGTCGAAACCCACGTCGCCTATTCCCGTGAGCACCATCTGCTCGGAACTCAGCCGGGTATCCTCCGTATGGACATTCTTGTCGGCAATAGTGAATGAACCCTGCGCCTGCCCGAAGGCTATCTTGCTTACTCCCGGAATATAAAGTATGTTAGCGAGGCCGGAAAATACCGGCAATTCCCAGAATCTTCCGTCCATTATCTGGAATTTCCCGTTGCCTTTCAAAGTGCCGATATCATTAGCGAAGCCGCCGATGTCCGCGTTCGCCGAAAAACGCCCGCTTATTTTCTTATCTTTCATATTCGTGTCGTCCTTCCACCTGGCTATGTCTATATTGCGCACGCTTATCTGGACGACATATTGCGGATCGGCTTTATTCAGGTCCAATACGGCGTTTGCGGCCAGCGTCCCGTCATAGGGCTCCGCCGTCAGCCGGGAGACGGTGAGATATTTGTCCTTGAATTTTCCCTCGAGATGGCAGGAGTTGAATTTCAGTTTCTTGACTATGAGCACCGGAGAATCCGCCACGAGGTCCGCCTTCCATGATCCCATGTCTTTTTGCCTGCCCTGGAAGGCGAACTTGGACGCGATACTTTCAGCGCCGACCTCGTTCTTATCAAGCAGCGCCGCCTGTTCCTTTGAAAGGAATCTCCTGAGCTCATTTGTGCTGGTCTTCAGGCTGCCGCGGATATCTATAATCGGGTCCTTGAGATCGTTGATCGTACCGAGGACCAGCAGGTCTTCGGTATCGGATCTCGCCGATAGCCTGTCTAAAGTAACCTGCCAGGTGCTTTGTTCCTTCACCTTGCCTTTGAACTTGAAGGCCGTCGAGACCGCGGTGCGCGGATCGAGCTTATCGAATAATATCCTGCTTTCCTTGGGTATGTACGCGGCCAACTCCGACAGTTTCGTATTCAAGGTCCCCTTGATATCCAGGGCGGGGTCCTTGAACTCCGAGAAAGAACCGGCCAGGTTGAAGACGCTCTCCTTATATTTGCCGTCGAATTTGCTGAATACGATCGAGTTTGCAAGCGACTTGAAGACCGTCTTAAGCTTAAGGTCGTCGGAGGATAGGGAGAGGTCGCAGGCAGGCGTCTTGAAACCTGTCACATCGCCGCTCAGCAGGTATTTCTTATCTTCAAAGAACCCGGAGATGTTCCTCAGCGTGAGCGATTCCCCCTTTATGGCCAGGTTCCCGTTTATGGACTTTACCGGCTTGTCGAGGAAATCGGGCTTGACGCTGCAGTCGAGAAGCTCCGATGTTATCGTATACGCAAGCGGGACCTTTGCCTGTTCCTTAAGCGATCCGCTCACGTTCAGCGCTATCTTGCTTATCCCGCTGAAAGCGTAACCCTTGAGCTTTTCCTTTGTTTCGGGGGGGAGCAGTTCCCCGAGCCTTGCGAGATCGAGGTCCGTTTTTGCGGTAAGCGTCAGGTAGGGGTTGTTATAATCATTTACGCTTCCCGAGAAGACGCAGTCGAATCCCTTCGCGAGCCCTTTGAGCATGTCGGTCCAGAGCTTCGCCTCGTCAAAATATATCTTTCCGTTTATCCTGTCTATCGAGCCGAAGGCCGGTATGCCGGATATCTTCGTGTCGCGCAGCAGTGTGTCGGCGGTGTATTTCATCGGGACGGACTTATCCTTCAGGTCGAATATGAACTTGCCGTTCGCGTTCACGCCGCCCTTGACCGAGAAGTCCTTGGCGGCCATGTCGAGCTTGTCCATCTTCGCGGAGGCCGTGACCACGCACGGCATCTTGAGCTGTGCCTTGTCCTTCAGGTCGACTGTCATCTTGCCGCTGAGGTCTATGCCGCCCTTCGCGGTGAAATCGTCGCGCACAAGGTTCAACGAGGTAACGGAGGTCATCGCCGCGACCGTCAGGCTGTTCTCCGGCGAAAAGGCCGCGCTTATGTTGCCGCTGAGGTTCCCCGAGAGGGATTTGAACGGCATACCGGAGTAGTACGGCCGGAATTCCTCCAGCGGCACGTTCTTCAGCTTAAGGTTAAGCGTCGTGTTCTTGTTTGCCGGGACAAATTCGCCGTCCGCCGACATCGAGCTTTTCTTCGTCATGTCGAGATCCGAGCTCAGCCTGTATTTCACTTTCAGCGGATAGGAGAGGGAAGCGGAAAAAACCACGTCCTTCAACTCTTTTTTGAAATCCGGTTCGGTGGCCAGGTCCTCAAAGACGCAGGAGCCGCCCGAGACCGATATGCTGTTCACGAGGACCTTTGCCTGGTCATCAGGCTTCATATCCTTCAAAAACAGCAATGAGCCGAAGTTCCATTCATTCTTGTCGTCAATGGTGATATATATCCTCGGGGACTCGATCCTTACCGAGGAGACGACCAGTTTCTTATCCTGGAGCAGGGGGAGATAGAGGATGTTCAGGTAGAGTTTCTTTATCTCGAGGAACTTGCGGGCGTATTTAGGGTCATCCGAGACCGTAAGGTCCCTGAGTATTATGCCGCGGAACGGATTATAATAGATGCCGCCGAGGGTCACTTCGCGGCCGGTGGACTTGACCAGGTAGTCGAGGACGAGCGCCTTGCCCTTTGTCGGCATGATGTACTCGTTGACATACCACAGCCCTATCGAGCCCAGGATGACGATAAGGACCAATAGAAAAAATATCTTTTGTAGAAAGGGGATGCCCCTCGGCTTAGCCTGTTCCTGCATAGGTAGTATTCTATATTAAAAGCGTTTGACTTTGCAAGCGCGAATTGGTAGAATCTAACTGCGAAATCGCGCTCGCTCCCCGACGATTGGGAGCGTTTTTTAGTTCTGCGGGGCGTAGCGCAGTTTGGCTAGCGCGTCTGCTTTGGGAGCAGAAGGTCCCCGGTTCAAGTCCGGGCGCCCCGACCAGATTTATTTTTATAGAATTCAAGGCCGGATAAAAGGTATAATCGGTACCGACGCCCTTTAATGATTTACGCGCCTGTAGCTCAGTTGGATAGAGCAGCTGCCTTCTAAGCAGCGGGCCGGGCGTTCGAGTCGCCCCAGGCGCGCCATAAGTTCCCGCTATCGGGGGTTATATCTAAATTTGCGGTGGCTGTAGCTCAATTGGTTAGAGCTTCTGATTGTGGTTCAGAAGGTCGCGGGTTCGAGCCCCGTCAGCCACCCCATTTTTTGTAGTAACGTGTTGAGGTCGGAGAATCTCTAATGAATAAGCAACCCACAAGGTTGAGCAAGATCTTCGGCAGTGGCCCCTTCGGGTTGGCGATCAGCATTATATTGTTCTTCGTTGCGAATTGGCTCAACAAACGAATCGATCTTCCTCTATTATCAAATAATCGGTTTCTCCTGAATTCAATATTCCTCGTTTCGATTTTAATGACGCTGGCCGTGATAATTTGGAGCGTTAAATCATTACCCACGGCTGATAGAGGTGGACTATGCGACGCAGGAACGGACGGTTCGCGGCTCGGCAAGAAAATACGAGGAGATCATCAGGTCAGGGAAGCTGAGTTATTGACCGGATATATAAAAGGGGAATTAAAAAAATTTGCATAAGCGTTACTTGACAAATAGCTATTTTGTGGTATGCTTATTACCAAAGGAAGCGCGAGGAAGCGCTTAGGTAGGTGGATAAAGACGTCCTTTTTGGCAGAGTAAATGCCTGAAAGGACATTTTTATTTGGGACAATGGCGTTCTATGCCGGAGGTGACGGCAGATGAACGCCCTTTTTTTGTAACTGCGTGCACAAAATTCGGGCATAAAAAGATGGAAAATAGCGCTAAGAATGCAATAAATTTAAGGCTGCTGCTTAATAAACTTGATGATACGTTTATTAATGCCAGGATAGGCGCTATATATAAAATTGTCGTCGAAGCCGTTGAGAAGCCGTTGATCGAAAAAGCGCTTGCGAGGACCTTCGGCAACCAGTTAAAGGCTGCAAAGATCTTAGGCATAAGCCGTAACACCCTGAAGACAAAAATCACCAAGTTAGGCATAAGGGCGGAAAAATGGAAAATTTGACGGGATATGACCGCTTTCACAAAAAACAGGGGCTTTACGACCCGCAATTCGAACATGATTCCTGCGGCGTGGGGTTCGTCTGCGATATAAAGGGCGGCAGATCCCACAAGATCATCAGGCAGGGTTTGCATGTTTTGGAGCGCCTGTCCCACCGCGGAGCGGTGGGGGCGGA
The DNA here is from genome assembly GCA_041663405.1 of Candidatus Omnitrophota bacterium. Classification (GTDB taxonomy): domain Bacteria; phylum Omnitrophota; class Gorgyraeia; order Pluralincolimonadales; family Pluralincolimonadaceae; genus UBA6215. The sequence goes on along the minus strand of JBAYMW010000048.1, from coordinate 1,737 downwards.
CCCTAAAACCGGCGACGGCGCAGGCATCCTGGTCCAGATCCCCCATGAGTTTTTTAAGAAGGCCGCCGCAGATAATAAGATCGACCTGCCGGACCCCGGGTCATATGGTACAGGCCTGGTATTTTTGCCCCGGGACGGCAAAGACCGCAGGTCCTGCAAAGAAACATTAGAGAAGGCAGTGAAGGAAAACGGCCAGGTCCTTTTAGGTTGGCGCGCCGTCCCTACAGATGATTCCGGCATCGGCCAGGGCGCTAGGAGCACCGAGCCTGTTTTTGAGCAGGTTTTTATCGGAAAAGGCAGGGATTCCGGCGAGGGATTGGATTTCGAGAGGAAGCTCTATATCATCAGGAAGCAGGCTGAAAACGATATACGCGCATCCGGGTTAAAACAAAAAGGATATTTTTATATAACCAATATCTCCTGCCGCACGTTTTCTTACAAGGGGCTGCTTATGCCCGGCCAGCTTGAGGATTTCTTCACCGACCTTAAGGATGAGAGCTTAATGAGCGCTTTGTGCCTGGTGCATTCGCGTTACAGCACCAATACTTTTCCTACATGGGACCTGGCGCAGCCCTTCAGGTTCCTAGCGCATAACGGCGAGATCAATACCCTGCGCGGTAACATAAACGGCGTAAAGGCAAGAGAAAGGCTTCTTGCGAGCGAACTGTTCGGCGCGGATATAGAGAAGCTTAAGCCCGTTATTGTCGAAGGGGGAAGCGATTCGGCCGCAATAGACAACTTCTTTGAGCTTCTCGTGCTGTCGGGCAGGTCGCTTGAACATGCGATGATGATGCTTATCCCTCCGGCCTGGGAGCATGACAGGTTCATGGACAGGGAACTTAAGGATTTTTATGAATATCACGCCTGTTTCATGGAACCGTGGGACGGCCCGGCAGCGATAGCTTTTACTGACGGTAGGAATATCGGCGCGGTCCTCGACAGGAACGGCCTCCGGCCCGCCCGCTATATCCTGACCAAGGACGATTTGGTGGTAATGGCATCCGAGGTCGGCGTCCTGGATATAGAGCCCTCGGATATCAAAGCCTCCGGAAGGCTCGAGCCGGGCAAGGTGTTTTTTATCGATACCGGGTCGGGACGCATTTTGGGTGATCCCGAGATAAAGAAAAGCGTGTCGGCGCGCTGTCCGTACGGAAAATGGACTGCCGGGAATATGGTCGATCTCGACGGGCTTATCGGCGGCGGCCCCGGCGGCAAGAGATCCGAAGATATAATGGCAAGCCTAAGGGCGTTCGGTTACTCGAGGGAAGACCTCAAGATGATAATAAAACCCATGGCTGAAGAGGGTAAAGAGCCGGTCGGCTCCATGGGAAACGATACCCCTCACGCCTTTTTGTCGGAGAGGCCCCAGCTCCTTTATAATTATTTCAAACAACTCTTTGCTCAGGTGACAAATCCCGCGATAGATTCCATCAGGGAAAAGCTGGTCATGAGCCTCGAAAGCTTCATAGGCCCCGAGAAGAATATCCTGGAGGAGACCCCAAAGCACAGCCATAAACTCAGGGTCAGGAACCCCATATTGACCAATGAGGAGCTCGAGAAGATACGCGATATCAGCGTAAACGGGCTCAGGACAAAGACCATATATACCTTTTACGATGCGGGCAGCGGCAGGGAGGGTTTTGTCCGCGCGCTGGAAAGGATCTGTTTCGAGGCGGAATACGCGATCGAGAAGGGATACTCTTTCATAATACTGAGCGACCGGGGAGCCGATAAGGA
>JBAYMW010000047.1:0-10128 GCA_041663405.1 Candidatus Omnitrophota bacterium | reverse complement strand
TCTCCATTGTTTCGTAGATAAGCGCGAGGTCGATGCCCATCGAATACATAAGCCTCGCGTAATTACGCTTCAATTCGTAATCCGCGCCGTAATAATTAGTCTGCGCCCTCGTCTGCAGGGTTATCGCCTCCAGCATATCCGTAGACGTAGCGATCCCGGCCGCGTATTTCGCACGGTATGCGCGGACGTTCTCGCCCGCCTGCCCGACTGCCTCCGAGGCGACAGAGGCCTTTTCACAGGCATTCTTGAGGCCGAGATGGCTGTCTTCTATCTCGAACTTGATATCCTCGATAAGCTTGTCCTTTTGTTCCTTTATCTGTTCCTGCAGGGCGCGTTCTTTGAGCAGGTCCGCCCTCGCCGCGCCGCCGTCATACAGGTTCATCTTCACCCCGAGGCTGACCGACATATTGTCATCATGGACCATGTAATTGTTCTTCGTGTGGTTGTATCCGCCGTCGGCATAAAGGACGGGCAGGTTCTCTACCGCCTTCGCCCTCTCGCTGGAGGCAGACGCCTTTATCCTGCTTTCGTAGAAAGCGATCTCAGGCCTTTGCTCTTGCGCGATATTCCAGGCGTCTTCTATTTCGGGGTACTGCGGCAGTTTCATGTCTATGTCCTGCACGGTAAGCCTCTCCCTCAACGGGAGGGCCAGGATATTGTTCAATCGCGCGGCGGCGACTTCCCTGCCGTTGCGCGACGCGATCAATTTTTGCTTCGCGTCGGCAAGCTCGACCTTGGCGGGAAGCAGGTCATTCTTTACTATCACTCCCTGTTCGAAGAGGTGCTCCATATCCTTTATATAAGAGGTGAGGCTTTCGACCTGTTTCTCCGCGACATTTATCATCTTCTCCGCTTCCAGCAGGTCGAAGTAAGCGGTGATGAATTCCAGCGTAGCCACGCGCTTGACGCTTTCGCTGCGGGCCTTCGCCGCCTCTACCATCTCCTTTGACGCGCGGTAGTTCGAGAGGCTTTTGCCGAAGTCGAACAATGTCTGGTATACATTCACGCCGAAGGAATACGGGTTCTTGTCAGAGGTAGGTACGGACATGCCTCCGAATTTCATTTCCTGCTTGTTCTTATTGAATGTCTGTGCAGCGCTTGCGTTAATCTGCGGCAGCATCACGGAACGGGCCATCATGGAGCCCTGGAAGGCTATTTCATCATCATAGGCCGATATTTTGACCAGCCGGCTGTCCTTCTGCACTATCGCGATCCCCTCCCGGATAGTAAGGAGCCTGTCTTCCCCGTATACCCGGCCGCCGAAACAGGCCAGGGCCAGGAGCGCGCTTGCCGTTATTAACATTGATTTCATGCAAAGTACCTCATGTGAACGCATATATCATTTTGTGAACATCTGTTCATATATAAAATATACCATTCAATAAGGGTTTTGTCAAGATAGATATTTCAGGCGGGATTACGTGCTGTTATTTCTCGGAGATGCCGTTCAAAAGGCACTTCAATATGATACCGGACATGCTGACGAGGCTCTTCTTTTCCTTATTGCCTTCCCTAAACCATCTCTGGACGAACGATTTCAATATCGCGGTCATTATGTCGAGGACCTGCATAGGCTCAAAATCCCTGCTTATGACCCCCTCCTCCTGGGCCTGCTTTACCATATCCGCCATGTATCTTTCGAACTTTTTGCCGGAGGGGGTGTTCCTGAGGCTTTTCTCGGCAGTCATCATGTCCTCGGCTTCCGAGACGTATATGCGGAAGAAATCGAGGTTCTCCTCGAAATACGCGAGCGATTCGCGGATGAATATCCCTAGCTTGCCCTTCGCGTCCTTTGCCGACGACATCTTACTTTCGACTATAGACAGCATGCCCTTCAGCTTTTCCGCAAACAGCGAGAGATACAGTTCGTCCTTATCCTTGAAGTGCAGGTATACGGTGCCTGTCGCGTACTGGGCTTCCTTGGCGATATCCCGTATAGTAGCTTTGTGGTATCCCTTAAGCGCGAAGATATGCTCGGCCGCCCTATAGATATCGGCCTTGCGTAACTGCCTGTCCCTTTCCTTCCTGCTGAATGCGGCCATTTCACCCCGTTTAGAACGCTATCTATTTTATGAACACGCGTTCATAAAATATATACCATCCATGCTTTCATTTGTCAAGCCAATTACTTTTAAAATATAATGAGACGTTCACCAGGCCTATTAGCGCCGGCACCTCAACTAACGGCCCTATTACCGCGGCAAACGCTACTCCGGAATTTATCCCAAATACCGCGACAGCCACGGCAATGGCCAGCTCGAAATTATTGCTTGCGGCTGTAAACGAAAGCGTCGCAGTCTTGGCGTATCCGGCATTGAATTTCTTGCCCATATAAAACGAGATCAAAAACATTACCACAAAATATATAAGCAGCGGTACCGCTATTCTCACCACATCAAACGGGATCCGCACAATGTATTCACCTTTCAAGGAAAACATGACCACGATCGTAAATATAAGGGCGATCAGTGTTATCGGGCTTATTTTAGGGATGAACTTTTTCTCGTACCATTCCTTTCCCCTGAGCCTTATCAGGGAAAACCGGGTAACAAAACCCGCGATAAAGGGGATCCCCAAATAAATGAATACGCTTTGCGCGATCTGCGCGATAGTGACGTTGACCGCGACACCGCGAATCCCAAACCATGGCGGAATGATCGTGATAAAAATCCACGCATACACGGAATAAAACAATACCTGGAATATTGAATTAAAAGCCACAAGCCCCGCGCAATACTCGGTATCGCCCTTGGCAAGATCATTCCACACGATAACCATGGCGATACACCGGGCAAGGCCTATCATGATCAATCCAACCATGTACTCCGGATAGCCTCTCAAAAAAGTAATTGCCAAAACAAACATCAGGACGGGTCCGATTATCCAGTTCTGGACCAAGGAAAGTCCGAGAATCCTGTAGTCCCGGAAAACGTCACCCATCTCCTCATATTTGACCTTGGCAAGCGGCGGATACATCATAAGGATCAGGCCGATGGCAATAGGGATGTTGGTCGTGCCGGCCTGGAATCTGTTCCAGAACCCTACTATTTGCGGGAAAAAGTAACCGGACAGCACGCCGACTGCCATGGCTAAAAATATCCATAGGGTCAGGAACCTGTCCAGGAAAGAGAGTTTCTTTACGACATCTTTCGGCATCACAATCCTCGATATATCCCTACCAGAACAAAGATGATGCCCGTGGCCTTGCGCATATAATACTCCAGTTTCGTTAAATTGTTAAACCAGCGGCTCAATGAGCTAACCCCCATAGCGATCGCGATTGCAAACACTAATACCGGCAGGCCCGTGCCTATCCCGTAAATAATGGGTAACGTTACCCCGGACTTGGATTGAAGCGCAAGCGGAATTAGGCTGCCGAAGAAAAGGGCAGCGGAGACCGGACAAAACGCAAGAGCAAATATCGCTCCTAATAAGAATGCCCCCGGGGCACCGGCTTCAACAAGCTTATTGTGATACTTCCGGGAAAGCGATAATCCCGGGAAATTCATCTTAATAACATCAAGTAAAATTAATCCCGTGATAATCAGGATAGGCCCGAGGGCTTTGGCCATATATTTCTGCAAAAATTGCGCGACCTCCGGGATACCCAGGATAGAATTAATAAGAATAAATCCCAATATCGCATAGGCAGCCATCCTGCCAACGGTATAGGCGATACCGGAAAGTAAAACCAAAAATGGATGAGTTATCTTTTTGGCTAAGAACGATATGGCTGCCACATTAGCAGCTAAAGGGCACGGGCTTATCGATGTTAATATGCCCAGCCATAATGCAGACCCGAAGCTCATAAACAGCTCCGTCATTGCGCTTCCTTCAGCAGGCCCGCCGCTTCGTTCTTCACGTAGTCGATGAACTTCTGCTTATTGCCGGCGTATTCCCAGATCTTATCGAGATTCTTCCATTTTGTTTCCTTGCCGTTTACCACCAACGACAAGATAAGGGATTTCGTATAAAGTTGGTAATCCTTTATATAATGCTCATTTTCTTTCTCTTCAACATTAATTACCTTAAGGCCGTCCCCTATCGCCTCCTTCGAATACTGTTCCAATTTATGGCAGGTGGGGCAGCGCGCCGTCCCATGGAAATAATATGCGACCACGCGCGCGGCCCTCGCATCCTCCGCCGCATCAACCGTATGCAACAATATTGTACCGATACTTAGCGCAGTAGCCGCCAAAAGCACAAAAAATAGCCTGTTCAATCCCCGCCCTCTTATTTTGAGATGATCTTCTTTATCTCTTCCTTGCTCAATACCCTGCCCGCGGATACCACGTTGCCGTCCACCGCGAGCGCCGGGGTCATCATGACCCCGTATTCCGTGATCTTGTCAATATCGGTGACTTTGTATATTTCCGCTTTAACGTTAAGTTCCTTTACCGCGGTTTCCGCGTTCGCAATAAGCTGGTCGCATTTGAAGCAGCCCATTCCTAATATCTCTATCTTCGTCATTTCTTTGCACCGGCTTTGATGAGCAGCTGTTCTATTTCGGTGTATTTTTTTTCCTTGGCGAGGCTGTATGCCGATTCGCCGTCGATGACCTTCGCGTCCACGTCCGCATCCTTTGCGAGCAGCGCCTTCACCACCTCGAGATGGCCGTTGTTTGATGCCGCTATAAGGGCGGTCGCGCCGTTGTTGGCTTTAGCGTTCACGTCGACGCCTTTCTCGATCAGCGCTTCCACTATATCAAGATAGCCGTACTGGCTTGCCCATATAAGGGCGTTAGTCCCGTCATCGTTGGCTTTTGCGTCCGGGTCGGCTTTCTTTTCGAGCAGGGCTTCCACCACTTCAATATGGCCGTTCTGGGATGCCTGCATGAGCGAGGTCACGCCGTTATCTGTCTTCGAATTCACGTCGGCGCCTTTCTCGAGGAGTATCTTTACCACCTCGATATAGCCGCGCTCGGAAGCGTATTGCAGGGCGGTCGCGCCGTAAGTGATCTTCGAATTTACGTCAGTGCCTTTGGCGAGGAGCGCCCGTACGGTCGATGCGTCCCCCTTCCAGGCGGCCCTGATAAGATCCTCGGAATCGCCGGCATGGGAAACGGGGCATAAACACAGAAGGGCCGCGCAGGCTAAAGCAAAAACCGGTGTTTTCATATCCTACATGCTTTCATCTTTTTTATTTATAGCGGAAAAATTGCTTACGATGACGCCGTAAGCCTCTCCGCAGAACCTGCATTCTTCGGGGACCTCCCCCCTCTTGTGCCGGTTCCTGAATTCCGAAAATTCCCTCAAATTCCATATACGTTCCGGGTCTTCCTTGAAAACGTTCCCGTATATGACCGGAGGATTTATCTTCGAATCCGAAAATAACACCAGGGGGGTCCGGCGTGCCAGGTGCATACAGGCGGCCACTTCCCCGTTCTCTCCGATATACATATTCGAATGGGCGTCGCATCCCCTCGGCTTGGCGGTGAGGAAAGGGAATTGTATCTTTATCCCCCTCTCGCGCGCCCTTTCGTTGGCCTTGAGGAATATGCCGTATACTTCGGGATTCCCGCCCTTGGAGAAGAGCGAAAGACGGGATGATTCCTGCTTATAACTCAGGAACCCGTTCACAAAAATAGTATCTATCCCTAGGCCGCTGCAGAAATCCACGTATTCCACGAGTTCGTTGATGTTCGACGCCGTCGCGACGAAAATGGTGTTCAGCAGGAATTTTCCTTTAGATCGCGCCCTGGCCGACCTGATATTACCGGTGACCCTGTCGAAATCCGAGCCTGTCTTAAAGGATTCGACCGTTTCTTTCCTGCAACCGTCCAGCGAAACCGTCACGGAAGGAACGTTCCTTGAACACAGTTCATCGACATTTTTTTCGTTAAGCAGCATCCCGTTGGTCAGGATCGGGAAAGAGATATGCCTGTTGTAGCCGGAGACGTAGTCCATCATCGCGAACAGGTCTTTATGGAAAAGCGGCTCTATGGATGAGAATTGGAACGTGACAGTCTTCCTTATCAGCGAGGGTATCCTGTCGACGATCTTCTTGAAGTGATCGAGTTCCATCATCCCGGGTTTGACATCCGGGATCAGGCTGCCGTGGTATGTGACGCGGCAATGTTTGCATTTCAGGTTGCAAACGGTCATTATTTCGACGTTTATGCTTTTCGGGAACGCCGAATACCTGTTCGAGATCTTCCTTATCGAACCCCGGATCCCGTTCTCTCTGATCTTAGACAGGATATATTTGATGTCCATGGATGCTTAGGTCAAAACCTGTATCTGATATCGGCCCAACCCGTATGGGACGTGAAGTCTTCCTTGTATTCGAAGTCGTAGTTCGTCTCAAGGCTCCAGTTGTTCTCTGAAAGCAGGGTCAGCTTCGCGCCGACATCCATCGCGTTGCGCGCGGGATCGAATCCCTGTGTTGCAAATGAGCCGCCGCCGCCGGCGAATGTCGAGGTCGTCTCCTGCCTGTCGCCGATAAAGTCATGGAGCCATTTAGCGTGGACTTCCGGGATCACCGTCCCTGTCTTCGTCTCAAACGGGCGCTCGAGCTTCATGCCGAGGCCGGACTGCAGCATGTCGTAATTCTCGCCTTTGACGCTCAGGTTCAGCGCGCCGGCATTGGTCTCGGTGTAGCCCTCGAGATGAAGGCGCATATATTGCAATGATGCGATCGGCGTAATGCCGAACTTGCCGGATTTGAGGGTATACCCTCCGTCAAACATCACGGAATACTGCTGTCCGTCGTAATCGGAATCCGCGGTCCTCTCGATCGCGCCGACCGCAATATGCCTGGAGCCGTCATATTTATTATAGGCGAACGAGAAAGAGCCGTTTACGTAATACGGGTTCTCGACGTCTGCATATCCGCCGTATAGAGTGCCCTGATAGCTGTCGATATCGGTCTTGCCGCTGTTATCCTTGGAGTTTATATCACCTGAGGAATATCCTCCGCTCAACCCGAGCCGGACCCTGTTATTGAATGCCGGCAGGTCGCCGCCGATAGCCGTCCCCCATACCGTTGCGCAATAGCCGTTGCTCCCGCCGCGCGGATCCTGGTGCAGGTATTCGCCGAAGCCCTGGCCCCATGCTTCGAAACCATTAAGGCCCTCGCTTCCGGCAGAGACCCCGGTCTCGCCGCCGCGTGCCCTGGCGTAAAGGCCTGTAAGCCTTTCCGTGATGACCCCGACAAACTGGTTCAATGATAGATTGCTTGAGGCGATCACGCCGTTATCTACGACCGGGGTGACGGTATCGAGGGCTGAAGCTACCTGTGAATTGCTCAAACCCTCGAGCGTATTCAGGACGGTCGTCATGTCTGCCGACGGATTTGAGATATTATCAAGTACGGTTCCGGCGGCAGCGGCATTAGAATTCGTTGATATGCTGGAGAATCCGGTCCCGGAGCGGTTTGCGGTCAGGATAAGGTCTCCATTCAAGCTAAGGGCCGAGAACCTCAGGCGCGGGTCGCTTGATGTGATCGTCGCCGGCGCGGATACATCGGCGCCGCCCGCGCCGTCAACTACCGTAAATGTGGCATTGTTCGGGATATAAATACTGCCCGGGACCGTAACGTCGACACTGCTCGTTGCAGCTACTGCCGCGGCGGCATTGGAGGTTATTTTGCCCGAGGACGATGGGCTTGCGACGGTCACCTTGAGGGTCCCGTTCTGGGTATAGGTGTTATTGACGGTGACATCCGTAGTGCCGACGTCGAGCGTTGCGCCGGCTGCGACTGTAACGGCCGACCCGTTGCCGAGGGCGCTGGAGTTAGAGGCCACCAGTGTACCGGCGTTTATCGCGGTGGCTCCGGAATAGGTGTTGGCGCCTGAAAGGGTCACGGTGCCTGCGGTAGTCTTTGTCAACCCCTGGGTCCCCGCCAATATTGTAGACGACGAACCGCTCCTGGCATCGACCGCCGCGCTATTGATCGTCAAAGTACCCAGGCCGCTTATCGTGCCGCCGTTGAGCACGAGTGTGCCGATAGTCTCGTTCTTGCCGTTCTGGTCGAAAGTGCCGCCGTTAAGCGTTACCAGGCCGACATCCCAGATCTGGCGGTTATCTGTACCGCCCAGCTGCAATGTCCCGCCGTTCACGACCACGCGCGATGCGGCATTAAAACCCGCATCCGTCGGGGTCTTTGCCAATATCAACGTGCCGGCATCGACCGTAACGGCTAAGCTTGTATTGTCAGGGGTGCCGCTCAGGGTAAGTGTGCCTGCGCCGGTCTTATCGAGGATCTGGAAGCCGGGGCCCGTTGAACCGAGGACAGATCCCGAAAGAGTAAGCGATGATGCGACGTCGGCGATGCTGGTCCCTGCGACTGTAACAGTCCCCAAAATGCTGTTTGTCCCGGAGCTTGATGAAAGCGTGCTGCCTTCGGCAAGGGTGACCGCTTCAACGTCGACATCAAAAGTCCCATTCAGGTCCAATGTCGCCCCGTCGGCGACGGAAGTCGCGCCCGCTGTCGTTCCAAGCCCTGTCGCCGTGGTGATCCTTAATGTGCCTGCGTTCACCGTGGTGGTGCCGGTATAAGTATTGTTGCCCGATATGATCGTGGTGCCCGCGCCGTTCTGCTCAACTTTTAAGCTGCCTGTAAGCTGAGGGGCAAAAGTATATCCGGCATCGGTATGGTTGAATTTAAGGGTCGCGGTGCCGCTGCCTCCGTTGATGACCGCCGTATTTATAGAACCGGACGCTCCGCCCGCGCCTATGGTAAGCGTGCCGGTGGAACCTCCGACGCTGGCAATGGTAGTTGTCCCGGCGCCGGCCGTAACGCTTACGGAACCGCCGTCGGAAATGATCAATTTGCCGGTGCCTGAATCACCTACGGTAAGGCCAAAATCGTTGGTCCATGTGGAGCCCGCGCCGTCAATTGTGGCGGTACCGTTCGCGGTAGCGTCCCTGCCCACATAACCGAAATTGCTGATCACGTCGCCGTCGTCGGTGACATCCAATGTGGCGGTATTGGCTTTGCCGACATTAAAGTCTCCGTCGCTGTCCCATGTGGAGCCGTTGCCGTCAACTGTTGCGATACCGGTACCGCTGTAGGCCAGATCTACGTAGGTGTTGCTCACGGCGCCGCCGTCGGTGATATGCAATTCGCCGGGGGCGTTCCTGCCGACGGTAAGCCCGCCGGTGTTGGTCCATTTGGAGTTAGCGCCGTCAACGTTAACGATACCTGTTGATCCGACTTCGCTGGCGACAAACCCCTTATCGTCGTTCACGACGCCGCCGGCCAGGATATTCAATACACCGTCATCGTTCTTGCCGACAAAAATGTCGTTGGTGTTGTTCCATTGGGAACCTGCGCCGGTAACGGTAACAGTGCCGTTCCCGCCCGCGAAACCGCCGATATTGCCGTATGTATCGCTTACCACACCGCCGTTGCTGATGGTCAGCGTTCCGGTACTGCCGGAACCTATGAACGTATCCTGGGTATTGACCCATGTGGAGCCCGCGCCGGTAACGGTTACGGCGCCCGATGAGCCGGCATTTCCGCCGACATATGAAGTAAAGGCGTTGGTTACATCACCACCGCCGCTGATGGTCATCGAGCCGTTAGCATTGTCGCCTACTACCAGCCCGCCTCCGATAGTCCATGCGGTGCCGGTGCCAAAAGTAAAAGTGCCGGTGCCGGCCCCGTCAAATTTGAACCAGCTGCCTGCGGAAGTGCCGCCGTTATGTCCGGTCAATGTGATGTTGTAATTGGAGGTATTAAAGATCGTCTCGAAGCCCAGGGTATCCAGGTTACTTTCCAATGCGATCGTGCCCGCCGCCCCTGAACCGAATGCGATCGTGCCCGCTACGCCGCTTGAATTTAGGCTCGTTACCGCGGCCCTGAGCGTGTCAGCGCCGGCATCACCCGTGTTCAAGACATTATATGTCAACGCATGGGCGGGCGCGGCAAACGCCAGCAGGACGGCGCCAAACCCAAGCAAAAAGCTGGAAGCTTTCAGATGACCGGAAATTTGTTTATGAGCGCTCATGGCAGTCACCCCCCTTTTGTTGATTATACTAAAGATATCCGGATTATCCTATGAATTTCTTCACTTTTCCCAGCAACTCTTCCGGGTCGAAAGGCTTCAATATGCAATCATCCGCGCCCATTGCTTTTATGTTTTCAGGAAGGCTCGGCCGGATGGCGCTGGCGGTAAATATTATA
>JBAYMW010000046.1:0-10331 GCA_041663405.1 Candidatus Omnitrophota bacterium | reverse complement strand
TCGGTCCAGGCGAGCCCCGTGGCGACGCCGACCTCGTTCTTCTCTTCCTTCTTCGGCTCGGTGAACTGCATCGGGCCGAGATATTTTTCAATGCGGCTGCCGGTCAGCCTTATCTTCAGGTCCTTCTCTTTCTTAACGACCTCTTTCGCTATGCGCCTGCATACGCGCGCTATCTCGCGCTCAAGGTTGCGCACACCCGCCTCGCGCGTATACCTTCTTATCATCCGTAATATGCCGTCCGGCGTGAACTTAATATCTTCTATCTTCAGGCCGTTCGCCTTGATCTGCTTCGGTACCAGGAATCCCTGGGCGATCTTAACTTTCTCGTATTCGGTATAGCCGGGTATCTTTATCATCTCCATCCTGTCCTGGAGCGGGAAAGGGATGTTATCCTGGAAGTTCGCGGTCGTGATGAACATGACATCCGACAGGTCGAAATCTACCTCGAGATAATGGTCGGAGAACGTCGAGTTCTGCTCGGGGTCAAGGACCTCGAGAAGCGCGGACGCGGGGTCTCCCCTAAAGTCCGTCGACATCTTGTCGACCTCGTCAAGAAGGAAGACGGGGTTCTTCGACTTCGCTTTCCTTATGGATTGTATTATGCGGCCGGGCATCGAGCCGATATATGTCCTGCGGTGGCCGCGTATCTCGGCCTCGTCGCGGACGCCGCCGAGCGATACGCGCACGAAATTACGCCCGAGGGCGCGCGCGACCGATTTAGCGAGCGATGTCTTGCCGACTCCGGGCGGGCCGACGAAGCAGAGTATCTGCCCCTTCATGGATTTGACGAGTTTGCGGACCGCGAGGTATTCGAGTATCCTCTCCTTCGGCTTATCGAGGCCGTAGTGGTCCTCGGCCAGGATCTTCTCGGCATTCTTTATATCGAGGTTATCCTCGGTCTTTACCGACCACGGGATAGCCACAAGCCAGTCTATATAATTGCGCGATACGGTAGCTTCGGGAGAGCTCGGGTACATCCTGGAAAGTTTTTCGACCTCGCGCATCGCGACTTCCTGCGCGTCCTTCGGCATCTTGGCCTGCTTGACCTTGTCCTTCAGCTCATCAAGCTCGTTCTTGTAATCGTCCTTCTGCCCGAGCTCTTTCTCGATCGCCTTCAGCTGTTCCTGCAGGAAATATTCCTTCTGCGCCTTCTCGATCTGCTTGCGGACGTTCGAGGATATCTTCTTCTCTATCTGCAGGATGCCTATCTCGGAATTTAGGACCTCGGTAAGCTTCTTTATCCTCTCGACCGGGTCGAGTATCTCGAGTATCGCCTGCTTCTCGGCGACGCGCATCGTCAGGTATGAGGCCGCGGTATCGGCCATCTGGTCCGGGTCCGCTATGTTCGCGATGGTCGCATACGCCTCGGTAGGCACGCGCTGGTTCAATTTAACATATTCCTCGAACTGGTTCACCATGGAACGCACCATCGCTTCGACCTCGATGGTCTTCTCCGCGGGAACCGGGACGTTCTCGATGTCCGCGTTCAGGTAGCCCTTTAACGCGTAGAGCTTGATGACCCGCGCGCGGTAGACCCCCTCGACGAGCAGTTTGTATGAGCCGTCGGGAAGCTTTACGGACTGGATGATCTGGCCGACCGTGCCGATGGAATATATATCATCGGCGGAGGGCTCTTCGACCTTGACCGACTTCTGCGCGCAGAGCAGTATCGTCTTATCTTTGGATAAGGACTCCTCGACCGCCGCGATAGACTTCTCGCGGCCCACGACCAGCGGGACGGTCATGAACGGGAATACGACCATGTCCCTTAAGGGTAAAAGCGGTAAGGAATCTTTCGATTGGTTTTCTTTTTTCATGGATCCTTCGGCTACTTCTTCTTTCCTTTTATGACCTCGTCAACGATGCCGTATGCCTTCGCCTCTTCGGCGCTGAGGAAATAATCCCTGTCCGTGTCCTTCTTTATCTTCTCAAGCGGCTGGCCCGTGTGCTTCGCGAGCAGCTCTTCTATCCTGTCGCGCATCCTCAATATCTCTTTCGCCTGGATGCTTATGTCTGCCGCAGCGCCCTGCGTCCCGCCCCATGGCTGGTGCATCATTATGCGCGCGTTCGGCAGCGCGAGCCTCTTGCCCTTCGTGCCCGCAGCCAGCAGTATCGCGCCCATCGATGTCGCCTGCCCTATGCAATAGGTGCAGACGTCGGGCTTCACGAACTGGATAGTGTCGTAGATCGCGAGGCCGGCCGTGACAACGCCGCCCGGAGTGTTGATATACATGTTTATGTCCTTATCGGGGTCTTCCATCTGGAGGAAGAGCATCTGCGCGATGATAAGGTTAGCCACGTAATCGTCGATCGGGGTGCCGATGAAAATTATCCTGTCCTTGAGAAGTCTCGAATAGATGTCATACGCCCGCTCGCCGCGACCTGACTGTTCCACTACCATAGGGACGAGCATCTGCGACCGTTCCTTATCCGCCATCTCAGGCCTCCTCTACTTTAGCGTTCGTGACCACGAATTCCATTGCCTTATCCTGCGCGATCTCGGCCTTGATGTCTTCCATGAGGCCGTTTTCCTCGAGGTATTTCTTCGCCTCCTCGAAGGTCTTCTTCGCGCGGGTGGCCATCAGCTCTATGCGCTTGTTGATATCTTCCTGGCCCGCGGAAAGGTTCTCGCCCTGCGCGATCTTATCGAGGATGAAATACGCCTTTACCCTCTTCGTCGCCTCATCGCGGAACTTGTCCTTCATCGCGGCCTCTTCCTTCTGTATGTCGTCTATCTTATAGCCCATGTACTGGAGCCTCTGCTGCGCGTCGCCCAGCAGGTGCGCGGCTTCCGCGTCGACCATCGAGGACGGCGCCTCAAAACTGGTCGATTTGATCAGCTGGTTCATGAGCTCCTCTTCCATCTTGAACCTTACTTCCTGCTCCTTCGCTTTCGTGAGCTCCTCGCGGATATTCCCGCGCAGCTCGAGCAGGGATTTGAAGCCGCCTATATCCTTGGCGAACTCATCATCTATCACAGGCGCGGACTTCTCCTTGACCTGGTTGACGGTCACTATGAATACGGCGGGCTTGCCGGCCTGGTCCTTCTTCGGGTAATTCGCCGGGAGCACCGTGCTGACGGTCCTCGTGTCCCCGGGGACTGCGCCCAAAAGCTGGCTCAGGAACTCCGGCTTCGTGGATTTCGGCGTGAGCGGGAACCAGACGTTCTCGTTCTTCTCGCCCGGCTTGCCTTCAACCGATATCTCGACGTCGCAGAGGCACCAGTCGTTATCCTTCGCGGGGCGTCCCGCAACGTCTTTCAGCTGCGAATGCCTCTCCTGCAGCTCCTCTATGACCTTGTCGACATCCTCGGTCGAGATCTGGGCTTTCTGTTTGGAGGCCTTCAGGCCCTTGTAATTCTTAAGCTTAATATCCGGGCGGACATGGACCTCCGCCTTGAACGAAAGCGGCTTGCCCGACTCGAAGATGATGTCGGTGACGGAAGGCATGCCTATCGTCTCTATGCCGGCTTCCTTGACCGCCTTCACTATGGAATCGCCTATGACGCGCTTCTTCACTTCATCGCCCGCCTTGTCCTTGTAATGCGACTCCACGAGGTAGCGAGGGGCCTTGCCCGGCCTGTAGCCCGGGATCTCGGCATATTTTTCTATCTCGTTGTAGATCTCTTCAAACTTTTCCTTTATCGTCTCCGCGGGGACCTCTATCTCGAAACCCCTGCGGGAACCGGCTAATTCCTTGCTTTTTACTTTCATAATAATAAGCTTCAGGCCTTTATGAGCCCGAAGTCCCCGTCCTTTCTCTTATAGATCACTTCAACTTTGTTGTCGTCTGCGTTCCTGAACACGATAAACTCGCTGCTGGATATCTTCAGTTCCTCAACCGCTTCCTCTACCGACATGGGTTTCTCCGCCACGCGTTTCGTCTCGACGATCCTCGGCCCGGATGCGGGCTTTTCGCTCTTCCAATAATCCTTGATGCCCCAGATCCTTGTCGCTATCTCCCTTATCCTGCCGGAGGATCTCCTGACCCTGTGCTCCTTGACCTTGTCATGCAGTTTGTGCAGCTGGTTATCAAGGGAATCTATCGCTTTGTCTATGGACGCGTACATATCGGTGGTCGTCTCGGTCGCGGTTAATTTCATATGCTTGCCTATTACGGTGATCTCCGCGATATGGTGGAACTTCGACACCTCAAGGATAACGTGCGCCTCAAGGATGTTCTGGTGGAACTGGTTCAGCTTCTCTATCTTGCCGTTAATATGTGCCTTTATGCCTTCGGTGACGTCAAAATGCCTTCCTGTAATTACAACCTGCATGATTAACCCCCTTATGAGTCCGCTATTTATTAGCGTACGAATACTTGCTACATACGAAACTTCTCTCCCAAATATATCTGCCTTGACTTCGGGTCGGATATCAGCTCTTCGGCCGTCCCTGATATAAGGACCTTGCCGTCCGCCATTATGTAAGACCTGTCCGTTATCGAGAGCGTCTCCCTGACGTTATGGTCGGTCAACAGTACTCCGAGACCCTTATCCTTGAGCGAGCATATGATCTCCTGGCATTCCGCGACCGCGATAGGGTCGATGCCCGAGAAAGGCTCGTCGAACAACACGAACAGCGGCTCGGTCACGAGCGCGCGGGTTATCTCGAGCCTCCTGCGTTCGCCGCCCGAAAGCGTGTAAGCATAATTCTTTGCCAGGTGCGATATCCTGAGCTCCCCAAGCAGCATCTCGAGCCGTTTCCTGCGTTCCTTCTTGGATATCTTCAGCGTCTCGAGAATAGCCATTATGTTCTCTTCGACGGTAAGCTTGCGGAATATCGACGGCTCCTGAGCGAGGTAACCGATACCGCAGCGCGCGCGCCTGTGCATCGGCAGGTTCGTTATGTCCTGGTTGTCAAAGATGACCTCTCCCTGGTCGGGCTCTACGAGGCCTACGATCATGTAGAAAGTCGTGGTCTTCCCGGCGCCGTTAGGGCCCAAAAGGCCGACAATCTCCCCGCGCTTGACCGATATATCCACGCCGTCGACTACACGGCGGCGGTTATATGTCTTGCGCAGGCCCTTTGTCTCAAGCAGGTGCATCTAGAATACCTCTTTTGTTGCTGCCTTAGACTCTTCCGGATAGACCGTGACTTTAGGCGAACCGCTCAATATGATCTTCTGCTCGGCCGCAAAGTACACGGCCTCATCGCTGAAAGTCCAGCTGCCGCCGCGGACGATCTTCACGTTGCCCTTGGCGACTATCCTCGATACCTTTTTCGTCCCGGGATCATAATATGCCGTAGCGGTATCGCAGAATATCTGCCCGCGTTCGTCGTCGACCCTTACATTCGTGCTGAAGGTCGCGTAATTCTTTCCGTAATTTATCTCCATCGGGCCGTCGCAGACTATCGTGGTGGGCATCTTCCCCTCGCCGCCGCCCCCTAAAGCATCTTTTGATTCGGCATAGAGCTTTACCGGCTTGTCGGTGACGATCTTCTGGTCGTTGTTCTTCCAGTCGGCCTCGTCAGTCGTCATCTTCGTCCCGTCGGTCCCGGATACGACGACGTTCGATTCGAAATGGGCGTCGCTCGTGTTCCTGTTGAAGACTCCCTTGTCAGCGGTCAGTGTCATGTCCACTTCTTCGCCGTACGCTTTCGCGACCACATCGGTAAGGTTCACAACCTCCGACATGATATCCGCCG
Source organism: Candidatus Omnitrophota bacterium (assembly GCA_041663405.1). Lineage (GTDB taxonomy): Bacteria > Omnitrophota > Gorgyraeia > Pluralincolimonadales > Pluralincolimonadaceae > UBA6215. The sequence continues at coordinate 4,683 of JBAYMW010000046.1, read as the reverse complement.
ATTTGCCCTGGACCTCCCACTTCTTCCTGCCGTTCTTCTCGTATCCGGCAAGCGAGAAAGACATGACCTTCTGGTCGGTGGAGGACAGCCCCGGGTCCTCATCTACGGGCTCCTTGACGGCTTTATCGCTGCGCACAGCGCACCCGTTAAACGACAGCGCTATAAGGAGCGCCGCCATAAATTTTTTTATCCTCATCTTCAGCCCTTAGTAGCGGGTTCGGTCTTCCACCTCTCGTGGACCCATACCCATTGTGACGGATATTTCCTGATGTAAGATTCTATGACCTTCGACCACTTCTGCGTATTGACCTTGATATCGGTATCTTTATTCCCGGTTATGTCGAGCTCTATCGGCTCCTCCACGTATATCGTATGGCCGCTCTTCTCGCGGACTATGAACATCGGTATTATGGGTACCGCCGTCGCGAGCGCAAGTATCACCGGCGCCGTCGGCGTAAAAGCCTGGCGGCCGAAGAAGTCCACGAAGACGCCGTCAAGCGAAGATATATCCTGGTCGGCAAGTATCGCGATCGACTGGCCGTCCTTTAAAAACCTCAGTATCGTCCTCGCAGACTCATCGCGCATTATCACGTTGACTCCCATGCCCCTGCGAAGGCCGTTCACCCATTTGTCGTATTTTTCATAACGCAGCGGGCGGGCGAGCACATTAACGGGATATTTCTTCAGGCCGAAATAACCGGCCAGCAGCTCCCAGTTGCCGAAATGCGCCGACAGGACGATGAATCCCCTCTTTTGAGAAAGAGCCTTCTCGACTATATCGAGGCCTTTTACCTTAACATATCTGTCTATGTTGCGGGAGGTGAACTTCGAGGAGTTCAGCATCTCAAAGAGGTTCTCCCCGAGGTTCCTGAATACTCCCCTGGCTATGCTTCTTATCTCACGCGCGGACTTCTCGCTCCCGAAGGCTACCTTCAGGTTGTCGACGGTTTTCCTTCTCTGTGCGCTGACCAAAAAAAAGGCGCATTCCCCCATCCGTCTGCCTATAAACCTGTTTATTTTAATCGGAAAGAGAAGCGAGATAAAACTGGCTGTCTTTAGAAGGTAATATAGATACCTTCTCCTGATCCTGTGCTTCACAACGCGTTATGATAGCAGAAGACAACACCCAAGTCAAGCGTTAACGCCCGACCCGGAGGGTCCTCAGCTCGTCGCCGACCTTAAGGAGAACCGTATCGTTGTTTATCTCTATTACCTTAGCCCCCGATATCTCGTCGCCTACCTTAAGCATCTTCCCGTCTATCAGGCATACCGGCTTCTTCGCGTCCCAGATTATGCCTGACAGCGAAAGTTCCCCGGTAGCCTGTACCGGGACGCTGCCGACCGCGAACGGGTCCCTTCCCCATGACGGGAAGGAGCTCTTGCCCGGCCCGGAAACGGCCGGGGGCCTGCTTTCGGCCGCGGGAACAATTGCGGCAGCCGCGGGCGCCGCCTTCTTAGCGGGCCTGTGCCTGATCATAGCGGCGAGAAGGAACACGAAAAATACCGCCACGACCGCCGCCAGGATCATAAATTGCCGTTTATTTTTGTCCAATCTCGTCCTCTATAGAATACGTGGAGACCGTCATCCTGACCTTCAATTTCGGGAAGATGCGGATGTCCTTTGATATCTGCACGTTGTCGACCGTCGCGAACCCGCTCTCCAGGTTATCGATCGCATTTAGGTATTCCCCTGTGCTCCTGAACGTAGCGCGCATGTCTATATCTATCGGCATCACGGAATACCGGAAACCTTCGGCCGATTGGCGGGAGCCGGGCGTCGCGCTCCTCTCTTCCTGCGGGTCTATCGTTATGAACTCTATATTGAGCGCTTTGCCCTTCCTCGTCAACTCGTCGATTATCGCGGATGTATCGCTCTTGGACGGCAGCCTCCTCTTGAGCAGCGCGGCCTCGGCCTCTATGCCGGCCTTGTCTATCTTGTAGGACATGCTCTGCTTCACCCTGCTTTCGGATAGCTGCGCCTCCAGGCTCTTCCATTCCTTCCTCTTGGACGCGATCTTCTTCTGCGTCGGAGAGAGCACGAGCGCGAACAGCACTGCAAACGCGATGATCCCGGCCGCGACGGGGATAATGACCCTCTTTTTTGCGATCATTCCGGTCGGGAGCGTTATCCTGTTTAGAATTCGCATTTTATCTCGAACTCCGCTTTTGCCTTAGTATCTTCGCTCATCCTCGCATTTACCAGCGTCGTCTCGCTGAAGAGGCCGCCCTGCAGCGCCGCTATTATCGCCGAAAGGGCCTCCTCGCGGTTTGTTACCTCGCCGAGTATCTCTCCCTTTATGATGAGGTCCTTGTCGTCTATCCTGACGCTGGTAAGCACGGCTTCCTTGGGTATCTTATTGCTGAGTTCCTTAAGGACTTCTTTCAACGGAGGCTCCTCGCTCAGCATCTTATGGATGAAATCCTTTTTTTTCGCGATATCCTGTTTCAGGCGGTCATAGTTGAGCGCGATCTGTATCTGCGGCCTCATCGCCTCGAGTTCCTTCTCGCCGTATTTTATCCTCTTTTCAAAACTCGAAAGGCGCAGGTGCATGCCTACAAAAGAAAAGACGAGCAGAAGCACGACCGCAACCACGACGGATTCCATGGCGGCCCTCCCGAAGGTCCGGGCGGTCTTGTGCTTCATCTCGGAAGGCAGGAGGTTTATCCCTTTTCCTTCGCTTAGCGCGGCACCGACCGCATCCGCGAACCTGTGCGGTTCCGCGCCCGGCGTGACGGCGTTATTCGCCAGTTTAATGCCCTTGAACGGGTCGCCTATTGATACCGGCATGTCCAACGTCTCCTGCAGGAATTGCGCCATGCCTTTCATGGAAGCTCCGCCGCCAATAAGCACGACTGACTTCACTTTATCCCCGAGCGAACCGTCGCTGTAATATTCAAACGAGCGCTCTATCTCCTGCACGAGCCGTTCCGTGGCGGGCCTTATGAGCGATATGAGCTGCTGGCTGTTAATCTTGCCGTCCAGGACCTCGGCGCCCGGGATCGGCGGTATCCCGTACTTGATCTTGAGGTTCTCCGCCTCTTCATAGTCCAGCTCCACGCGGCCGTGCTCCGTTATCAGCACGGAAGTGATCGCTTTTGTTATCGCGATGCCTCCGGAGCCGATCTTCCTGTGGAATTTCAGCGAACCGTGCTTGATGATGTTTATGCCGGTGGATTCCGCGCCGATATCTATGACAGCCGCGGCCGCGTCTCCTTCTAAACCCAGGCGCTTCGCGACGTTCTCTATCGCGAGCGGCGACTCGGTTATCGCGACCGGATCTACGCCCTCTTCCGCTATAAGCGCAATCATCGCCTTTACGAACTTCTTCGGCGAGGCGACGAATTTCACCCGCAGTTTCTTCAGGCCGCCCTCGCCCTCCTCTTCCTCCGTCTCGTAGGCAATGGCCGCTTCATCGATAGGATACGATACCTTATCTTTCGCTTCCCATTTTATCGCCTCCCCGAGCTCTCCATCGGGCATGCTCGGGATGGTAAAGTAACGCAGGCAGGACGTCGGGCAATCAACTATACCGATCGCCTTGGCCCCCTTGAGCTGTATTCCGGCAAGCGCCTTGCCCAGGCCTTCGGACTTAGGCACGAGGTTGGCTTTCCTTATGACCGGTTCGCCGACGACGCCCACATCAAGCTCGATAACCTTGATATAGGAACTGCCGATATCAATGCCGAGGAATACGCCCTTCTGCCCCATATTCATCATTCGAATTTTTCCCTGCGATGGCCTATCGCCGTCGTGTCGCCCGTATAATTATAGAATGTCCTGATGTTTCCCGTATCACGCGGGTCGTCCTTGACCTTTGTTGTGACCCTGAGACCAATATCCTTTGCCCTGCCTACAGATTGTACCTCAAAAGCCTGTGTCGCGTAACAAAATTCTGCGGCGGTGTTCACGTATGAAGCCGAACCGCTGACGGGTATCAGCGATGAGGCATCGGCGGTATCAAGGACCTTGTCCCGCTCGTCAGGGTTGCCGGATGTGCTCAGGTAAGACCGCGCCGTCACGAACCCGTAGAAGTCGGTGGTCACGGCGGTATCCCAATTATAAAAACACGTAAAAGGCGAGACGGCCCTGGCATTTATTATATCAGTAGCCAGGCTTGCCGGGTCGGCCGTGCCGAGAGCGAGGTTGTCGAAAACCGCCTCGAGGACCTCGCGGGAGGCCGTATTTATATTTATCGGGGCGCGCGAGGCCGTTCCGGAGGCGGGCGGCCTGTATGAATACGGGTTTATATAAGAATATACCGTCACGTAATCTTTTATCGCGTCGTATATCGCCTGGGTCATGCCCGTGACCCGCTGCACCTCCTCGACGGAATCGAACGGGTTCGTAAGCGCCGCGCCGCGGTAATTTACAATGTTCGTCGCGACGGTATTCGCTGTGCCGCTGGCAACCCCGCGCTCTTGCATTAAATACCTCAGCAGGCCCTGCGTCGCGTAATTCAGGTGGACCTTTCCTGACTCATCGGCGATCGATACCGATTGTATTACGCCGTCCCCTAAAGTGACCGGGAAGGCCGCGTAAGAGCCGTCGAACCACGATTCGGTATTGGTGTCTATCTCGTACTCCACCCTTATCCACATCGCATCGATAGTGACATTCCTGTCCCCGGTCCTCGTTACGCGCAGCCTGAAGTTCGGGCTCATAAGCTGGTCCCACGTAAGGCT
>JBAYMW010000045.1:0-10401 GCA_041663405.1 Candidatus Omnitrophota bacterium | reverse complement strand
GATACAGGTGGAGATCATGCGCGGATGCAGGAGGGCGTGCAACTTCTGCCAGGCATGTGCGATATACGGCCCCAACCGTTTCCGCTCCGCCGGCAGAATAATTAAATTGGCTGAGGAGATCTACAGGAATACCGGTTACGACGAGGTATCGCTGGTATCGCTCTCGTCCGGCGACCATCCGCAGATAATGGAGATAATCACGTCCCTTACCGCGGCTTTCAGGGAAAGGGCGGTCAGCGTATCTTTTCCGTCCCTAAGGGTGGAGGAGATGACGAGCCGTTTCCCTGTCGAGCTTTCATCCGGCAGGCATACCGGGCTTACCTTCGCGCCCGAGGTGGGCAGCGACAAGATGAGGAAGATAATTAACAAGAATATACCTGTCGAGGCGCTGAAGGAATGCGCCTACCAGGCCTTCAAGAACAAGTGGCTCAACGTTAAGCTGTACTTCATGATAGGGCTTCCGCAGGAAGACGATTCCGACCTCGATGCGCTTGTCGGGCTGGCAAAGGAGATCTCGGAGGTCCGCAGGAAGGTGGACGGGAGGCCTGCCGACATAAACGTATCTGTATCGATATTTGTCCCGAAGCCGCATACGCGCTTTGAACGGGAGCCTATGATACGTTTCGATGAGGCCCTCAGGAGGCAGCGCTATATCAGGGAAAAGGCCAGGGGCACGCGCATCAAATTCAGCTTCCATGATGCGGAGATGAGCTATATAGAGGCCGTATTTGCCAGGGGGGACAGGGCCCTTTCGAAAGCGATCCACTCCGCGTGGCAAAAAGGCGCGAAATTCGACAGCTGGAGGGAGCATTTTGACTTCCAGAGATGGCTGGATGCGTTCAAGGACGCATCCATAGATCCCGACGCTTATTCATTGAGGCAAAGGGGTTTAGAAGAAAAGCTGCCCTGGAAATTCATCGAACTGAGATAAATATGTTTGACACTTAATTACGTTAAGAGTATACTTTTTAATCAATCCTATGGATTAATAAAAAGTGGAAGGGAGATGATAAAGATGGCCGGATTTATCAAGAAGCTGTCACTGGTTCCCGCAGGCCTTCGCTACAAACTTACCGTCGCTTTTTGTCTTATGTCCTTTATCCCGCTCGCGATCTGTGTCTACCTTTTTTTCAACTATATCTTCCCGTTCCTCAACATCATAGGTGACCCTAATGTCGAGTTGAAGGACGTCTCGGCGGTCCTGGTCATCACTATAGTCATCGCGCTTCTCGGGTTCAAGATCGTTAAGGATATCGTATCGCCCATCATCGATATGGCGATAAAGGCAAAGGATATCGCGAAGGGCGATCTGTCGGGCAGTATAAACGTAAGGAGCGAGGACGAGATAGGCGAGCTCGGATCGACCCTGAACGTGCTTACGCGCCGCATACGCGAGAATATGGACGAATTGAGGTCCTACGGAGAGAGGACCAAAGAGATAAACGTTGAGATAAGCAAGAAAGTCCTCGTGCTGTCGAGCCTCCTGCAGGTGAGCAGCCTGATAACCCAGGGTTCCCCGCTTGATGAGACGACAAAGATAGTTATAGACAAGATAGCCCAGCTTGCGGACGATTCGTCCGTCTTCCTGCTGCTCAGCGAGGAGAAGGAGATGCTTGCGTTAAAGGCAAGCCATGGCCTGAAGGACGAGCTTTCCTCTTTCAGGCTCAAGAGGGGTGTCGGCTATCTCGGGAAGCTGATGGCCGAGGGCAAGACCGCCGTGATAGACAGGCGCTCTAAATCATCGCCGGATATGGAGGAGTTCCTGAAGGTCTTCGGCCTGAAGAACTGTGTGCTCTTTCCGGTCGTCGCGCACGGCATAGGTTTCGGGCTTCTCGGTTTCGGCAACCCCGCTACGGATTTTGAATATAAGGACGACGATGTAGAACTCATAAAACTTTTCGCGAAACAGATTGCGATCGCGGTCGAGAACGAACTGCTGACGAACAAGGCCAAGGAACTCGCGATAAAGGACGAGCTTACCGGCCTCTACAACGAAAAGTTCATCCTTAACCGCCTGGAAGAGGAGATAAGGCGCGCCGTATTGTACCAGCGCCCCTGCTCTTTCCTGCTGTTCAATATTGATGACCTTAACCTGTACAGGGATATCAACGGCGAGCTCGCGTCCGAGGAGACGATCAAGAAGATCGGCAAGGTCGTCGAATCAAATATCACCGAGGTCGACAGGGTCGGCAGGCTTACCGGCGACACATTCGCGGTCATATTGCCGGAGAAGAACAAGAAACAGGCCAATACCATAGCCGAGGCGCTCCGGCAGCGGGTGGAAGCGTTCGGCATATCGGGGGGCCAGGGCTATCCGAGGAATTTTGTCACGGTCAGCGGAGGGGTAAGCGAGAATCCGATCGACGGTGTTACAGCCGACGAGTTAATAAAGAAGGCCTCGGCCGCGCTCAACGACGCAAAATCGCGCGGGAAGAATCTGGTCAACTCATAATCTTAAGGAGAGCCAATGGTAAACGTCCAGATAGAGACACTGCTGAAACTTATGGTCCAAAAGGGAGCATCGGATCTCCATATATCGTATTCCTCCCCGCCGCAGCTCAGGATAGATGAAAAGCTTGTCGCAACGGAATTTGCGGTCCTGGCCGCCGAAGACACTAAGAGGCTTGCTTACAGCATGCTCAAGCCGCAGCAGATCGAAAAGTTCGAGCGCGAGCTCGAGCTTGACGTCTCGTTTGGCATCGAGGGCCTCGGGCGTTTCAGGGTCAATGTTTTCGTGCAGAGGGGTTATGTCGGCGCGGCCGTAAGGCTGCTGCCGCTGCATATCATGAGCTTTGAGGAATGCGGGCTGCCCCTAAGCGTAGCGGAAGACCTGTGCAAGAGGCCCAAGGGGCTTGTGCTCGTGACCGGGGCGACCGGAAGCGGCAAGTCGACGACGCTGGCCTCCATGGTGGATAAGATCAATTCCGAGAGGAATTGCCACATAGTGATCATTGAAGACCCCATAGAATACGCGCATAAGAACAAGAAGGCCCTCGTGGACCAGCGCGAGGTCGGCAGCGACACGCAATCTTTCGCGCAGTCATTGAAACACGTCCTGAGGCAGGATCCCAACGTTATACTTATCGGTGAGATGAGAGACCTCGAGACTATCGAGGCGGCGCTGGATATAGCCGAGACCGGGCATCTCGTATTCTCGACACTGCATACGTCCGACGCCGTGCAGACGATAAACAGGGTCATCGACGTCTTCCCGGCGCACCAGCAGCAGCAGGTGAGGGTCCAGCTTTCGTTCGTCCTGCTTGGGATAATGGCGCAGCAGCTTATCCCGAAGGCCTCCGGCCACGGAAGGGTGCTGGCAACCGAGGTCCTGATAGCTACGCCCGCCGTAAGGAGCCTTATACGCGAAGCCAAGACGCACCAGCTTTATTCCGTGATACAGACGAGCCAGAAGGAAGGCATGAGGACGATGAACCAGACCCTTTTTGAGCTCTATTCAAAGAAGATGATTTCCTATGAAGACGCTATACTGCGCAGCACGGATCCGGACGACCTTGACAGGCTTTTTAGGAAATAGGGGAATATGGCTTCAGCCAGACGCGTTATAACGAAGACGATAGGACAGCTGCTCCTGGAGAAGGGAGTCATAAAGCAGGCCCAACTGGACGAGGCGCTTAAGGTCCAGAAGGAGAAGGGCGGGCTCCTGGGGCAGATACTGGCCGGGCTCGGCTATGTGACGGAAGAACAGATAGCCCAGGCGATAACGGTCCAGTACGGTTTCCCGTACCTGCCTTTGTCTAATTACGATATGGATGAGGCGGCGATAAAGATGGTGCCGGAGAACGTCGCGCGCCAGTATTGCCTTATACCCATAGACAAGATCGGCAACACCGTGACGATAGCTATGGCCGACCCGCTTAACACGCAGGCCATAGAGGATATCGAGCTCGTGACGGGCTGTTCCATACAGATATTCGTATCCACCGCGACGGATATAAAGCAGTGCATAGATAAGTTTTATAAAAAATAGGAGAGCCTGACAGCTTATGCCATCGGGAATAAAAGAACGGCTAAGCGAGATACTCATAAAGAAAGGCACCATTTCGGAGGAGAAACTTAATCAGGCCCTCCAGGTCCAGAAGGATAAAGGCGGTTCCTTGGGGGACATCCTCGTCTCCCAGGGCGTCATAAACCAAAGGGACCTGCTGGCGATCTTAAGCCAGGAACTCGGCATCCCTCCCATATCCCTGTCGAAATACAAGATAGACCCCGAAATATCCAAGTTCATACCCAAGAAGATAGCCGTCAACTACCAGATAATGCCGGTCTCTAAGATGGGCAATATCCTTACAGTCGCGATGTCCGATCCGCTCAACGTTTTCGCGCTCGATGATATAAAGAACGTGACCGGTATGGATATAAGCCCCATCATAACCACCGCCGATGACGTGAAGGCCGCGATAGAGCAGCATTACGGAAGCGCGGCTACCTCCACGATAGAAGACCTCGTAAAAGAAACGAATATAGAGCTTATCTCGACGAAGAAAGACGAAGACGCGTCCTATGACATGAAGGAGGCGATCGATACGCCGGTCGTCAAACTTACGGGCGCCGTCGTCATGGATGCCACCAAAGCCAGGGCGAGCGATATCCTGATAGAGCCGATGGAAGACAGGCTGCGCATCAGGTATAAGATAGACGGTACCTTCCGGGAAGCGCAGTCGCTGCCGAGGACGATACAATCGGCCATGATATCGAGGATAAAGGTCATGTCGAACCTTAACATCGCCGAGCGCCGCCTCCCGCAGGACGGAAGGTTCAAGATAAGGATACAGGACAGGGAGGTCGATTTCAGGGTCTCGACCGTTCCCACGGCTTTCGGCGAGAAGGTCGCGCTGAGGATCCTCGATAAGTCGCAGGCTATGCTCGATGTCGACAAGCTGGGTTTCGAGAAGGAGCCGCTTGAAGTTCTCAAGAAAGCCGCGAAGCGCCCCCATGGCATGATCCTCGTGTGCGGGCCTGCCGGCTCCGGAAAGACGACCACTCTCTACTCGGTGATCAAGAACATAGACGCTCCGGAGAAGAATTTTGTCACCGTAGAAGACCCGGTCGAGTACCTTTTGCCGGGCATCAACCAGGTAAATATAAACGCGAATATAGGCCTAACATATGCCGCATGCCTGCGGTCCATATTGCGCCAGGACCCTAATGTCATAATGGTCGGGGAGATCAGGGACCTTGAGACCGTCGATATCGCGATCAAGGCCGCCCTGACGGGCCACCTCGTGTTGAGCACGCTGCATACGAATACCGCCACCGGCGTCATCATGAGGCTCGTAAACATGGGGGTAGAGCCGTTCCTTATCAGCTCATCGGTGGTGATGGTCGGGGCGCAGAGGCTTATCAGGAAAGTATGCCCGCGCTGCAAGGAGTCATACGATATACCCAAGCCGATACTCGAGAAGCTTAAGATAAAAGTGCCCTCAGCGGACATAAAATTCTACAGGGGCAGGGGCTGCGAATATTGTTATAAGACCGGATTCAGGGGCAGGATAGGCCTGATGGAAGCGGTGGCTATCAACTCCGAACTGAGGGACCTTATAGCCAAAAGGGCGCATGAGACGCAGATATATGAAGCGGCGCGCCGCGCCGGGCTGGTGACGTTGAGGGAATCCGGGCTAAGGAAGGTATTCGAGGGTTCGACTACGCTCGAAGAGGTCGTCCGGGTAACGCTGGGCGAACAGGACTGACGATATGGCAAAGAGCCTAAGGGATAAAATAGCGGATGTGCTCGTAAACAAGGGCTTCATATCCAAGGAGAAGCTGGACGAGGCGATCAAGGCGCAGCATGAAAGGGGCGGCAACCTCAGCAAGATCCTTGTGGAGAAAGGCCTCGTCAACGAGAACGAACTGCTTTCGGTCTTCAGCCAGGAGTTCGGGATAACCCCGATAAACCTTTCGAAGTATAAGATAGACAAGGAGATAATTTCGCTCGTGCCGGAAAAGGTCTCCCGGCTTTACCACGTCATACCGGTATCCAAGATAGGCAGCCGCATGACGGTCGCGATGTCGGACCCTCTCGATATTTTTGCGCTAGACGACCTGAAGATCCTGACCAAGTACGAGATAGACCCCGTGCTTGCCACCGATAAGGACATCAAGGAAGCGATCGCGACGTATTACGGCGAAGAGATGCTCTCGATAAACAAGATAATGCAGGACGTGGGTTCCGATGAAATTGAGGTCATGTCCGATAATGAGGACGAGGAGAGATACGACGTATCCTCGCTGGCCATAGAGAGCCAGAAGGCCCCGATACTGAAGATGGTCGATGTCATAGTGAGCGAAGCGTTGAAGCGCAGGGCTTCGGATATCCATATAGAACCGCTCGAGAAAGATATGCGCATACGCTACAGGATAGACGGCGCGCTTACCGAGTTCCTGCACCTTCCGAAATCAAACCAGGCCGCGGTCCTCACGAGGGTGAAGATCATGTCCGACATGGACATCACGGAATGGCGGCTCCCGCAGGACGGAAGGTTCAAGGTCAGGATGGACGAGCGCGAAATAGATTTCAGGGTCTCGACGTTGCCGCTGGTCCACGGCGAAAAGGTGGTCTGCCGGGTCCTCGACAAGCAGAGCATAAAGGTTTCGCCGGAGAAGCTCGGGTTCCTGCCCAAGACGCTCGAGGAGCTCAGGGAGGCCATCTCTAAGCCTTACGGAATGTTCCTTGTCACAGGGCCCACCGGAAGCGGAAAGTCGACGACGCTATATTCGATATTGAACATACTCAACACCCCTGAGAAGAACATCGTCACGATAGAGGACCCGATCGAATACGAACTTATGGGCATAACGCAGGTCCAGGTCAAGTCCGAGATAGGGCTGACCTTCGCGAACGGCCTGCGCGCTTTCCTTCGCCAGGCGCCGGACATAGTGATGGTCGGCGAGATCCGCGACTTCGAGACCGCCGACATCGCGATCAAGGCGTCCCTGACGGGGCAGTTGCTGCTTTCGACGCTGCACACTAACGACGCGCCGAGCGCGGTAACGAGGCTTATAGATATGGGCATCGAACCGTTCCTGGTCGCATCGAGCGTCGTCTTCATATGCGCGCAGAGGCTCATGAGGCGCGTCTGCTCGAATTGCAAGGAACCGGTGGAGATATCCAAGGAGATCCTCGCTAAAATAGGATATAGCGAAAAGACGAAGGCGACGTTCTATAAGGGGAAGGGCTGCGCGAAATGCAACAACACCGGATACTTCGGCAGGTTCGCGATCCTCGAGAACCTTGTAGTCGATGACAAGATAAAAGAGATGATACTTGACAGGATGCATAGCGATAAGATAAAAGATTATGCTATAAAGGAGAAAGGCATGCTGACGCTCAGGGCGGCGGCATTGGAGAACCTCGCGCTCGGCAACACTACGGTCGAGGAAGTGCTTAGGGTCACATCGGAGGAGTAAGTGCCTAATTTCAAGTATACGGCGAAGGACAAGGACGGCAAGAGCATAAGCGGCGCCATGGATGCCGCGAACAGCATGGCGCTTGTCGATACGCTCAGGCAGAAGGAACTTACGATAATCTCGATCGAGGAGGCGAAGGAGAAGTTCAAGGCCACGGCGTCTATCGGCGGGGATAAAGCGTCGATGGACGATCTCGTGATCTTCTCGAGGCAGCTCGCCACTATGGTCGACGCGGGCATTCCTCTTGTGGGCGCCCTTGACGCGCTGCAGGACCAGATGGAGAAAGCCGGCTTCAAGAACATAGTCAGGAAGGTCCGCGATAACGTCGAAGGCGGATTGAGCCTCTCCGAGGCCTTGAGCAAACAGCCGAACGTCTTCTCGCCGTTCTTCATTAATATGGTCCGGGCCGGCGAATCGAGCGGCAACCTGGACGAGATACTCGACAGGGTCGCTATTTACATGGAAAAGACCATCGCGCTCATAAGGAAAGTGAAATCCAGCCTCATATATCCCGCGGTGGTAATATTCATGGCTATAGCCATAACCACATTCCTGATAATCTTCGTAGTGCCGACGTTCAAGAACATATTCTCGACAATAGGCGTATCCCTGCCTGTGCCGACCCTCATACTTATAGCGATATCCGATATCATGAGAAAATGGATAGTATTAGTGATCATCGCGATCGTCGTGTTGGTGTTCCTTATCTCAAGGTTGATCAAGACCGATAAAGGCGCGCTTGCCTGGGACAAATTGCTCTTGAAGATCCCCGTGATAGGCCCTTTGCTGAGGAAAGTGGCGGTTGCGAGGTTCGCCCGTACCCTGTCGACCCTGCAGAAGAGCGGCGTATCGATCCTGACGGCGCTTGAAATAGTCGGAAAGACCTCCGGCAACAAGGTCATCGAACAGGCCGTCATACAGACCAAGCTCAGTATAAAGGAAGGGGAGTCGATAGCCCAGCCGCTTACCGCGAGCAAGGTGTTCCCTCCGATGGTGACGAGGATGATATCGGTAGGCGAGCAGACTGGTAAGCTTGAGGAGATGCTCAGCAAGGTCGCCGACTTCTATGAGAGCGAGGTTGACGCGGCGGTGTCGGGGCTGACCAGCCTCATAGAGCCTCTTATAATCGCGTTCCTCGGGATCGTAGTCGGCGGAATAGTCGTGTCGATGTTCCTGCCCATAGTGAAGCTTATACAGGTGGTCGCAAAATAGAGTGCTTGACACGAATACCGTTTGTGTTATACTCTAACTAGAGATGAGTTTGAGATAAGGAAAGTCCCAATCAAGGAGGAAAGGAGGGGAAAAGAGATGAGAACACTAGTGAGAAGGAAGGGCTTTACGCTCGTTGAGATCATGATCGTGGTTGCTATTATAGCTCTTTTAGCGGCGATAGCTATACCCAACTTGCTACGTGCAAGACTCAACGCGAACGAGGCGGCTGCTATTGCATCGCTTCGTACGATAAGCACGGCTTGTGAAAGTTTCAGGGCTGCCCAGAGCCCGGTGACATATCCGGCTAACCTGGCAGCTTTGGGCGCAGCCACTCCCCCTTACATCGATACGACCTTGGCTGGCGGCACTAAACAGGGTTATACGTTTACGTATGCCTTGGTAAGCGCTAACCAGTACACGTGCACGGGCGCGCCTGTAACGGCGAACGTGACCGGTTCGAGGACGTTCTTTGTCGATGAATCGGGTGTTTTAAGGCTGACCAACGCCGCAGGCAACCCGATCGAATAATCTTCGGGCGTAAGAGATTGGAAAAAGAGACGGGAAAAGGTCCCGTCTCTTTTCATTATGATGCCTGCCTGGGCGCTTGACTTTTTAATGCCATGAATATAAACTATCCGTTAATGGATAACAAGGGTTCGCGTAAAGCGGGTTTCACTCTGGTCGAGATCATGATAGTGGTCTCGATCATCACTATTTTGGCTGTTATCGCGATACCCGGATTTATCAGGGCGAGGGTGAATGCCAATGAGACCTCCGCGATATCCTCGATAAGGACCATAAGCACCGCGTGCGAAAGTTACCGCGCGATGCAGAGCCCCTCGACATACCCTCCGAATCTCGCCGTATTGAGCGGCGATAACCCGCCTTACATCGACTCGACTTTGGGAGGGGGGACAAAGCAGGGCTATACTTTTGTTTATAGCCTTGTAAACGCGAGCCAGTATGGCTGCACGGCATCCCCGGTTACGCCTAACATATCAGGCGTGAGGGTCTTCTTTGTGGACGAATCGGGCGTTATAAGGGTCGATAATGTTGCGGGCGCCCCGGTAGAATAGGACGGTCAGTACGCTACTATTCCCCGCCTCTGCATGTTATCAAGCTGTTCCGCCGGCGGTAATTTCGGAGGCGGCTGCACGAGCCCCGGGTCTACCGAATCATAACCGGGGTCTTCCGGTTCCACTTCTGCGGGTTTTGGTTTCCTCGGGGTCTTTTTCTGCGGGTCTGCCGTAACGGTATTCACGATATCCCGGGATGACGCTTCCGACGGTAATTCCACCGCGCTCTGCGTGCTCGGTGCCAGTTCGTACCTGCCCGCCTCAGGTATTACGGCCTGCACCTCGGGAGAGGTGTCCTGTATCTCCGCCTTCTCCCGCGGCTGCCATAACGGCAGCAGGACCAGCAGCGCGAGCACGAAAAAGGCGCCCGCTATCAGGACCCGGTTCCTTGTCATTGCTCCCTCCACGATACGGGTATGAAGTCTTCGGTGGTGGGGAAGAAGGGAGGCGGCGTGGTCCTGAGCCTCTCGTCGTATACGTAATTCTTCGTGAACCCGCTGGCTTTATTGTTAGTGCTCGTATTAAAAGTGCCTACGGCGCCCCTTTCCTTTTGTATTATTCCTCCGAGCACATTCAACGTTCCTTTCATAGAGCTTGAGTAATTTTCGAGGTAGAAGGAGTCTGACATTGCCATCATGCTTGCCTGTATCGTGAGGTCGCCGCCATTCGCGCAGGCGTTCTGTTTGAT
>JBAYMW010000044.1:0-10422 GCA_041663405.1 Candidatus Omnitrophota bacterium | reverse complement strand
GCATGCCGCGGCCTCTCGTTCGGCGCGGCGGGATCGTGCAAAAAGGAACTTGATGAAGCCGCGAAATGGGTGCGCAGCGTGCAGAACGACGACGGGGGCTGGGGCGAGTCGCCCGTGACCTATGAAGACCCTTTCAGGAAAGGTAAGGGCCAGTCATGCGCGTCGCAGACGGCGTGGGCGCTGCTTACATTGTTCGCGGCGGGCGATCTCGAGAGCGGCGCGGTCGAGCGCGGCATCGAGTACCTCGTCGGCGTACAGGATATCACCGGCAACTGGGAAGAGCCCTGTTTTACGGGGACCGGATTCCCGAGGGTATGCTATCTCCGCTATGAGTTATATTCCGTGATCTTCCCGCTTATCGCGCTATCGGAATATGCCGCAGCACGCGGAAAACTAAAGGTATAATAAAAATGAGATTTAAACCCGGCCTTACGGCAAAGATAACGAAACAGATAGTATCGAATAAGATAAGGGGCAAAAAGCGTTTTGCGCTGGTCCTGATGCTCGAGCCGACCTTCATGTGCAACCTCGCGTGCGAGGGCTGCGGCAGGATCAGGGAGTACAAGGAAGGCCTCAACAGGATGATGAGCGTCGACGAATGCATGAAGGCGGTCGACGAATGCGGCGCGCAGATCGTATCGATCTGCGGCGGAGAGCCGCTCGTGTATCCGCATATCGAGGAGCTCATCAGCAGGCTGACCAAAAAAGGCAAATATATCTATCTCTGCACGAACGGGCTCCTGTTCAAGGACAAGATGCCGCGCCTGAAGCCGAGCGAGAACCTGATGGTGAACTTCCATATAGACGGCCTCGAGAAGACCCATGACGCGATCACCGGGCTCAAGGGTGCATACAATAAGGTCATAGAAGCGGTGAAGGCCGCGAAAAAGAAGGGTTACTTCGTGTGCACGAATACTACGATATACAGGCAGACCGATATAAACGAGCTTAAACAGCTGTTCAAGACGCTGCATGAGCTTAAAGTGGACGGATTCCTGATATCCCCCGCGTACGGGTACGTGCACGTCGGCGACGCGTTCTTCTTCAGGAAGAAGGAGCTTGCCGAGTATTTCAGGAAACTCGAGCCGGAATTCAAGAAGTATAATTTCCTCGGCTCGCCTTTATATATAGAATTTGTCCAGGGCAAACGCGATATCGATTGCGCTCCGTGGTCCACGCCGACGCGCAACCCGTTCGGCTGGCGTTCGCCGTGCTACCAGCTGGCGGACAAGCATTTAGCGACGTATAAGGAGCTTATCGAAAAGACCGATTGGAAAAAGTACGGGGCCAGGAGCAAGAACCCCCGCTGCGCCGAATGCGCGGTCCATTGCGGGTTCGAGCCGGCAAGCGTGCTCGAAGGAAAGTCGTTCATGGATATAATGAAGTTAATAGGATGGCAGTTCACATAGGATTAAGCCACATATAACAGAAAGGGCAAAGATATGGACTGGGGATCTCATATGGTACTGGCGGCAAGGCTGCTCGATTCGAGCAAGCTCGACGTAGGCGCCGCGATATATTCGGTAATACCCGTCATCGACCAGAAACCCGCGCATTTCCACAGGGTCTACGCGCATATACTCGAGAACCAGCCTGATTTCCTCGATGTCACGCTCGAGCTCTTCAAAAGGCCGGAAGTCGTGAAGAGGGATTTCGCGGCGCTCGGAAAGTTCATATCGGAGAAGACCGCGCAATTGCAAAAGGAATACGACAGCGTTCCGGTGAAGGAAGCGGCGAAGAGGCAGAGGATAGAGAAGAGGATATACGCCTTCACGCGCATAGGCGAGGAGACCCCCGGATTCCTGAAACTGCTCGATGACGCGCGCGATGTCGTCGGAGACGAGAGGGTCACGAAGATATCGACCGACAAGCTCTCGGCCGCGGTGAGCCTCCTCTCGCACACGTATTTCGACACCTACAATAACCCTGTCCAGATATTCCTGCCGACATGCTCGCTCTGCTCGGCGCAGTGGGATTTCTGGTCGAAGATAGATTATATGAAGTTCCGCGGCGATTTCTACAAGCCGGAGAACATTGTCCCGTTCCGCAAGGAGATAGCGAAGAGCAAGGTCTGGAACGTGACGCTGAAGCCCGAGGCCCTGATGAAGGCGCTTATAATAAGGCTCGGAGAGATGGGCGAGCCGGCCATTCCCTACGAGATAGTCGATATGGGCGTCAGGGATTTCCTCCGGTATATGGGGATAGACGAATACCAGAAGGCCGATAAAGAGCTGAAATTCCTGCATGACCTCGAGAAAGAGATATCCGAGATAATCTACAAGAATTTCGCGAGGGTTGCCTGAAGGAAGCGATATGGATGCACAGGGACTGAAGAAAAGCCTTAACGGGCTCGGGTTCGATTTCTTTACCGGTGTGCCGTGTTCCCTGCTCGGGGGCATGATCAAGGCGCTCGGGGACGGCTATATCCCGTCGGTAAGGGAAGATACCGCCCTGGGCCTCGCGGCAGGCGCTTATCTCGGCGGCAAGAAACCGTGCGTGTTGATGCAGAATTCCGGCATCGGCTATTCCCTGAACGTCCTCACGAGCCTCAACCTCATATATGACATCCCGGTACTCCTTATAATAAGTTTCCGCGGTTTCGCGGGCAAGGATGCGCCCGAACACCTGGTAATGGGAAAGCACTGTGTGGAGCTTATGGAGACTATCGGTATACGCTCGAAGGTTTGTGACGGGCCGGAAATCGAAGCGGCGCTTGCCGAGGCCGACAGGCATATAAAGGATGGCAAACCCTACGCTGTCTTCATCAAAGAGGGGGCCGTCTCATGATAATGCGCGACGCCATCGCCGGCCTCTTATCCGCGATAAAAGACGAATATGTCGTCTGTGCGAACGGTTTCATATCGCGCGACACCTTCAACGCGAAGGACAGGCCGCGGAATTTCTATATGCTCGGCTCGATGGGGCAGGCATCTTCAATAGGGCTCGGGCTCGCGATCGCTGACCCGCGCAAAAAGGTGGTCGTATTCGACGGCGACGGGAACCTCCTCATGAACCTCGGCATCCTCGCGATGATCGCGCAAATATCCCCCAAGAACCTTATCCATGTCGTCCTCGATAACGAGTGCTACGACTCTACCGGCGGCCAGCCGACGATATCATCCTCGATAGATCTCTCCGGAGCCGCGAAGGGCTGCGGAATAAAAAATGTTGTAAAAAAGGGCCCGTCGGAGGACATTACGGCGGCGTTCAAGGATTGCCTGGCTAAGGACGGGCCGCATTTCCTTCTGCTAAAGGTCGCGCGCGACCCTTCGGAAAAAGTCCCGCGCGTCGATATAAAACCGCCTGAAATAGCCGCGAGGTTCAAGAGATCATGAAGAGATATGTGCTGCTCAATCCGGGCCCGGTAAATATAAAAGAAAAGGTCAGGAAGGCGCTTCTGTCGCCCGATATCTGCCACCGTGAACCCGAATTTTCCTCGCTGATGACCGGATGCGCGAAAAAACTTTTGCGCGCTTTCTCGATAGCGAAGTCCTACGACGCCGTGTTCATAACAGGTTCCGGCACAGCCGCTCTCGAAACGGCCGTGGTCTCTTCCGTCCCGCACGGGAAGAAGATACTTGTTATAAATAACGGTATATACGGCGAAAGGATAGCCGAGATCGCGAGGCGCCACGGAATAAACGTCGCAGACGCGAAGTCTGATATAGCGCAGGTTCCCGGCCTGAGAGCCGTAGAAAAAAAGCTCAGGTCCGACAGATCTATCGCGGTCGTGGCGATGGTCCATCATGAGACGTCCACAGGGATATTGAACCCGGTAAATGAGGCCGGAAGGCTGTGCAGGAAATATAAGAAACTATATTTGCTCGATTCGATAAGCGCGCTCGGCGGAGAAGAGCTGGATTTCGCGAAGTGCGGTGTGGATATATGCGTCGGGACCGCCAATAAATGCATAGAAAGCATACCGGGCGTATCATTTGTCCTTGTAAAAAAGTCGGCGCTTGCCATGATAGAAAAAATATCGCCGCGGTCGCTGTATTTCGACCTGCCCGGAAACCTGAAAGGGCAGAAGGCGGGCGTCCCGCTGTTCACCCCGGCGGTCCAGTCTTTCCTCGCGCTTGACGCGGCGCTCGACGAACTCCTTAAGGAAGGCGTGAATAACCGCATCAGGAGATACCGCGCGCTCGCGCTCCGCCTCAGGCGGGCGTTCGAGGCCGCGGGATTGGAGTACCTTATAGCCCCCGCGTACCGTTCGAACACTATTACGGCACTGCGCCTTCCGGAGGGCATCACATATGAAAAGCTGCATCGTGAATTCAAGTCCAGGGGATTTATCATATACGCCGGCCAGTCGAAACTAAAGAAGACCATATTCAGGATCGCGAACATGGGACAGATATCCGGAGGCGAGGGCCGCAGGCTCATCGCTGCGGTAAGGAGCATATTCAAGGCATGAAAGCCGTAATACTGGCCGCAGGGATAGGCAACCGCCTGAAACCGCTGACCGACAAGATGCCCAAATCGCTCATCAAGATCGGCGACAGGGCCGTGCTCGAGCGCATGCTCGATTCGCTGACAGGCCTCGGGATAACGGACGTGACGATAGTTGTCGGCCATTTAAAACAGATGATAACCGGCCTCGTGGGCAAGCAATACAAGACGGCCGCGTGCAAATACATAACGAACCCCGATTATGAACTGGGGAGCATCCTTTCATTATATGCAGCAAGGCAGGAGATCGCCGGGAATGACGTCCTGCTTATGGACGCCGATGTCATATTTGAGAGGGAAGTCCTTGCAAGGCTCGCCAACTCGAAGAACGCCAATTGCTTCCTGGTAGATAGAAGTTCCAAGGACACCGGCGAGGAGATGAAGGTCGCTTCCCTGGGCGGCAGGGTGGTCCAGATCGCGCGGAAGGTCACGAGGGAGCACGACAGCGCCGGGGAAGGGGTCGGTTTCTGCAAGGTATCTTCCAAGTACTCGGAGGAGCTGGTAAAGGCGCTCGAGAAGAAGATCTGCCTGAGCCGCTTATGCGACTACGAGATGGCGCTCGATGATTTCTGCCTGCGCGTCAGCGCAGGCATAGAGGACGTGACGGGGCTAAGATGGACGGAGATAGATTTTCCTGAAGACATAGAGAAAGCGCGGATAATCTCGGGAGGGTTGGGATGAAGAGCATAAACAGGATCTTAAGTGAGCCGCTTTCAGGCCTGTTCGTCAAATCGGGGCTGCACCCTAATTCGATAACCCTGATGAGCGGCGCCGCCGGGCTCGTCGCTTTTCTGTTCTTCTGTATCGGCAGCAGGATGAATTTCATCATAGGGGCGCTCTTCTTCGAGCTTTTTTATGTGCTCGATAATTGCGACGGGGAAGTCGCGAGGGCTAAAGGCCTGTCGTCTAAGCTCGGAAGCTGGCTGGATACGATGGTCGATTATGTCGTACACGTCATCGGGTTTGGCGGCATAATGCTCGGGGTATACCGGCAGAACGAGAATCCGGTAATATTCATCGCGGGCATCGCGGCGATGATAGGCATATTTCTGTCGTTCTTCGTTGTGATCCTCCAGAAGACAAGAAATTACGGCCTCGCGATACACGGCATGCCCAAGGCGCCCGGCGGCGCCGCCAAGCAGCTCAGCTTCTGGGACAAGCTTATCGACGTATTGTCCATAGGGGATTTTTCGCTCGTAGTCATAATATTTGCCGTTTTCGGTAAGATGGAGGTGCTGCTGTGGCTTGCCGCGGCGGGAGCTAACCTCTTCTGTGTCATACTGCTTGCGGTCAATTTCAAATACCTGATCGGCCGGGAGTAGATGAAAATACTCAAGAAGGCAATACTGGCCCTCGCGGCCGCGCTCTTCGTATGGATCGTCTTCAAGTCGGGCCCGGACCTTATCATCGCGCAGATAGTCTCGCTCAACTGGAAGATCGCCGTAGTCGTCATCGCGTACATGATAACTTATTATTTCGATACGACCGGATGGAGATGGGCCTTCCGCAGGGAGGT
Organism: Candidatus Omnitrophota bacterium; assembly: GCA_041663405.1. Taxonomy (GTDB): domain Bacteria; phylum Omnitrophota; class Gorgyraeia; order Pluralincolimonadales; family Pluralincolimonadaceae; genus UBA6215. The sequence goes on along the minus strand of JBAYMW010000044.1, from coordinate 4,457 downwards.
AAAGCTGCCGTCGTTCTGGCGGTTCTTCCTTGCGCGGCAGGCCGGAGAGGCGATCAATTATACGACCCCCACCGCTTACATAGGCGGCGAGCCGGTCAAGGCGCTCGTTCTGCGCAAACGCGACGGCGTGGATATGGTCGACGGCCTCGCGAGCGTTGTCATTGCGAAGACATCGCTGTTCCTGAGCAAGGTCGTCTTCCTGCTTGCCGGCATAATAGTCGCGCTTAGGATATTCAAGTTCAGCGGCATGGTCGCCACAGGGATACTCTGGACGTTCGCCGGGGTCTTTGTCCTGCTGGTGCTATTCCTTTTCCTGCAGAAGAAGGGCCTGTTCATGCTGGGGCTCAAGATGGCGCGCAAGTTCAAGCTGAGCGATCCGCTGGAAGGGAAGAGGACGAGCCTTGAGGAGATAGACAGGGTAATAAGCGATTTTTACGCGAATGAAAGGCCCCGGTTCTTCCTCTCATTCATATTCCATCTCCTCGGATGGTTCGCGGGGCTGATAGAGGTGTACATAATAATGTATTTCCTCGGCGTGCAGGTCGATTGGGCCAAGGCCCTCGTGATCGAGGTATTTTTCAAGGCCGCGAACTCCGCGTTCTTTTTCGTGCCGGCGGCGCTCGGAGTGCAGGAAGGCGCCGGATATGCCGTACTGGCGGCCCTCGGCATAGGAGGAGAGATCGGCGTCGCGCTAAGCATAGTCAAAAGGATACGCGAGATAGCCTGGGCGGGTTTCGGGCTCATAATATATTGGAAGACGCCAAAATGATAGTCGTGACCGGAGCTAACGGTTTTATAGGTTCAAGGGTCGTCCGCCAGCTGCTCAGGCAGGGCGAACGCGTGCGCTGTTTTATCCGCAGGGAGACGAACCTGATCAACCTGGAAGAGGACGGGGCCAGGTATGAAGTCGAGATGGTATGCGGCGACGTAAGGGATTACAGCTCGGTCAGGAATGCCGTTAAGGATGCGAGGGCCGTGTACCATATGGCGGCTTACGCGCACCTCTGGTACCCGGACGTCAAGGCCGTATACGATATAAACTGGAAGGGATCGAAGAACGTCTTCCAGGCCTGCCTCGAAGAAGGGGTCGAGAAGGTCGTATATACGAATACCGCTGCGATAATGAAAGGCGGCACGAAGAAGGACCCGGGAAATGAGGACAGCGGGGGGCTGGGCCTGCGCGACATGCCGGGCCATTATACCCGTTCGAAATTCCTCGCTTTCCAGCAAGCGGTAAACTATTCTAAGAACGGCCTGCCCGTCACTATAGTGAGCCCGACCACGCCTGTCGGGGACGGCGATTTCAAGCCGACGCCTCCCGGGAAGATGATAATCGACTACCTGAACGGGAAACTGCCCGCCTATATAGGGACGGTCTTGAATTATATAGACGTCGATGACGTCGCCGCGGGGCATATATCAGCCGAAAAGACCGGGAGGAAAGGGGAGCGCTATATATTGGGCGCGCACAACCTTACTCTCGAGGAGCTGTTCGCCATGCTCGAGAAGATAACGGGTATTCCGGCGCCGAGGGTAAAACTGCCTGTGGCGCCGCTGCTCCCGCTGGGATTCATATGCGGAATGATATCGGAGAATATAACGCACACGGAACCGCCGGTGCCATGGGAAGGCCTTAGGCTGGCCGCGAAACCCTTCGCGTTCGACTCATCCAAGGCGGTCAGGGAGCTTGGCCTGCCGCAGGGCGATATCGAAACCGCCTTAAGGAAGGCCGTCGATTGGTTCCGTTCGAAAGGATACGTAAATACCGGAGGAAGAAGATGAAGATATTGACCCCAAAGAAGATAGGATGTTGTTTCGGAGTCAACCGCGCAGTCAAGTTGACGGAAGAGGCGCTCTCCAGGGGAGTGCCCGCGTATATAAACGGCGAACTCGTCCATAATGACACGATAACCAGGAAGCTCTCCGAAAGGGGCCTGACCGAGATAAAAAGCATTGACGAAGTGAAGGACGGGACGCTCATCATAAGGGCGCACGGCATCTCCCCTGCCGAAAGGGCAAAGGTCGACGCGAAGAGGATAGAGATAGTCGACGCGACGTGCCCCATCGTCAGGCAGGCGCAGGTGGCGGCAAAAAAGATCGAAGAGGAGGGTTACCAGGTCGTTATAGTCGGCGACAAGTCCCATGCCGAGATAAAGGGGATACTGGGCCACCTGAAGAACGAAGCCCTCGTCGTCTCGAGCCCCAAGGAGATAGACCCGTCCAAGCTCAAGAACAAGGTAGGCCTCATATTCCAGACGACGCATTCGATAGAGCTCTGCAGGGAAGTCGTGGCGGAAGTCATGAAGGTCTCACACGAGATAAAGATAGTGAACACGATATGCGCGGATATAAGGAAGAGGCAGGAGGACGCCGTCAAGCTTGCCCAGAAGACAGGGTTGATGATAGTCGTCGGAAGCCATCACAGCTCGAATACGATCAAGCTCAAAAAACTGTGCCAGAAATACAACGATAATACGATCCAGATAGAACGCGCCAAGGACCTCGACCCGAAGAGGTTCAAGGGCATCAAATCGGTCGGGATAATCGGGGGCGCCTCGACGCCGGACATACTGATAGAAGAGGTCAAGAAGAGGCTGAAGAACATAAGCAAGAAATGAACACCAGGGCCGCAGTTATATTCGCGCTTTACTGGGAATCGCGCCCTTTCGCCAAGAGGCTCGGGATAGGTTTTATCGGGTCCCTGCCGCAAGTGGTGTCCGCGCAGGAAGGCGGGATCGTGATCGCCAGGAGCGGCATGGGAGCGGAGAATTCCAAGAAGACGGCCGAACGCATAATAAACGAATATCATCCGGACCTTATAATATCCGCGGGTTTTTGCGGCGCGCTTGCGGACGGCCTGAAGATAGGCGATGTGATAGTATCCGACCTTAAGGACCGCAAGCTCTTCTGCTCGGCGAAACCCCTATTTACCTGCGAAGATAAGACGGCCGCGTTCCGCAGGGAAGGAGCGATAGCCGTGGACATGGAATCTTCCGGCGTGGCCGAAGCGGCCGCGGCGGCGGGAGTCCGGTTCCTGGCAGTCAAGGCGGTAAGCGACACGCTGCTGGAAGAATTGCCGCGTTCGATCCTCGGGTTCCTTTCAGTCCCGAGATTGGTGCGTTTCAAGGGCGCGGCGGATAAGGCATCGAAAAACCTTTCGAAATTCCTGCTGGAATACATCAACAAAGGAGAGACGAGATGAAGATAGTGCCGGCCCTGCTCACCGATAAGCCCGCGGACCTGGAGAGGATGATCCGCCAGGCGGAGGGTTTCTGCGGCCTGGTGCAGGTGGACATCATGGACGGGAAATTCGTGCCGTCTAAGAGCATATCGGCCGCGGACCTCGCGAAGATAAGGACCGGGCTTGAGCTCGAGATACATATCATGGTCGAGGACCCGTCGAGCTACATCGCGCCGTTCAAAAATGCCGGCGCAGGCAGGATAGTCTTCCATTACGAATCGAAGGAAGACCCCGCCGCGGTCATAAAGAATATTCGCGCGCAGGGCATGCAGGCCGGGATAGCGATAAATCCCGAGACGCCCGTATCGAAGGTCGAACCGTATTTCAAGGACATCGACATACTGCTCTTCCTTTCCGTGAATCCGGGTTATTACGGCAGCAAATTCATCCCCGGGGTATGCGACAAGGCGCGCTCGCTTAAGGGAAGGAAAGACAGGCCCCTTATAGCGATGGACGGGGGCCTTAAATCGGATAATATACTGATGATAAGGGACGCCGGTGTTGATCTCGCCTGCGTAGGAAGCGGCGTATACGGCAAGGGAGACCCTGCGCAGAACTACCGCGCGCTCACCGCGAAGATCGCTTAATTTATTATAGACAACGTATTTTTATATGATATAATTTAACCAAGAAGGAGGGTAAAATGCGTATATTAATCGTGTTGTTCATGTTGATAGCCCTTACGTTCGTGACATCGGCTCCCGAAGTTGCGGCTGACTCGAGCGGACTTATCAGGAACGGTCTCGTCGGAGCCGCGACAGGCGCGGTAGCCGCGGGAGCGTCCCACGGCAAGGCCGGCAAGGGCGCGCTTATTGGCGCCGGCACCGGGATAGCCGCCAATGCCATAGCGGATGCCCTTATACCGAGCGAAAAGAGCGAGCCGGTACAGCAGGCTCCTGCAGCATCTTCTTCGTCCGGAGATTCCAGCGGTTTTGAAAGAGGATATACGAAAGGCTACGAAGCCGGTTACCAGGCGGGTTACCAGGCGGGAGTAAAGGGACCGTAGGCCCGGACTTATCCCAGGCATAGATTTTGACCTTACAAAAGGCCCTTTGATGATTGAATCGGGGGGCTTTTTGTTTTATAATGCTATCCAACAACAAGGTGGTGCATGAACAGAAAAAGGGTAAAGGGCGAGACGGTCGGCTCGATAATGAAGAACGAATTCCTGGCCGTCCCCGAACATTTCAGCATAGATGAGACGATAAAACATTTC
>JBAYMW010000043.1:0-10618 GCA_041663405.1 Candidatus Omnitrophota bacterium | reverse complement strand
TCAGCTTATTATCGAGCCCGGAATGGCTGATCTCAAGCCCGCGCAAGCCCTTTTGCAGGGCCTCCTTAAAGGTGCGGCCGATAGCCATCGTCTCGCCGACCGATTTCATCGATACGCCCAGGATGTCCTTTACTTCCGGGAATTTCTCGAAAGTGAACCTCGGGATCTTAACCACGCAGTAATCGATCGCCGGCTCAAAACATGCGGGCGTCTCCCGGGTGATATCATTCGATATCTCGTCCAGCGTATAGCCGACGGCTAATTTCGCGGCTATCTTGGCAATAGGAAAACCGGTCGCCTTGGACGCCAGGGCAGAGCTTCTCGAGACCCGCGGATTCATTTCGATGACCACCATGCGTCCGGTCCGCGGATGCACGGCAAATTGGATATTCGAACCGCCCGTCGCTACGCCTATCTCCCTGATACAGGCGATCGCGGCATCCCGCATCCGCTGGTATTCCTTATCCGTTAACGTCTGTATGGGCGCCACGGTGATGCTGTCCCCCGTATGTATCCCCATGGGGTCAAAATTCTCGATGGAACAGATCACGACCACGTTATCCTTCAGGTCCCGCATTACTTCCAACTCAAATTCTTTCCAGCCGGCGACCGATTCCTCGATCAGGATCTCGCTGATCATGCTCGATTCAAGGCCGCGGCGCGCCAATTCCTCGAATTCTTTCATGTTATATGCCATGCTGCCGCCGGTACCGCCCATGGTAAAACTCGGACGGATAATCATCGGAAAACCTATCTTTTTAGCGACGGCGCGGGCCTCTTTCAAGCTGTGCGCCTTGCCGCTTTTTGGCAGGTCCAGGCCGATCTTCTGCATGGCCTTTTTAAACAACTGCCTGTCCTCGCCTTTTTTTATCGCCTTTATGTCGGCTCCGATAGTCTCCACATTATATTTTTCCAATATCCCTTCCCTGGCCAGGTCCACGGCAAGGTTCAGGGCGGTCTGCCCTCCTAACGTTGGAAGAATGGCGTCGGGCCTTTCCCTGGCGATGACCTTTGCGACCATTTCGGTGGTAAGGGGTTCGATATAGGTCCTGTCTGCCATCTCGGGATCGGTCATGATAGTGGCGGGATTCGAATTCACCAGGATCACCTTATATCCTTCTTGTTTCAATACCTTGCAGGCTTGCGTCCCGGAATAATCGAATTCGCAGGCCTGGCCGATGACTATCGGACCCGAACCGATTATGAGTATCTTTTTGATATCTGCCCTTTTAGGCATGTTTCTCCATCATGGTAATGAATTCGCCGAACAAATACCTGGCATCGTGCGGCCCTGCCGAGGCCTCCGGATGGAACTGGACGGAAAATACAGGCAGCTTTTTATGCCTTATTCCTTCCGGCGTATGGTCGTTCAGGTTTATATGGGTGATCTCTATCTCTTTCTTATTTAAGGAACCTGCGTCTACGCAGAAACCGTGGTTCTGGACGGTTATCGAGACCCTGCCTGTCCTAAGGTCTTTTACCGGATGGTTAGCCCCGTGATGGCCGAACTTAAGTTTATAGGTCTTCCCTCCGAGGGCAAGTCCTAACATCTGCTGGCCCAGGCAAATACCGAATATCGGGACCTTTCCGATCAAGTCCCTGGTCGTATCGATGACATATTTGACCGCCGCGGGATCTCCCGGCCCGTTCGAGAGCACCAATCCGTCGGGCTTCATCTTCAGGATCTCGCCGGCCGGCATATTTGCGGGCACGACCACGACCCCGCATTTATGTTCCGCGAGTTCCCTTAAGATGTTATATTTCAGCCCGCAATCAAGGACGACCACCTTATATTTGCCTCTTTTAGCATGCGGCCAGACGTAAGGCTTACTGCATGTGACCGCTTTGACCAGGTCTACCCCGATCAGGCCCCGGGAGTTTTTTGCCTTCCGGACCAATTTCTTCTCATCCAGATCGTCGGTAGACAGGACAGCCTTCATCGCGCCGGCCTGCCTTATATGCAAGGTAAGCGCCCGTGTATCGATGCCTTCGATGCCTAAGATACCGCTCTTCCTTAAATAATCCCCCAGGGACCCCTTGGACCGCCAATTACTGGCTATCTTGCTGTATTCCTTGACCGCGAAACCCTCTATAAAAGGACGGCGCGACTCGATATCTTCTTTATTTATACCGTAGTTCCCGATCAAGGGATAGGTCATGACTACGATCTGCCCCTCATAGGACGGATCGGTGATTATCTCCTGGTATCCGGCCATGCTGGTATTGAAGACTACCTCCCCATACCTCTCGCCGGCCGCGCCGAAGGATCTCCCCCTGAATACGGCACCGTCCTCTAAAGCAAGTATCGCGTCCATATCCCTGTTTATTCTCCCGTCTCCTGGAATTTCAATGCCGCCCTGATAAACTCCCTGAATAATGGATGGGACTTGTCCGGTTTGGACTTGAATTCAGGGTGGAACTGGCAAGCCACAAACCAGGGATGCTCTTTTAACTCGATTATCTCCGCCAGGTCCCCGCGGGGGTAAGATCCGGAAAAGACCATCCCCTTTTTTTCCAGGGTTTCCGTGTAAGCATTGTTGAATTCATACCTGTGGCGATGCCTTTCGGAGATCTTATCCCGTTTATAGGCGGCGTTTGCCTTGGTCCCTTTCTTCAATCTGCATTCATACGCCCCCAAACGCATAGTCGCGCCTTTTATCTTTACCCTCTTCTGCTCCTCCAATAAGCTGATCACCGGATACTTGGTATCTTTATCAAACTCCGTGGAGTTGGCGAGTTTTAACCCGCAGACATTCCTGGCAAATTCGATCACCGCGGTCTGCATCCCCAGGCAAATACCGAAGAACGGGATCCCGTTCTCCCTGGCGAACCGGGCGGCCATGATCTTCCCCTCGATACCGCGCGGCCCGAATCCTCCCGGGATGAGGACCCCTTTCACGTTTTGGAGGTGTTTGTCCGGCCCGTCCCTCTCAATATCTTCGGAGTCCACCTTTTTAATAATAAGCCTGACATCATTGGCGATCGCTCCGTGCGCCAGGGCTTCATAAATGGACTTATAGGCATCCTGCAGCGCGATGTATTTCCCCACAACCGCTATCTGCACTTCCTTTTCCGAACACTTCAATTTCTTTAAGACACTGTCCTCCCACTCACGCAGGTCCCCGTCCTGGCATTTCAGGTTAAGCAGCCTGACTATCAGCGAATCCAATCCCTCTTTCCTGAAAAGGGACGGGATCTCATAAATGCATTTTACATCCAATGCGGTAATGACCGCCTCCTTGTTCACGCTGCAGAACAGGGCGATCTTTTCCCTTATCTCCTTGCTGAGCGGCTTCTCGGTCCTGCAGATAATGACGTCGGGAATGATGCCTATCTCCCTCAGGGTCCCGACGCTGTGCTGTGTGGGCTTGGTCTTGATCTCGCCGGCAGATTTCATGTACGGGACCAGGGTGAGATGGATATTGATCGCATAATCCCTTCCCAGCTCAAGCCTCAGCTGCCGTATGGCCTCCAAGAACGGCAACCCCTCTATATCGCCCACCGTGCCGCCTATCTCCACGATCACCACATCGGCCTTCTCGTCGGCCCCGACCTTTTTAATGCTGTTCTTAATCTCGTCCGTTATGTGCGGAATGATCTGGACCGTCTTGCCCAGGTAATCGCCCTTTCTTTCTTTCATTATTACGGAATAGTAGATCTTTCCTGTGGTGATATTATTATTCCTGGTCAGTCCGGCATTTGTGAAACGCTCATAATGCCCCAGGTCCAGGTCGGTCTCAGCGCCGTCCTCGGTAACATAGACCTCCCCGTGCTGATAGGGATTCATGGTGCCGGGATCGACGTTGATATAGGGATCGCACTTGATGAGGGTGATCTTAAGGCCCCTCGATTCCAGCAGCTTACCTATGCTCGCCGAAGCGATCCCCTTGCCCAAGCTCGAGACAACGCCGCCCGTCACAAAAATATATTTAGGCATTTTTACCGCCTCCTTTGTCTGAAAAGCATACCACTTTCTGCGATACCACGTCCGACATTATCCTAAGGCCTTTATCGCCTACGTCGTAGACGCCGATAAGGTCTTTATACTTGGCGGATTCGGGCACGAGTTCCGCAAACAGGTTTTTCAACCGGCCGAACCATTCCTTATTGAATACGACGCCTTTCTTTTCGGGAAAGAGCGCCACATAGAATATATTCGTCTCCACAAGGTCCTGGAAGAAATGCGTCCCGAACGACAGCTCCGGCATGAGATTGCCGTCCGAGAAAGCTATTTCAGCAAGGACCGCAACGTTATTTATCTCCGCAAATTTGACCGGCACACCCAGGGAGGGCGTTGTAGTGCCCCACCTTCCCGGGCCCATAAGAAGGGCCGGTAACTCTTCCCTGTCTTTTATATTCCTGTTCAATCCTCCCACTATGCGGGCAATCTCATGCTTTTCCTGCAATACGAGCTTGTTATACTTTTCGGGATCGACATATATTATCCTTTTGATCCGCTGGGAGACGTTGCCGCCCAGGAAATACCCGTCCGACCCAAACAGGATATCTTCCTTATTGATATGATCCGGCATATCCACCTTATGGCCAACGCCCCGTGTCTGGAGCGGCCTGCATTGAAGCAGGTTTATCTTGAATGTATTATTCCTTGTAAAATTCACCGTAAATTCTATCTCGACAGGATAACGGTAACTCTTTTCGAGCGCTCCCAATATCTTCTTGAAGGAATTGGCCAGCATGCTGTCTTTAAACACATTGTCGAGCGTCAATATCCAGCGCTCTTTGTCTTCCGATTCGCGGTCCTTTTCCGCTATCCGGCCCGCGTTCGCATACGATCCCTCCTTCACGAGCTTTTCAAAAGGGACGGTAGTGAGGATGTTCTCTTTTGTATCTATAAGGTCGACCTCATGCTGCGAATATTTCCTCAGGTCGTCCTGCTCCGCATACGGCCTTCGCAGGGGATCGTCAAGCGCGACCATCCTGGGATAATCGCCCTCAACCCTGTTGACCGCCCTTGTCCCGAGCCCGGATACCAGCCTGAGCATCCCGGCCTTTGGGTCCATCTCTTCGTTCCATACATACGTATTGTGGGATACCCCCACGCCGGCAAGGTCGGGAAAGAAATAATTATTGTGATGCGCCCCCGAGACCCGCTGTACCAGGAGCGCCATCTGTTCGTCTAATTTATCCAGCCCCCTCTGCTTCCTGTATACGAGGGCATCCTCGTTCATCGAGCTGGCGTAGATCCTTCTTACGGCTTCGGCGAACTGGATATATCTCTGTTCCGGCGTGCCCTGGTTCGCCAGGAATATGCTCTCATATTTTCCTGCGAACGCGTTACCGAACCCATCCTCCAAAAGCGAGCTTGAACGCACTATGATAGGGGACGAGCCGAAGTATTCTATGATCTGCTGGAATTGTTCCATGATCTCTTCGTCAAATACCCCGTAGAGCATCTTTTCCTTCAATATTTTCGCTATGGCAAAATAACCTTCCTCTGTTTTTTGCTGTATGCGCAGTTTCCACCACCGGTTCTGCACTATGTACGAGTAGAATATGTCAGAGCCTATATAAAATGAATCGTGGGGCTCCGAAAGTTTCTGCCATTTAAGCGAACTATTCTCCGACAGGATCTTCCTGGCCAAAAGCATGCCCAGGGTCTTTCCCCCGATAAAGCCTGTCCCGATCAACCTGGACTTTATATCTATGAGCTCCCCAAGCGAGAAATTGTGTATTGCCAGGGACAGGATCTTCTCGTTCTTAGTTATCATTATACGGCAGAATTTCCTTATTGCGTCTTTTATCTCCTCTTTTGCGGCAGGTCTATTTACCAGTCCTTCCGCTTCAAGGAACAGGCGGTCCCAGTAATCGAGATTCCTCTTCGCCCCCTCCGCGCCTTTCTCGTGTATGTAAGAGAGGATCTTTGCGGCGTTAACGCTGTCGGTGACGGGGATGCACTTATCTCCCTCCTTTTGGTGGGGAAGGAACATGGTCGGCGAATACCGGTTCCACACCTTCAGGGGGTGTATATAGCATATGCCTTCGCAATGGTATACATCCACGAGCAGTTGTGTTGTCTCGCGTATACGGGCTATGGATTTGAAGGAATGGCTATTGCGCAATATCGAAAAATACGTGACGGTCTTAAGCTCGTAAAGATAGGGGCATGTGACCATAAAAAAGTTCCCTACCATCAGGTCGGTACCCCATGCCGAAAGGAGTTCCGAAAGGCAATCGAACACATAATATGCGCCTTCGCCTTCCTGCGTAATAATATTGTTCACCACCGTAGTGAAGGATTCGAATCCGGCATGGGCATCAAGCTCATACCTTTTTATTTCTTTTGAAGGCTTAAGCAGCTCCTTATGCGAAGCGAACCTTACGTATATGACCTTCCTCTTATCCTTCTGCGCCCGGCGGACGAAGGGCCTTACGAGATCGGCATAGTCCTTTATGTCGTCTATCTGCCAGACGACATTGTCCCCTGCCCTTAAGCCTGTGATCACGCCGTCTAAACCTTTTATTCCCGTGCTTATCATATTTATGATCCTTTAAATAACCGGCAAATTGCTTTCGCCCGTCAGGAATTTATCGATACAATGGGCGCAGCGCCTGCCCTCTGAAATGGCCCATACGACCAGCGACTGGCCGCGCCTCATGTCGCCCGCGGAAAACACTTTCTTGGCCGACGTCATATAATTCACATCCGTCTTCACGTTGCCGCGCTCGTCAAATTCCACGTTAAGCTCCGAAAGCAGGCCCGGATGCTCGGGATGCAAAAAACCTGCTGCAAGAATGACCAGGTCCGCCTCTATCTCAAACTCGCATCCCGGGGCTTCCGCCTTCACGCAGGAAAGTTTCTTAACGACGCCTTTCTCACCGATAAAACGTTTAGTCGATACCGCCCAGTGCCGCTCTCCGCCCTCTTCATGGCTTGATGTCGTCTTTAAGAGCAGGGGATAGTACGGCCAGGGGCGATCTTTGGTCCTGGATTCGGAAGGACGGGGCAGTACCTCGACCTGTATCACGCAGGCCGCTCCCTGGCGGTGGGCCGTGCCGACGCAATCGGAGCCGGTGTCGCCGCCGCCTATCACAACCACTTTTTTGCCCTTAGCGTCGATCGATCCGTCCTTCGGGATCTTTTCGCCGGCAACGCGTTTATTTGATTGCGTCAAATAATCCATCGCGAAATATATGCCCTTCAACTCCCTCCCGTCTATCTTAAGGTCCCTCGGGACACGGGAACCGCCTGCCAAACATACCGCATCGAACTCGGCCGGGAGTTTCTTCGCCGGATAATCCTTCCCTACATCCGTATTTGTCTTAAAAACTATCCCTTCCTCTTTCCATATCCCGATGCGCCTGTCTATAAGGTTTTTTTCCAGCTTAAAATCCGGTATGCCGTAACGCAATATGCCGCCCGGCTTATCATCCTTCTCAAATACAACCACGCTATGCCCGGCCCTATTAAGCTGCGCCGCGCAGGAGAGGCCCGCAGGGCCCGAGCCGACAACGGCTATCTTCTTCCCGGTCCTATGCACGATGCGGTCAGGCTTGACCAGCCCGTCCTTAAACGCGGATTCTATGACCGCGAGTTCATTCTCGCGTATGGTAACGGCATCGTCGTTCAAGCCCAATACGCATGAATATTCGCATAATGCCGGGCAGACCCTTCCCGTTATCTCGGGCAGGTTGTTCGTGGCATTTAATAACGAAAACGCCGCCTTGCGGTTCCCGTGAAAAATATGATCGTTCCATTCGGGGATGTAATTCCCTATCGGGCAGCCCCAATGGCAGAACGGCGTCGCGCAATCCATACAGCGCGAAGCCTGTTCCTGCGATTGCTTCCCGGTGCGCAGCACGGGGACCTCTTTATAATCCCTGATGCGCTCGCAAACCTCCCTGTACCGGCCGCATCGCCTCGCTAATTTCAGGAAACCCCTCGGATCACCCATCGGACGCCCCTTCCAGTATGCGTTTATACTCTATAGGTATGACCCTGACGAATTTTTTAAGCTCCTCGTCCATGTTATCGATGATCTTTTTTGCCTTCCTGCTTCGCGTATACCTGAAATGGCTGCGAAGCAGGTTATATATCGTGTCTTTGTCTCCATCCTTGGTTTTTTCCATTTCGACCATATCCGTGTTGCACGTGTCCTTAAAGGACCCGTCTTCATCGTATATATAAGCTATCCCGCCCGACATTCCGGCGGCAAAATTCCTCCCTGTCTTTCCCAGTATGACCACCCTTCCGCCTGTCATATACTCGCAGCCGTGATCGCCGACGCCTTCCGCGACAGCATACAGCCCCGAGTTCCTTATGCAGAACCTTTCTCCCGCGGTGCCGCGTATATACGCCTCGCCCGAGATGGCCCCGTAGAAAGCGGTATTGCCTATGATCACATTCTCGTCCGGCTCATAACGCGCCCCTCTGTCCGGATATATTATGACCTTCCCGCCGGAAATGCCTTTTCCCGTGTAGTCGTTAGCCATCCCCTCCAGCTCAAAAGTAATGCCTTTCGCAAGGAACGCGCCGAAACTTTGCCCGGCGATACCCCTGAATTTACACATTATGGTATTCTCCAGGAGCGCGCCGTCGCCGCATCTCCTGCAGACCTCGCCGCTCAACATCGCGCCTACAGACCTGTCGGCATTATTGATGCCGGACGAGATCCTTACCGGCTCGTTCTTTTCAAGGGAATCCTTGCACATCTCTATGAGCCTTCTATCAAGCACGGAATCCAGCCCGCTCTCCTGCCTGGTCCTGCAGTATCTTACGGCGCCTTCAGGAAGGTCCGGCTTATACAGGATCCCGGAATAGTCTATTCCCTTCGCCTTTGAGGGAACGATATCGCCGTTCACCTCAAGGAGGTCCGTCCTGCCTATCATATCGTCTATGGTCCTCAGGCCCAGGCCGGCCATTATCTCGCGAAGCTCCTGCGCTATAAAACGGAAGTAATTCACTATATATTCCGGCCTTCCCCTGAACCTCTTCTGCAGGATATCGTCCTGCGTCGCCACGCCGACCGAACAGTTGTTGAGATGGCAGTGCCTCAGCATTACGCATCCGACCGAGACAAGTACGGCCGTGCAAAAACCGTATTCTTCGGCCCCTAATAAAGCCGCGATCGCGACATCACGGCCCGTGCGCATCTGGCCGTCGGTCTGTAACCGGACCCTCGAACGCAGGTTATTAAGCATGAGCGTCTGGTGCGCCTCGGAAAGGCCCAGTTCCCAGGGGAGCCCGGCATACCTTATCGAACTCTTCGGTGACGCGCCTGTCCCCCCGTCCCCTCCGGAGATGAGTATCATGTCTGCATGGCCTTTTGCAACGCCTGCCGCGACGGTCCCTACGCCCGCCTCCGATACAAGCTTCACGCTTACGCGCGCTTTCGGGTTGGCGTTCTTCAGGTCGAATATCAGCTGCGCGAGGTCTTCGATGGAATAAATGTCGTGATGGGGCGGAGGCGATATCAATGTAACGCCCGGGGTCGTGTACCTGGTCCGCGCTATTATCTCGCTTACCTTATGCCCGGGCAATTGTCCTCCCTCGCCGGGCTTCGCCCCCTGCGCTATCTTTATCTGTATCTCATCCGCGTTGACGAGGTAATTTATGGTAACGCCGAACCTGCCGGAGGCGACCTGCTTTATCGCGCTCCTCTTCGAATCGCCGTTAGGCAAAGTCACGAACCTGTTGGGGTCCTCGCCGCCTTCGCCGGTATTGGATTTTCCGCCTATCCGGTTCATCGCGATGGCGATCGTCTCGTGCGCCGCGCCGCTTATCGAACCGAAGCTCATGGCCCCTGTGACGAAACGCCTCATGATGCTTTCGACGGGCTCGACCTCGCCGATCGGGACCGGCCCGCCTTCCTTGAACTTAAGCAAGCTCCTTAAGGTCGTCGGATTGGCCGACTGGTCGTTTATCATGCGCGCGAATTCTTTATACCTGCCGAGGTCGTTGTTTTGCGCGGCATCCTGCAAGGCCGCGATGCTCCCGGGGTTCCAAAGGTGGAATTCTCCGTCCTTTTTCCATTGATAGATCCCGCCGCCTGAAAGATCGGGCCTATCCGGGCTTCTTTCGGCATAGGCTTCCCTGTGCCTGCTTATGGCCTCGTCCGCTATCCCCTCGAGGCCGACGCCTCCGATCCGGGATACCGTGCCTGTAAAATACCTGTCGATAAGCTCATCGTCCAGGCCCAATGCCTCGAATATCTGCGCGCCGCGGTAACTCCTGAGGGTGGATATCCCCATCTTTGAGAGTATCTTCAATATGCCGTCCGTTATCGCTTTATTGTAATTCTTAAGCGCGCTTTCAAGGCTTAAGCTGACCTCCTTTTCCTCTATGAGATACTTTATAGTCTCATAGGCAAGGTATGGGTTGACGCAATCCGCGCCGTAACCGAACAACAGGGCGAAATGATGCACCTCCCTGGGCTCCGCGCTCTCGACTATCAACGCGACCTGCGAACGTATGGTCTTCCTAACGAGATACTGGTGTATCGCGCTGGCGGCCAAGAGCGCCGGCAGGGATATATTGTCCTTATCGGCTCCCCGGTCGCTCAGTATTATGAAAGAGTATCCCTTCTCGATCGCGTATTCCGCCTCGAAACAGATCCTTTCCAGCGCGCGGACAAAACCCTCCCTGCCGCTGCCCGCATCG
>JBAYMW010000042.1:0-10720 GCA_041663405.1 Candidatus Omnitrophota bacterium | reverse complement strand
TCCTTTAAGGAGGTCAAGGCCTTCCAGGATGTGCTGGAAAAAGGCGGCATCAACTCGACGATAAGGTCGCAGCGCGGCGCGGATATCGACGCGGCGTGCGGGCAATTGCGGTTACGCGAGGCGAGAAAGGGCAAATGACGGATATAAAGAATATTATTGCCGCAGCGGCGCTGGCTGTGTGCCTGGCCCACGGGGCTTGCTTCTCCGAAGAAGGGAAGAAATGGGAGCCTTACTATTTCGGTTCCGCGACGCAGGGAGGCGTAGTCTCGGAGAACGAGGAGGGCGTCTCTCTCTCGCTCGGCAGGGCCGGCGCTTTCGGCATATATAACCCGAGCAAATTTGGCGGGAATTTTGACGCGCAGGCCGAGATCAAGCCGGAGAGCGGCGTGTGCGGCATCATACTCTTCAGGGACCTGGAAGGCAAACCGGATCCCGCTAATTTCGTGGGCATCGAACGCAAGGTCGACAAGCGGGGCGACAAGACCGTGAGGGTATTCGCGATAAGGGACGGGCAGGACCTTGTCCGGCAGAATTCTGAAGGTAACCCGCGGTTCGAATTCCTGCTCAATAACGCGTCCTTCGGTTACGACGCGAAGGCCTTCCGGATAATCAGGGACGAGGAAGCCGCGTGCCTGCATTTTTACTACAGGTATGAGAGGGAGGTCGACGGCAAGCTGCTTGAAGGCTGGATGGAGTTTTCCACCCTGCCGGACCCCGGCAACAGCAATTACTATTTCTATCCTTACGTGAAATCGGACGGGCAATTGCCCTCGAAGGCGACCTTCATCCGGCCGATGGTCATGCTGACCCCTTCGAATGAGATACCCGGCAATGATGCCGGATTCGGAGCGGCCAGGCGCGATTACACCTTCTCGGGTGTCTCAGGGGAGGCCGTGGTCGTATCATTCGACAAAGAATTCCCTTATTACGAAAAGGCGAAGTTCGTATTCTGGAGCGAGGCCGAATATATCCCCTGGTGGCACATAGACGATAAATGCGCGGTATATTACGAGTTTGTGGAGATATGGGGCGGGGGCACGGAAGGCTGCTGCGAACCGATGGGTGACAGGCTTTTGCGGTGGTCTACGGCCGAGATCGTGGAATCCAACAAGGCCCGCGTGATAGTCCACTGGAGATACATGCTGGCGGACCCGGAATACAGGTGGTGGGGCCTCGACCAGCTGGAAAGGCCTTATGCCGATGAATGGTACACGTTCTATCCCGACGGGGTGGGCGTGCGGAAAGTAACTTATACGCCCGCGATCACGACAAAGTACGAGACGGACTGGAACGAGATATCCGAACTCGCGGTTGTCAAGCGTGGCGGGATAAAGCCGTCCGAGGTCATAGACCCGAAGGCGGTCTCGGTATTCAATATTCAGGGCGACAAGATCGACTACACGTGGTACCTGAACAAGAATTCCCAGGTATCGAAGCTCGACGAGACATCAAAGAACTGGCCGGAGGCCATATGCCGCGTGAACCTTAAGGACAGGCCTGCGGTATTCGAGGTCTTCGCGCAGGGTGAGGAAGTATCGGAGATGACATTCCCCGAGCCCTTCAAAAAATGGTGGGGGCATTACGGGGAGAATTGGGCGTTCGAGCTGAGGGGGAGCGGCGAGTACGAGGGGGATTTCTTCGTATTCTCGCATTGGCCCATCAGCAAGATGCCGTATGAGGAACCCGGCAAGACGAACGGCAGGTATATCCGCGAGCCGGGGCATGTATCGCTGCTGCCCATATCAGGCCATCCGAAGGCGAAGGGCCCCGTGACTTGGGCGATGCTCGTCGGCGTCAGTAAGCCCTGGGATGACCGCGACCTCCGCGACAGGGCCGCGTCATGGCTCAACCCGAGCGATGTCAACATGATCACCGACGAAGCGAAGTTCATCAAGAATGACCTCTACCAGAGGGCGCTCGTATTCGAGACGGACAGCTTAAGGCACGGCTGCCAGTTCACGCTATTCCCGAAGATCGTCTCCTCGGTGGCCGTAAATCCCGTTTTCATAATAAAGAACTGGGGCAAATACCCGGTCTCGGTAAGGATGAACGGGAAACCCCTGAAGGAAGATATCGATTTCCGTTATGCGATAGAAGGCGAAGACGCCGTCGTCTGGGTCAAGGCGAAATTCACGAATATCGCGTCGTTCGCCATCAAGTAAATGCTATTGCAAAATCCCGGTTATTTCCCTATAATGAATATTTACTATGTTCGCTAAAAAACCGCATTCGACATCAGAGATCGCAAAGCTTACGCATCCCAAGCAAATTGTTGGAGTTGCGACAAAAGCGGGCTTAAATGCCGACGAGCTTGAGCTCTACGGTAATTTCAAGGCCAAAGTGGTCCTGGGCGTCCTCCAGAGGCTGAAGGCGCGCCCCGACGGCAAACTGGTCCTCGTTACCGCGATAACCCCGACAAAACACGGTGAAGGCAAGACCTGCATTTCGATCGGCCTCACGCAGGCGCTCGGCCGTCTCAAAAAGCGCGTGATCCTCTGCCTGCGCGAACCGTCATTGGGGCCCGCGCTTGGCCTTAAGGGAGGCGGCTGCGGCGGCGGATACGCTCAGGTGCTTCCCATGGAAGACATCAACCTGCATTTCACGGGCGATATAAACGCCGTGACTGCGGCCCATAACCTTTTAAGCGCAATAATAGATAACCATATCGCGAAGGGCAATGAGCTTAAGATAGACCCCAAGCGTATCGTATGGCGCAGGACGATAGACCTTTGCGACAGGAGCCTGCGCGAGATACAGGTGGGCATGGCGGAGGGAGCCGTAAAGAGGCGCGACGGGTTCGATATAACGGCCGCCTCGGAGATAATGGCATGCCTCGCGCTCACCACCGGATATAAGGACCTGAAGGAACGCCTCGGGAAGATGATAGTCGCGTTCACCAATAAGGGCCGTCCTGTTATTGCGTCCGAGCTGAAGGTCGTCGGCGCGATGGCGGCGATATTGAAGGAAGCGATAAAGCCGAATATTGCGCAGACGCTGGAAGGCCAGCCCGCGTTCATACATATGGGGCCGTTCGGGAATATCGCGCACGGCACCAACAGCATACTGGCCACGCAGATGGCGCTTAAGCTCGCGGATTACGCGGTCGTCGAGACAGGTTTCGGGACCGACTTAGGTTTCGAGAAGTTCTGCGATGTCGTCACGAGGCAGGGCAGGTTCAGGCCCGATTGCGCCGTGATCGTCGTAAGCGCGAGGGCGCTGAAGTCCCACGGCGGACTGCCGGACGACCAGACGGAAAAAGAGGATCTCGTCGCGCTCAACAACGGGCTATGCAACCTCGAGAGGCATATCGAGAACGTGAAGAAGTTCGGCATATGGCCCGTAGTCGCGATCAACAGGTTCCCGTTCGATACGGATAACGAGCTGAACAGGATAAAGGAGTCGTGCAGGAGCAAGGGAGTGCTCGCGGAGATAACCGAGGTGGTCGCCAAGGGCGGCGAGGGCGGAGAGAAGCTCGCGCAGTCGGTGATATCGACTATGCAGGAACACCCGTCAAAGTTCAAGCCGTTATATGAACTGAGCCTCACGATAAAGGAAAAGATCGAGAAGATAGCGGCCGAGATATACGGCGCGGAAGGCGTCGTATATCTCGGGACTTCCGAGGACGATATAGTATTCCTTACCGAGAACGGATATGACGAGCTGCCCGTGAACATGGCGAGGACGCACCTCTCGTTCACGGACGACCCTAAGGTAAAGGGAGCGCCGACGGGCTGGCGGCTGAAGGTAAAAGAGGTGAAGGTCTCCGCAGGCGCGGGTTTCCTAGTCGCGCTTACGGGCGAGATGAACCTGATGCCCGGCATGCCGAAGGTGCCGCTCGCGGAGCGGGTGGATATAGATAACGATGGCAACATATCGGGGTTATTTTAAATGATGATATCCGACAGGAACAGGATCGATGCATTTATCAGGGCGCTCGGGCAAGGGAAACCTGTCCCGGGCGGCGGGGCGGCGGCCGCTTTGGCCGGAGCTCTCGGTGCTGCGCTATTGATGAAGGTCGCGAATTTCACGATAGGCAAGAAGAGATACAGGGTATACGAAAGGGACGCAAAGAACATACTCGGCAAGGCCGAAACGCTCGTGAAGAGGCTCAGCTCATATGTTGAAAGGGACGCCAGGGCATACGATGAATACGCCAGGACGAAGAGCAAGGCCGCGATAAAAAAGGCAACGCTGTGCGTATCCGAGATCGCGAAACTGTCCTCCGCCGGGCTGAAATTCTGCCCGAGGCTGAAGAAGATAGGCAATAGGAACCTTATGGGCGACCTCTATGCCGCGGAGCTGCTGCTGAAAGCTTCCGCGCAGGCCGCCGATAACCTCGTAAAGTTGAACAAGAAATGGATGGGTCGGTAGATGAAAGCAAGGATACTTAACGGACGGGAGCTCGCTTCGAAACTTAAGGCGCAGATAAAGCGCGAGGTCTCCGTCATAAAGAAAAAATACGGCAAGGTGCCGATGCTCTCCGTCATACAGGTCGGCGGGCATAAGCCCGCGACGATATATATTAATTCTCAGGAGAGGCTCGCGAAGGAGCTCGGGATAAAGTACAGGAAGATCCGCCTGAGCAATTCCGTATCGCAGGATGAACTGATCCGGGTAATTAAGAGGTTGAACAGGGACAAGTCCACGACCGCGATAATGCTCGGGCTGCCCGTGCCTAAAACGATAAACCTGAAACAGACGATATATTATATAGATCCGGCGAAGAACGTCGAGAGGGTGAACCCGACCGCGTCGGCCGTAATGGAGATTATAAGGTCCACCGGTATAAGCCTCTTCGGCAGGGAAGCCGTCGTGGTAGGGCACGGAGAACTTGTCGGCAAACCGATCGCGATGTTCCTCCTGGATAAGCTGGCGACCGTAACGGTCTGCCACATCGGCACCGCGGAGCGCGGGAAGCTGAAAGAGCATATCGCGCGGGCCGAGATACTCGTCTCTGCGGTGGGCAAGCCGGACCTCATAAAGGGCAGCTGGATAAAACGCGGCGCGGTGGTCGTCGATGTCGGTATCACGAAGGTGGGCGGCAGGATAGCCGGCGACGTGGAGTTTGAGGCGGCCAAAAAAAGGGCCGGTTTCCTTACGCCCGTACCGGGCGGAGTCGGGCCGCTGACCGTAATAATGTCGATGAATAATTGCATCGCGCTCTTCAAGGAGCAGATGAAAAAATGATAATCACAAAACAGAAGAAGACCGAAGATATAATGAAATGCCTCGAAAAAGTCGAGAGGGTGTTCATAATAGGATGTACGCAGTGCGCGACGGTGTGTAAGACGGGCGGAGAGGACGAGGTAAGGAAGATGAAGGAATTCCTCGAGGCCAGCGGCAAGAAGGTGACCGCTGCGGAGATATGGGACACGCCGTGCAACCTGCTTGAGGTCAAGAAACGCGCGCGCGACAGGAAAGACGACCTTTCAGGGTCGCAGGCGCTGCTTCTGATGAGCTGCGGCGACGGCGCCCATACGGTATCCCTCGGGACGGGCATGAACGTCGTGCCCGCGAACGATACGCTCTTCCTCGGCCAGTCCGAGAGGGCCGGGAAGTTCAACGAGGTATGCGCGCTTTGCGGGGATTGCACATTATTCATAACGGGCGGCTACTGCCCGAACGCGCTGTGCCCGAAGGGGCTCCAGAACGGCCCGTGCGGGGGAGTCAAGGACGGAAAATGCGAGGTAAGCCCCGATATAGACTGCGGATGGCTGCTGATATATAACAGGCTCAAGGATACCGGGAATCTCGATAAGATGAAAAAAGTCCTGCCGCCAAAGGACTATTCGAAGTCAGTCAGGCCGCGCAAGATCGCGGTCGACGCTGTCAGGAAGAGGTAATGATGACCTTAAAAGAAAAAATAAAGAGCAGGAAATTCATCGTAACGGCCGAGATAGGCCCGCCGAAAGGCATAGACGTGAAGTCACAGCTGGAAGAAGCGGAATTGCTGAAATCCAGGGTCGACGCGATAAACGTGACCGACTCGCAGAGCGCGGTCATGAGGCTTGGCTCTCTCGCAGTATCGCGCCTTCTTAAAGAAAAAGGCATCGAGCCCGTATACCAGCTGACGTGCCGCGACCGCAACAGGATAGCGCTGCAGTCGGACGCTCTCTCCGCGGCGGTATTGGGTATAGAGAACATCCTTGTCCTTACGGGCGATCATCCTTTACGCGGAGACCATCCGCAGGCAAAGCCCGTCTTCGACCTTGATTCCGTGCAGCTTATCGGGGCATTACGTATGATGGAGGCGGGCAGGGACTTAGCCGACAAGGAGCTGAAGGGCTCGCCGAGATTTTGCATAGGAGCCGTAGTGAACCCGGGAGCCGATCCCATCGAGCCGGAGCTGATAAAATTCGAGAAGAAGATAAATGCGGGCGCGGAGTTCTTCCAGACGCAGGGCGTATATGACGTGGAAGCGTTCGCGAAGTTCGCGGAAAAAGTGCAACATTTCGACACATGCATCATCGCCGGGATAATACTTATAAAGTCGCCGGAGATGGCGCGTTTCATGAACAAGAACGTCGCCGGGATATTCGTGCCGGATAAACTTATCGAGGAGATTGAAAGCGCCGCCGACAGGCAGCAGAAGGCCGTGGAGATCGCCGCGCGCACGATAAAGGAACTGAAGGGGCTGGTCCAGGGCGTGCACATCATGTCGTTAGGATGGAACAAACTCGTCCCGCAGATACTGGATAAGGCCGGGCTCTAGGAGACCTAAGATCGTCTTTTTGAAGAACATCCCAATAAAGATACCGTCGGACCTCGTCCTGTCCCGTCTTAAATTCGCGAAGTACAAGACCAGGGCGGACAAGAAGATACTGTCCTTTATCGCCGGCATCATCGATGAGGGGTATTCGCTGATAGAACCTAAGGCCGTCTTCGCCGTATTCGATATAAGCGTCAGGTGCGGCACGGTAAGGTTCGGCTCTTCGAAATTCGCGGTAAAGAGCGCGTCTCTGTCGAAACACCTGAAGGGCGCGTCAAAGGCGGCGCTCTTCGCCTGCACGATAGGCGGGGAGCTCGTGGACAGGGTCAATGCGTATGTCAAGAAGGGCGAGATAGCGTCCGCGACCGTGCTTGACGCCGTCGGTTCGGAAGCGGCGGAAGCCCTCGCGGACCGGATAGACGATATAGTGGCAAAGAACGCGCGCGCCGAAGGTTTCTCTACGGTGACGCGGTTCAGCCCCGGCTACGGGGACTGGACGGTATTCGACCAGGGGAAGTTATTGAATGCGCTTAAGGCCTCAAAGATAGGCATTAAGGCGACGAAGAGCTATATAATGGTGCCGGAAAAATCCGTGACGGCATGCATAGGGCTGGTGAAGTCCGGCAGCAAGCCGGTAAGAAAGGTATATGAAGGGAATATTAGCAAGGCTAAAAAATGAGATACTGATATACGACGGCGCCCTCGGCACGGTCCTGCAGGAGACCGGAGCGCTGAAGGCGGGAGCCTGCCCGGAAGAATTGAACATATCCAACCCCAAAGTCATAAAGAAGATCCACAGGGACTATATAAACGCGGGCGCAGATATCATCGAGACCAATTCATTCGGCGCGAGCAAGATCAAGCTCGCCGCCTACGGGCTCGAAAAGGATGCCGACAGGATAAATTACGAGGCCGCGCGCATCGCGCGTTCTGCCGCTTCAGGGTGCGTCTCAAGGAAGATATATGTCGCGGGATCGGTAGGGCCGCTTGACAGGCAGGTTACCCCGCTGGGGGACCTGTCGTTCGATGAGGCGGTCAAGGCCTTTGAAGACCAGATAAGGAAACTGAAGGAAGGCGGATGCGACCTTATTATCCTCGAGACGTTCGCGGACATCAAGGAACTCAAGGCGGCGGTGATAGCGGCGAAGGAGATCGGCGGGATACCGGTACAGGCGCAGATGACTTTTGAGGGCGGCGAGCGCAGCACTTACGGCACCACCCCGGCGGCCTTCGCGGTCTTGATGAATTCACTCGGCGCGGAGATAATAGGCACCAACTGTTCCACCGGGCCGAAGGAGCTGATAAGGGCGGTAAAGGAGATATCCGCGAGCACCGACGGATTCATATCATGCCAGCCCAACGCGGGCCTTCCGGAACTGCGTAACGGGAAGACTTGTTTCCCCGAGACCCCTAAAGCGTTCGCGAAATACGCGGTAACGTTCGCCGGGCTCGGAGTCAACGTGATAGGCGGCTGCTGCGGCACGACGCCGGAACACATAAAAGAGATAAGGTCCGCCCTGTCCGGGAATAAGCCCGCGAAAAGGAGATATATACCTGCTTTCAGGCTATCGTCGCGGACCAAGGTCGTGGAACTCGGAGCTAAGACGAGGCCGCTTATCATCGGAGAGAGGATAAACCCGACCGGCAAGAAGGACCTGCAGGAAGAGATCAAACAGGGCAAGAATATCATTATCAGGCGCGAGGCGATCGAGCAGACCAGGAAAGGCGCCGATATTCTGGACGTGAACGTGGGCGTGCCGGGGACCCGCGAACAGGATACTATCGGTCCGGCCGTCGAGGCGGTCCAGGGAGTCAGCGAAGCGCCCATTTCAATAGACAGCGCTAATCCTTTTGCCGTGGAAGCTGCGCTTAAGGAAGTCGCAGGAAAACCTCTGATCAACTCGGTCAACGGCGAAAAGGATAAGATCGATTCTATCCTTCCGTTGGCAAAAAAATACGGCGCGGCGGTCCTCGTGCTGGCGCTGGATAATCGCGGCATACCGAAGGACGCCAAAGCCCGCATTAAGATAGCCGAAGGCGTGATCAGGAAGGCGATAGCGCTCGGAATACGCAAGGAAGACATTATAGTGGACCCGCTGACCCTGGCCATATCGGCAAAGCCGGATCAGGCGGGAGAAACGCTGAAGGCGATAAAAGGACTTAAGAAGAAAGGTTTCCCGTCATCGCTGGGGGTAAGCAACGTCTCGTTCGGCCTTCCTAACAGGAGGAAGATAAACGCGGACTTCTTTGGCCTCGCGCTGGCCTTCGGGCTTGACCTGGCCATAATCAACCCGAGCGATGATAATATGTTCTGGGTCGCCAAGCAGAAGAAGAAACGCGCGGTCACAGATGCAGGGATAAAAAAGTTCCTCGGGGACGCATTGAGTCCCGCGGCGGAGGCCTCTAAGAAAGGCCTGTCCGCGTCCTGCGAAGGGGCAGCGGCCAAGGACGTCAGGACGCGCCTCAAGGAAGCGGTCCTCTACGGCGATAAGGATAATATCTCCGGATATGTGGAGGAGGCGCTCGCGCAGGGCATCGCGCCGCTCGAGATAAACAGCAAGATACTCATACCCGCGCTTGAGATAGTCGGCCGGAAATTCGGGAAGAGGGAGTATTTCCTTCCGCAGGTCATACTTTCGGCGGAGTCCGTCCAGCGCGCGTTCGGGCGGCTGAAGAAAGAGATAAAGCCCGGAGAGCAGGAGGATAAAGGGACCATAGTGATAGCGACCGTTGAGGGCGACATACACGACATCGGCAAGAATATCGTCATATCGGTCCTCGAGAACCACGGCTATAAGATATACGACCTCGGCAGGGGCGTCACAGCCGATGTCATCATAAAGGAAGCGGTAAGGAAAAAGGCCGACATAATCGGCCTCAGCGCGTTGATGACCACGACGATGATACAGATGGAGCGCGTCATAAAGGAATTAAAGAAGAAGGGCCTTAATTTCAAGACGATAGTCGGAGGCGCCGTAGTCACGGAGGCGTTCGCGAAGGAGATAGGGGCGTCGGCATACGCCCGCGACGCGATAGAAGCGGTCAATATAGTCAAGTCGCTGATGAAAGAAAGGTCGTGATGCATATGGAGCGCAGGAAGGTCACTATACCCGATATCCTCAGGAAGAAGCAGGAAGGCAGGAAGATAACGATGCTTACCGCTTACGATTATCCGTCCGGCCGCCTTATCGATGAGGCGGGCATGGATATGATACTGGTCGGAGATTCGCTCGCGATGACGGTTCTCGGCTACGAGTCGACCATACCCGTCACGATGGACGAGATGGTGCACCATTCCAAGGCCGCGAGGCGCGGCATCAAATACGCGCTGCTCATAGGTGACATGCCTTTCATGACATATAATATCGGGGACAAGGAGACGATCCGCAATGCCGGCAGGTTCATAAAGGAAGGCGGCTGCGGCGCGGTCAAGATCGAAGGCGGCGCGGAGATGGCGGAAACAGTGAAGGCGCTCGTGAGATCCGGAATACCGGTCCTCGGGCATATAGGGCTTACGCCGCAGACGGCGACACAGCTCGGAGGGTTCAAGGTCCAGGGCAAGGACGCGAAGAGCGCGCGGAAACTTATCGATTCGGCGCTTGCCCTCGAGAAGGCCGGATGTTTCGCGATTGTGCTCGAGTGCGTCCCGGACAAGCTCGCGGAGCTGATAAGCGGGAAGCTCGAGATACCGACGATAGGCATCGGCGCGGGCCCGCATTGCGACGGGCAGGTCCTCGTGACGAACGACATGATAGGAATGTTCGACAGGTTCATGCCGAAATTCGTCAAGAAATACGCGGACCTGTGGCCGCAGTTATCCAACGCCTTTAAGAGATACAGGGAAGACGTGGAGGACGGAAAATTCCCGTCGAGAGAGCACTGCTTCGAGATGAACGAGTCCGAACTCAGGAAACTCAAGTCGAACAGGAGGGCCAAATGAAGATAGCGGTGATAGGTCCCGGAGCGCTTGGGTGCCTCGTGGCCGCTTCATTGGTGAAGTCCGGCGAAGAT
>JBAYMW010000041.1:0-10739 GCA_041663405.1 Candidatus Omnitrophota bacterium | reverse complement strand
ACTTTCTCGGTCTGCGTGCCGACCAGGATATAGGTGTCCAGCTCCTTCGCGAGCGCGGTTATCCTGTCGCGCAGCGGCTTCTCGGTCTCGAGGAAACCGGGCACCGAAGTCTCCGGCCACACGATCAGGTCGGGCTTGTCTTTGGCGGCTTCCCTCGTGAGGGATGAATACCTGTCGAGTATTTCGGCGGCGTATCTTTCGTCCCACTTCTGCGACTGGGGTATGTTCCCCTGTATCACGGATATCTTTACCGGCTCGCGTTTCGACGGCCGGAGGTCCTGCTTGTAGTAACCGTATATCATTACCGCGATGAGTATGATCACCAAAAGCGCGAGGTACCTCGCTTCCGGCTTATGGCCCTTGATCTTCTTCTTTATCTTCGACGATATCAGGACGTTCGTGAACATCACGAGGAATGAGACGCCGTAAGCGCCGACGGTGTCGGCTATCTGTACCATCGGGAGCGTCTCCCATTGCGTGTGCCCCAGCATCGCCCACGCGAAACCCGTGAAGACGTGGCCCCTCAGGTATTCTACCGCGACCCAGAGGCAGCTCACGAGCAGCGCGAACTTCAGCCGCGGCTTCGGGAACTGCATGGAGAGCGCTTCGGCTCCAAGCGCGAACAGCCCGAAAAATAATGCAAGATAAAATGTCAGTATGATCACGCCGATTATCGCGACATACCCGACCCAATACAGCGTCGCGGCGAAGAAGAGCAGGCCGGTGATGTAGCCGGTAAAGAACGCCTGCGGCAGCCGTTCCCCGCGTATCGCGACAAGCATCGGGATCAGCGCGAACCACGCGATAAAGGACATGTTGAACGCCGGGTACGAAAGCGTCAGCAGTACCGCCGACAGCAGAGGCAGATATACTAAGCGCCGCAGCATTTTTTATATTTCTTTCCGCTCCCGCACGGGCAAGGATCGTTCCTGCCCACTTTGGGCGCTTCCCTTTCAATAGGCGCCTGCCTGGCGTCCTGTGGGGATGCCTCCGCCGGCTGTCCGGATCCCTGTTGCGGGATCCTTGAAGCGAGCGAGCCCATGTCGCGGTGTATCATCTGCTGCGGCACGGAGTCGAAGACGCCTTTCGGCTTCTCCTGCCCGACCACCTGCACCTTGAAGACGAACTCGAGCGCGTCATCCTGTATCCGGTTCATCATCTCCTCGAACATCGCGAATCCCTCGTTCTTATATTCGATGAGCGGGTCGACCTGTCCGTAAGCGCGGAGGCCGATGCCTTCTTTCAGGCCGTCCATCGCGTATAGATGTTCCTTCCACTTGGAATCTATCATGTCCAGCATTATAGTCTTTTCGATATGGCGCGCGACGTCGGCGCCGAGTATGAACTCCCTCTTCTCGTAATGCTTA
The DNA here is from genome assembly GCA_041663405.1 of Candidatus Omnitrophota bacterium. Taxonomy (GTDB): domain Bacteria; phylum Omnitrophota; class Gorgyraeia; order Pluralincolimonadales; family Pluralincolimonadaceae; genus UBA6215. The sequence goes on along the minus strand of JBAYMW010000041.1, from coordinate 9,372 downwards.
TTGATTATTCCGAGCAGCCTCTCCCTGATCTCCGGGCGCGAGCCCATGAAGAGTTCCTCTTTTCCGGAGGGGAGCGCGAATCCCAGCTTGCCGCGGAACCATTCGTCGAGGCCCTTGAAGTCCCACTCGTCAGCCTGGAGCTTCTCTTCCATGAAGCGGTCCATCGCGCCGTCCAGGCCGTTCTCTATCGCGGCGGCTATGTATTCGTGCAGCTCCTTGCCCTCGAGGACCGAACGCCTTTCGGCGTAAATAACTTCCCTCTGTTTGTTCATTACGTTATCGTATTCGAGCAGCTGCTTCCTTATCTCGAAGTTATGCGCCTCAACGCGTTTCTGGGCGGTCTCTATCGACTTCGAGACTATCGGGTGCTCTATCGGCTGGCCCTCTTCCATCCCGAGCTTGTCCATTATGTACTTTATCCTGTCGGAACCGAATATCCTCATCAGGTCGTCCTCGAGCGAGAGGTAGAACCTCGACGAGCCCGGATCGCCCTGGCGGCCGCACCTTCCGCGAAGCTGGTTGTCTATGCGCCGCGCCTCGTGGCGCTCGGTCCCGAGAACGTGCAGGCCTCCCGCCTTGATGACCTCGTTGTGCTCGTCCTCGACCTTCGACTTGAACTTCGCGAGCATCTCGGCCTTCTCTTTCGGGTCTATATCCTTCGGCTCCAGGCCCTTCTGCTTGAAATAATCCAAAGCCATGTACTCGGGGTTGCCGCCGAGAAGGATATCGGTGCCGCGTCCGGCCATGTTCGTCGCTATCGTAACGGCCTTATAACGGCCGGCCTGCGCTATTATGCTCGCTTCCATCTCGTGATATTTCGCGTTGAGGACCTGGTGCGGTATCCCGCGGCGCTGCAGCATATGGCTCAGGCGCTCGGACTTCTCTATCGATATCGTGCCGACCAGCACCGGCTGGCCCTTCTTGTATAATTCCGCTATTTCGTCCGCCGCGGCCTCGAACTTCTCCTTCTCGGTCTTGTATATCGAATCGGGGTAGCTCTTCCTGACGAGCGGCTTGTTCGTCGGCACCACAACTACGTCGAGCTTGTATATCTGGCTGAACTCGTTCGCCTCGGTCGCGGCGGTGCCGGTCATGCCCGCGAGCTTGTCGAACATCCTGAAATAGTTCTGGAATGTGATAGTCGCGAGCGTCTGGTTCTCCCTCTCTATCTTCACGCCTTCTTTCGCCTCGACCGCCTGGTGAAGCCCGTCGGACCACCTCCGTCCCGGCATCAGGCGCCCGGTGAACTCGTCGACTATTATCACCTCGCCGTCCTTTATCACGTATTCGACGTCGAGCTTGTATAATTCCTTCGCGAGAAGCGCCTTCTCGACGCAGTGCCTCTCCTCGGCAAATTCCATCGAGTGCATGTCCTTGATGCCCCACGCCTTGATGACCTTAGCCTCGCCCTGTTCGGTAAGGTAGGCCGCGTGGCTTTTTTCGTCGACGACATAATCGCCGGTCTCTTCCTTCGTCTCCTGGTCCTTCGCGCCCTTCTGCAGGCCCCTGACTATATCGGCGGCAGTGTAATATTTTTCGGTGGATTCCTCTGCCGGGCCGGAAATTATAAGCGGGGTCCTTGCTTCGTCCACGAGTATCGAGTCTACCTCGTCGACTATGCCGTAATGCAGGTTGCGCTGGGCCATATCCTCGATGCGGTACTTCATGTTATCGCGCAGGTAATCGAAACCGAACTCGTTGTTCGTGCCGTATGTGATGTCGCTGCGGTACGAAACCTGGCGCTCCCTGTCGTTCATGTCATGCTGTATCATCCCGACAGTAAGCCCGAGGAACTCGAATATCGGCCCCATCCAGTACCTGTCGCGTTTCGCTAGATAATCATTTACCGTGACGATATGCACGCCGAGCCCCGTAAGCGCGTTCAGGTACGCCGGAAGCGTTGCCACAAGCGTCTTGCCTTCGCCGGTGGTCATCTCGGCGATCTTTCCTTCGTGCAGCACCATGCCGCCTATCAGCTGCACGTCGAAATGGCGCATACCCGTAGTCCTCCTGCTCGCCTCTCGCACGACGGCGAACGCCTCGGGCAATATCCCCTCCAGGGCTTCCATCTCGAGTTTGCGCCTCTCTTCCTTTCCGAGCGCCGGCAGGTCATGCGCCTTGATCTTCTCCTTTATCTTCGCGCGGAATTCATCGGTCTTCGCGCGGAGCTCACCGTCCGAAAGCTTCGAGATCTTCGGCTCGAAGGAATTTATCAGCTCGACCTTCGGCCTGAGCCTCTTGATCTCCCTGTCGTTATGCGTCCCTATGACTGCTGAAAACAGATTCCCTATCATTTTTGCGCCGCCCATTTTATGTACGCTTCTATCAATCCATCCAGCTCCCCGTCGAGTACCTGGTTCGCTTTTCCCGTCTCAAATTCCGTCCTGTGGTCCTTTACCATCATGTAAGGGTGCAGCACGTAAGAACGTATCTGGCTGCCCCACTCTATCTTCTGCTTCTCGGAATACATCGACTTAAGTTTCTCTTCCTGCTCCTGCGCCCTCTTTTCGTAAAGGCGCGCCTTAAGGACCTTCATCGCCGAGTGCTTGTTCTTCAGCTGCGAGCGCTCGTTCTGGCACTGCACGACCAGGCCCGTCGGGATATGCGTTATCCTGACGGCGGAGTCGGTAGTGTTGACCCCCTGGCCGCCCGGCCCCGAAGCCCGGTAGACGTCTATGCGCAGTTCCTTCTCGTCGACTTGTATGTCTATATCGTCCTCGATCTCGGGGATCACATCCACCGACGCGAAGGACGTATGGCGCCTCTTGTTCGAATCGAACGGCGATATCCTGACGAGACGGTGGACGCCGCGCTCGGATTTGAGATACCCGAACGCGTAATCGCCTTTCACGAGCATCGTGGCGTTCTTTATGCCCGCGCCTTCCCCGGCCAGGTAATCCAGCACATCGACCTTATATCCCTTATTCTGGGCATAGCGGACATACATGCGGAAGAGCATCGCCGCCCAATCGCACGATTCGGTGCCGCCCGCGCCCGCATTTATCGATACGATAGCCGCGGACTTATCGTGTTCGCCCGAGAATAACGCGGTAAATTCGATGCGCGCGATCTTCTTCGCTAGTTCTTCGAGGTCTTTCGAAAGCTGGGATATTGAGGCGGCGTCGGACTGCTCCGTGATCCCGGCAAGCCCGGCAAGGTCATCAAGCTCCCTCCGTGAGGCTTCCCACGGCTCGAGCTTCGCCTTAAGGGACTTCATCTCCTGGATGGTCTTATTGGCCTTCTGCTGGTCGTCCCAGAAACCCTGGGCCGACATCCTCGCTTCAGATTCCTTTATGCTCTTCTCGGCGGTATCGAGGTCAAAGATACCTCCGCAGGTTTGCAAGCGTGGTTTTGGCGTCTTCTATTTTGTTTTTCAGGTCTTCAAGCATGGGAAAATTATACCAGTTTGGGGGGCTTAAAACAAGGACAATAAATCGCCTTTTTCGGTGCGGACCGGCATTCCGGGGCCTATCTTGTTCCTCTTGAACCACCCGCGGTTGACTTCCAGCGCGAAGCGGATCCGGGAAGATACCGATGTCACCGGCGTCTCGTCCAGCGGTTCCATGTCGCGTATCTCGAGAATTACGCCTCCGCTGTCGATAAAGGCGCATGACAACGGGATGTGGGTCTCCTTCATGTATAACGCCGCCCGTTCCGGCTCTTCGAAAAGAAAGAGCATCCCCTCGCCTTCTCCGAGCACCCGGCGGCACATCAGGCCCGTCTCCCTCTGTGAAGGCGTCCGGGCGATCTCCGCTTTCAGCTCTTTTCCGCCGGCAAGCAATTTCACGACGGGAAGTTCGTCAGGGAAACATTGGGACGGCAACAACATTGCGGAGGAAACCAGAAAAACAGCGATCGGTATACGGATTTTAGGCATCTTATCTCGGCATGTAATTCACGATCGAGCGCAGCGAGCCTCCGCAATTTATGGCTATTTAAATAACAATTTCCAATAGAAAAACAATACAACTAAAACAATGCATATAAATACTTCGATCCCAAAACGTGCGCCCATAAATTTATATTGATTTCTTCGTATGATAAAAATGCATAATTCTAATATTGCTGTAAGTATCATCGCCACAACGATTATCGCGATGATTGATATGAGATTCATTTATATTTCTCCCGTTCTAACATTTGAACTCAGCGGGAGCGGGTGAAACGAGCCTCCACTGCAGTGAAATGTTATAAGGTCTATTTCGATTCAATATAATTATTATGTCTTTTGTTAATTAACTTTATCATTTCATCTTTTTGTCCGTCAGGGACAACCGAATCAAGGACAAGATGCCATATTGGGAATATAAAGCATTGATTTAATCCGACTAATATATCCTGGCTGTCAATGGGTGCGCCCCACTCCGAAGATGGCTTCAGCACGATTGAATCATTTTTTCCCCCGTCAAAGCTTTTTAAGCTAAGTGGATTAACGCGCTTGGCAGGAATAAGTATTTTGGCTTCGACAGAAGGGTTTTTAAAATAATGAGTATAATCCTCGATAAAGCGGCTATATTTATTTATGTAAATAATCTTTTTAAGTTTCACTTTGCCGTCAATATAATATATGGGGCCGATGATTTCCCCATTTGGAGACGATTCGATAGTAAAGTAGAACTTTGGGTCGTAAGAAATATTTGCAATGGCTACCATGTCGGCTGATTGTAATTGCCCCCACCAAAAGGGATGCCCCTTGTCGTCTTTAGCTAAAAGTGTACCATGAATTAAGCATACAAAAGAAATGATTAGGATAATACGTTTCATAAATTTCTCCTTATAACATTCAAGCTCAGCGGCGCCTGAACGGCGTCCGCTGGAGCGCCTTGTTAGCATTTATTATTTTATTATTTTTCCAAATACGTTGATAAATCAATAGAATAATAGAATCCTCCATCTGAGACTACTGGGGGAAAATCAATATAAATGTATGATCGCATCAAGATATTTTTATCTAAAATAAGCTCTATATATTTAGATTTCTTTAAATCAGGTGGCGCATAAAGACTTTCTTCGGGCATAAGGTGGGTTTTTAGAACGATATTTCTATTTTCTTCCTGCAATGACCAGATGTAATTTCTAAAATCTTGTTGTTCGGGTGCTATAGCATTTTTGCAGGTAATTAACCACACATGTTTGTGATCATCGCTAAGGAGGGGTACTCTAATTTTATATTTATTTTCTTGGTTTTCTATACGTGTTACTTTTACTTCAATGGCATATTTTTTTTCTGTTAAAGGAGTTATATGAACGAATTGACTAAATGTAGCATAAGTTATATTTGCGAATAAACTAGTCATGATAAATATTGATATTAAAATTGCTTTTTTCATTTTATCCTTTCTTGCTAACGTTTGAACTCAGCGGCGGCGACCCCTACTAACAATGCCAGCGCCGTCCGCTGGAGTGAAATGTTAGGGGCTTCCCTTTCTTTTTTGAAGTTCTGAAATAAATAATCCCCAATCTCCTTCTATTACAGAGGATTTTGGCACAATATAATGTATATCGGAAGTATAAATAAATGCATGCGAAGGCGTAACATAAATATTCTTGATTTCTTCCCAGTTTGTACTTTGAGTACCGGTTGGCGTTTTATTGATTATTCCAGTATTCGCAATCTCCATCTCTTTCCGCCCGATTAGCTCCCTATTCTTTCCTTCTTTTAGGCTCCTTTGAAATTGTTTCTTTAAAATCCTTCGCGATCTTTGCGAGAACGGATATAAAATAATAAAGGGCATAAGAACAAATATGCTGATCAAATTATAGAGAGGTGATTTAATTAGATATCCGATAATAAGTACTATTGATATTACTATTATGATTATATTACGCATATTGCGTTTTCGCGTTTGAATAATTTCTGGAGTGTGTATGGTAGAATAATGCTCCATATATGCAACAATATCATCTTCATTAATAGAATATACTATTTTCATATTATCTTCCCCTAACGTTTGAACTCAGCGGCCAAGCCCTGCTAAAACACCCTGGCGCGGTCCGCTGGAGTGAAATGTTGGCTGTTTTCCGTCTGTTCTAATAACAATAAATGAAATATTGATGAGTATTTGTTTCCTAATGCGACTACAAATCCCTTAAAAGCGTGTTTCAATAGGCAGTGTCTCTGGACGTTCCCTTGAGAGTCTTTCCAGACAAGATTCAGTTGATATCCACTGCCTGTTTCGGAATTCCATGGAGCGCTTTGATAGCACACCTGAAACGCCAAGATGTCAGACCATGAAATAATCTGCTCGCTTATCCACTGCTTAATAGTCAGAGTCCGCTTCGAAGGATCAATAATAATCTTTTGCCCAAAAATGTTACGTACATAATATGGCGCAACACCGCATATTCCGCTCCAGACAAGTCCTCCCGCTACGATATACTTTAGCTTGATACCAAAAGAGGTCATTGTATCCCACGGAAGAAAAATGACTGTGATGGCGATAGCTACCATAAAACCCGAGAACCAAAGCAAGGAATATGATGATTCTTGAACAAAACATGTGCCTTTTTTATGCAAGCCTATGTGAGGCAGGAATCCGAAGTTATTAGAACTTATATTCAGCGGTTCTTTTGGAATGTTCACGCTATTTTTCGCTTGGCTCCCCTGCGTACACTACGATCTTATAGGAGACAATATTGGATAGATCTTCTTGCGGTAACTTCATAAGGCACGAACCAAGCTGGAAGTCTTTTTCATTTCCAGCAATATCCGATTGCTGAGACGCGCTGCAGACCAATTCACCTGCTTTATCGAAAAAGGCGACGTGATATGACACGTTAATTTTCTTGCCCGCTTTATTCGTTATCCGCGGATTAGCGAATACCATAAATTTATCAAAAAACTCGCCTCCATAAAATTTGCAGATGATATCCATCTGATCCGTTTTGAGTGACACTTCGAACATTTTATCATCATCAAATGCGCTAGCAACCTGAAGCTTGCATTCGCCTGCTTTATGAATAACGCCCGGTGTTTCTGCTACGGCCAATGAACAGCTAAGCATAAGCAGGATTGTAATCATTATTTTCATATTATTTCTCTTTATTGTTCAGCCAACATCAGAACTCAGCGGCGGCGACATTAGAACAGGTGGCCAACGCCGTCCGCTGGAGTGAAATGTTAGACATTTTTATTTCTTTTCGGGTAAAGATTTATACCACTCGATTCCTATTGAAACAAGAATGCAGGGAACGTATAAAATAAGAAAATCCCTTGATAGCGGAAAAAATACAAAATCATACAAATCTGTCATTAAAGATATACCGAATATCATTGGAAATTGATTTATCCAATTATTGTATAAAATCCATGCTAAATATCCAATTAATAATATCCCAGTTAGTGATAGATCGATTCTTAAAGCTCTCTTAAGATGTCGCCTGACATCTTCTTTGGTAATTTGTGCCATAATATTTGATCTATTTTCTTTATTTGATTTTCTGATAAATGCATAAATCAAGGCAATTATTAATAATACAATGAATCCAAACCATCCTATATTAAAATGTAATCGTGTAATCAATGAAGCGAATGAAAGCGCTAACCACATTGTTCCATATCCACAGGCAAAATGTTCATAAAAATGTAATGGTTTCATATGATTGCCTCCTTTATTAATCACAGTCTAACGTTTGAACTCAGCGGCGGCGACATTAATACAGGATGCCAGCGCCGTCCGCTGCAGTGAAATGTTAGATGTTTATATATTTGGCGCTCCACATATAAATATGGGCGTAAATAGCGCCCAGATAAAATAAACCATGGAAATAATCAATATCGTCAAAACCGCCCAATTGGGAAATAATGATCTTTTTCCGGTTATATCTCTCAACAAAACCAGCGCTGCGATAACGAAGCATACTAGTAGCCATATAATTGAAGGCGTGAATACAACTATGCCTCTGTACAGTGGTAAAGTAATCTCCAGTTCCTTTAATATCTCTGTAAATTTTGGCACCATAATATATAACAAGACGCCCCATAGCAAATAGGCCTCCGCGTAAATCCATGACGAAATCGTTATTTTATTGTTTTTTATCATTTATTATTTCCCCATCTAACGTTTGAACTCAGCGGCGGCGACCCCTACTAACGATGCCAACGCCGTTCGCTGGAGTGAAATGTTAGAAGCCCTATATTATCATTTCTTTTGTCAATTCCGGCGCAAATATCTCGATTTTCTTAATGAACGCTTTGGGATCGTTTGGGGTCAGATATAATCCCCATATCTTATTCTTCCTGGGAAGGACAAGGCCGTTAGATAATCGTACACATGGGTTAATTGAAGGCCAGCCGATCTTTGTAATGAACATTCCTTTTTGCCAGTATACCGTTTTGAAGTCCTCCCAGCGGGATTTATGTGTCCAAGGCCCATATTTTACCGTTATGCCGATTCTATCAAGGATGTAATATGTCGTATAAAGTGGCCATAGGTAAAAAACATAAACCACAATTACGAATGCGAAAATACTATATATAGATATTGCAACGGGCGAGTTTGGCTCATCTTTTGGTATATAAGCGATAATTCCAATTAATAAGCATATAATACCCATTAAAAGAGTAAATAGGCCGATACTTGGTGCGGGATGATCCACGAATTTATGATCTGCTAAATCGCTCATTTTATCCCCTTCTAACGTTTGAACTCAGCGGCGGCGACCCCTACTAAGACGTCTGGCGCTGTCCGCTGGAGTGAAATGTTATGGGTTTATATCTTATTCTCCCCTTACATCTCCGTTTTTATAGAGAATGAGACCCTTTTTATATTTAAGATCTTTGTTGTGTTGCATGCAAACAATAATAACTATATCCGAAGGCGAATCCGGTTTAGGCTGTGTGTATGTATACTGCATATTCGTAACCGGACAGTTAATAATATCTTTATCGTCGGTTAGAATATTTGGAATTAGATCCGTCAACTGAGCAGGCCATTTGCCATTATTTTCTTCACCATACAATTTACATGCTATTCCAATCTCTATTAAATTGCGTTTACATGTTATAAATTTACGAATGAATGGGGAATGGCCTCCTGTCGGAATTAAAAGCACCAATATGATAAAAATGCTTGAAATAGCCCATATAAAATGCAAAATTGGTTGTTTCTTCACCTTTTCGCGCGAGGTTGCAGAGAAAATGCAGCCAATGAACCTAGCCGCTGCACCAATCGATACGATTAACAATATGATAACTAAGATAGTTGTTAGAATTCCCATTTTTATGCCTTTTTATATTATTTCATCCCATAACGTTTGAACTCAGCGGCCAAGCCCTGCTAAAACACCCTGGCGCGGTCCGCTGCAGTGAAATGTTCGACGTATTATTCAATGAATTTTTCCAGATTGATAGAAAGAACAATATTTTTTGTT
>JBAYMW010000040.1:0-10800 GCA_041663405.1 Candidatus Omnitrophota bacterium | reverse complement strand
TGCCTGTTGCGTCCGGTCACTTTATGTTTTTCCTTTCTGCATATATTCTCAACGAGGACTTCGGTCTGCCCGCCTATGAACCCCTTGTCCTTTTCGTCCGACATCTTATCGCGCAGCCTCAACAATACCTGGTTGCGCTCCTCTTTCACCTTCATCGGGACATCATCACCGAGCCCGCACGCCTTCGCGGGCGGCCGCGGCGAATACTTGAATATGAACGCGGAATTGAACCCCGCCTCTTCCATGAGGTTTTTTGTCGCTTCGAAATCCGCGTCCGTCTCGCCGGGATACCCTACGATGATGTCCGTAGTTATCGCGCAATCGGGGACATGCTTGCGCAGCATCCCGACCTTCTTGAGGTAATCGGAGGCCGTATAGCCCCTGTTCATCGACTTCAATATTCTATCAGAACCCGACTGCAAGGGCAAATGCAGATGTTCGCAGACTTTCGGGAGGTCCCTCATCGCCCTGAACAGCTCCTCTCCCGCGTCCTTCGGGTGGCTCGTCAGGAATCGTATCCGCTCGATACCGCCGATCCCGTCTATGCCGCCAAGGAGGCCTATGAAATCCGTGTAGGAGTTGACGTTCTGACCCAACAGGGTGACTTCCTTATACCCGTTATCCGCAAGACCCTTTATCTCATCGATGATATCGCCTGCGGGCCGGCTGACCTCGCGTCCCCTTACATACGGCACTATACAGTAAGAGCAGTAATTATTGCATCCCTCCATTATGGTCACGAGCGCCGATATGCCTTTTGTATGATAGGCGATGTTATCCACGTACGGGCGCGCCTCTTTGTCGGTCGCGATGACTGTTTCCTTGCGGTTTGCGATTATGCCGTCGACCATTCCGGGGATATCGTAGATATTCGCGGGCCCCGCGATGAAATCGACTATCGGCAGCCGCGCGATGATCTTCTTCCCCTGCGATTTGGCCATGCAACCGACGACGCCTATCACCATCTTCGGCCTCTTCTTCTTCAGGGCCTTCAGTTCGCCGATATTGCTTATCGCGCGGTCCTCGGCATGTTCCCTGACCGAACAGGTATTGAATATCGCGACGTCCGCGTCATCAGGCGAGGCCGCGAGCGCCCATCCCTTTTTCATGAATAGGCCCGCGATCTCTTCCGAATCCCGGAAGTTCATCTGGCAGCCGAACGTGCGTACGAAGACTTTTTTCATGATATGTTATACATCGACATGCAATACCTTCCTGACCCCAAGCCCGATCAAAAAGCTAAGCGCGGCCACTCCGAGGCTTATCGCGGACATCTCGATGAAGCGCGCCTTAAAGGGTATCTCCCTGACCACCGAATAATAAAAAGTGAATACGAGTATCAATAAGACCGCGGCAACGATCGTCAGCCCCAGGGATAAATAGTAGTTTCCCGTAATGAAATACGGGAGCACAAGCATTGAGACCGCGATCACATAGGCGATACCCGTATAGACCGAGGCCTTTAAGGGGCTCTTCTGCCCCGTCTCCGTCTTCGTGGAAAGATATTCGGATGCCGCCATGGAGAGCGAGGCCGAAAATCCCATGATAAGGCCGACCATGCCGATCAGGCGGGAATTTTGCAGGGCGAACGTGAATCCTGCCAATGCCCCGGTGAACTCGACAAGCGCGTCATTGAGCCCGAGTACTACCGATCCCATATACTTGAGCTTGTCCTCGTCTATCATGCCTATCAAAAGGTTCTCGTGCCCCAGTTCCTCTTTCTGTATCCTGCCGGCCTCCGGCACGGTGCCTGCCAGCTTCGCATAGGATACCTGCGCGCCTTTCTCCCCGTTCTCCATCAACCTTATGCCGAACGTCACCCCGAATACCATCGAGACAAGGACATAGAACAGGTACTTGCCGCCCTTCGGCCCTGCCTCCTTGCCGGAGCATTCCTTCCATATATCGTAGTGGCGCTGCTCTTCATCGGCTATCTCGCCCAATATCCTGCCGTTATGGGCGCTCTTGGCCATCGAGGAGAGCCTCCTGTATATCCGGACCTCCGTTATCTCGTTCCTCTGGAATTCCAGGATAATATCTATCGTCTTTTTATCGAGCATATGAGCGCCTCTTTCTTTGCCCTCGGAAGTTTCTTTATCCTCTTCTCTTCCGTGAACGCGAGCTTGAAATACCTGTATTCCTTGTGCCAGACCAGCTCGACCGGGCGCCTGTCGCGCGTATACTTGGCGCCCTTGCCTTTGTTGTGCGTCTCGATGCGTTTCTTGATGTCCGGCGTGTAACCCGTGTAATAAGTACCGTCGCAGCATCGGACGATGTATACGTAGAAAGTCCCGGTACGTTTAATCTTCAGGCTTTATCCCCCCGAATATTGCCAACTCGAACACTTTAAGGTAACAATCCACTTCCTTAAAACCGATCTTACGCAGCCACGAACACTGCTTTTCCGCCGGGGACAGTATATTCGCGGCCTTTAACGGATTATTGTAGTGGGTTCTCGTTATCTCGGCGCGGGTCTTCTTTGACCCTGCCGCGCGATGGTACCTGTATATGCAATCTATGAACATCTCATTGAATACCTTTTCAAGCCACGGTGTCGGCGAAGATACGTGCTCGAGGTTAAGGAACAGCCCTCCCGGCTTCAACAGGCCGAATATCTCCCTGTATATCTGCTTCTTCCTGCCGTCAGGCTGGTGGTGTATCGAGAGCCCCGATACGATAACGTCGAACTTGCCGTACTTTTTTACCCGCCCGGGCCATGAGGGCTTGCCGTAATCCTCCGTGATGAATACGCACCGCCTTCCGAGCTTCCGGGTTTTTTTCTTCGCCGCGGCTATCATCGTATCCGACACATCCAGGAAGACACCCTTCGTCCGCGGGTATTTTGACATTATCGCCATCCCGAGGATACCGTCGCCGCAGCCGAGATCAAGGATATTCCCCGGGCGCGGGCGCGCTTTTTCAACCATCATCATGATTATCTTTAACTGGTAATCGGCAAGCGGGATAGCGCCCCTTACGCCTTCGAGATACCGCTTGCTGAGGTCTTCCCTCTTCCAGATCTTGTCTTTAGTATCCATTATTTCTCCCAGAACATATCTTTCCTCGGTATGCCCTTCTTCCGCCCTATACGCATGGGGTCGTAGCGTAAGGCAGCCCCGCGAGCGCGGGATCTTTCGCGCTCGGGCTTATAACCTTCTCCATCTCCCTGATATAGAAATCCGCCGTATAGTCCTCTCCCGCGCTCCGGTAGGCGACTATCATCTCGCCGGTGCCCTCAAGCCATACCGAATCGTGGTCGAGGTCGAAACAAAAACCCGTCACCTCAGTGCCGTTTATCGACGCGGCCTTTGTCGTTATGAACATCCATGCCAGGAAGGCCTTCCTCTCGGGGTCCCAGTAACCTGCCTTAAGGTATGCGAGGATCCTGCTGTGGAACCTGTCATATCCCTTGACCGCGTTAAAGGCGTCGACCATCCCCTCGGTGGATTTCAGTATCTCCTTGCCTGACTGGTCATACCCTCCTGATAGCCCGCCGTCTTTTGCGTCCTGCAGTGAGCGGATCCATTTCTCGTATCGAAATAATCCAGGACCCTCTCCGCCCTGTCCAGGTCGCCGTGCGCGGAGAAAACTACCGCGGCCAGGGCATTCTCGTAAAGCGATACGAAGTTGCTGCCGTCGGAGCTTTCAAGCAGGCCGTTCTCGAGCTGCAGGCTGCTTACCCACGCATAAACGCGATCCGCGTCCTTGTCCGGTGCGGCGGCTTTCTTCTTCCCTAAATGCGCGCATCCGGCCGGCAGGAGGACGATAAATAACATGATAATCGCGAGCAATTTTTTGTTCATTTGTCCCCCTTATCCATTCGAACGGACAACATTTCGTCTGCGGAACGGGCCGCTATAAAAAACGTTACGATGAGTATAGGCAACAACTGCGCAAATACCCTGTTCATGGAGCATGCGATGAGCCATTCCAAGCTACTAGACGTAGTAATGAACACCAGATAATAGGCCGCCGCCATACAGCCGTATAATATCAACACCAGCCTCAATCCTTTTCTCTGGGTAGCGCTTACGGAGATTCCTACGACGGCAAGGTATATAAGAAGCCCGTATTTGCCTATGTTGCCTCCGAAATAGGAGCTATTCGCCAGGGACTTCAGGACAAAAAAGTGGCGCTGTAAATCCGTGAACCTCGACACAGCCCCGGCGGGATCAGACACCATGGCAGTCACGACATCATTATTAAGCGCGCAAGTTGTCTTAAAAAAAATCAAGGTAATTACAACGGGTAAAACGCCCGCCAGGAAATACTTGAACGGCGCGCGGCTTTTATCCGCCGGGACGCGGTTACGCTCAAACAGGAAGACCAGCATGGAAAACAGCAGGAAAAATATTACCCCCTCGTTCTTCGTCCATGCTGCAAGGGATGCCATAAGCCCGGCCAATACAAGCAATCCCACTTTGTCACGGGAATCGCAGTAAAGCAGATAAAGCGAGACCGATGCCGTAAGGAAGAACGCCAGCGGTATATCCGCATACTGCATGGCGGCGTACTGGACAAGGTATGCCGACGAAAAGAATGCAAAGCCGCATAGCATACCCTGTATCTGCCCTTTTAATAACGAGACCGTAGATATTGCAACAGCAGCCAAGGCAAACACGAAAAAGAACGCGATGGCCTGTGCCGCAAACGTCGCCTCCGAACCTATATACTGCCACGATCGGGCAACCGAAGCGGGTAACAAAAGCGGGTAATCGGGATGGCTCCATTTCAGCGTATCATTGAACATCTCCTTCCACGATGCCGGATCCCTGAACATAAAACGGGCGTGCTGGTTCCAGATCGAATACGCGTCCCATTCCCCGTGCGGGATATCCGACGACAACGACAGGAATGACGCTGCAGATATTACGAGGGCAACGATGAACAACACGAATACCACGATCCTAACCAGCCGGAATGAATGGCAAACCCCGGCAGTTTTCATCACGTGTTCCTGCGTCTTGCCGGCCTTATGGGCCCCGATAACATGAAGCCCGAAAAGCACAAGAAGTTCCACGGCAATATAAGGGATAAACCCAAATCGATATGCTCCGGATTCAAGCCAAAAGAAATATAAGCATGAAGACAGCCCCATGCCCAATCCGAATGACAGGCATACCCGCAAAACAATAATTCCAGGACGAACGTTTCTGCTATCCTCCGGCCAAATCGCCCTGACGGCCAGATACCCCATCGCAAAAGCTACCATAAACGATACCACGAGACTCACCGTCATTTTACACCGGTATATTTGATCACGGATATCTCGCCCCTGTCACTCTTTATCGCATAATTATGGCATTCATTTACGTCCAGAACAAGAGGGCAAAGCGCGTACTGTGCGATATAATACTCCCGGGTATCGATCTTGCCCCCGGCCTGTTCGTATCCGATGACCCCTTTCTCAGGCAAATAAGACCTCAACGATGAATAACCACTTTCAACCGCAGATATATCCGTAAAATTGCTTTCCGGGCCTATCACCGATATAAGCATATTCACCGCTGAAAAACAGCTTACCGCCGCAAATATTACTATAGCCAGGGCTCTCATTGGGTCACCCTTTGGAACAGAAGCGTGCCTATCGCGTAAAAGAAATCTTTCGATTTGATCTTCTTGCCTTGTTCCGCGCTCCTGCCTGAATAAGATATCGGGACCTCTTCTATCCGGATCCCGAGTTTAGCGACCTGGGCCGTTACCTCCGGCTCAAACGTGAACCTGTTGGCCCTCAGCCTCAACCTCTTCGCTATGTCAGAACTCAAGGCCTTATAACAAGTCTCCATATCGGTTATGCGTATCCCGAAAAGCAGGCATGTAAGAAAGGTGAGGAATTTGTTGGCAATGAAATTAGGCAAAGCCATCCCCTCCGGGCGCCGCTTGCCCAAGAACCTGCTGCCGTACACGACCTTCCGCCGTCCTTCTATTATAGGCCCTATGACACGGGGAATATCGTTCGGGTCATACTCGTTATCCGCGTCCTGCACTATTATAATATCACCGCGCGATTCCTCGATGCCCCTTCTTATCGAGTATCCTTTCCCCCTGTTAACATCATTCCTAAAGACCTTTACCTTTTGGCCGCCAGGGCACCCGGACGAGGTCACCATCTCGTACGTGGCATCCACGGAGGCATCGTCGACCACTATTATTTCGTGCTCAACCGGGAATTTCACCGCCTCTATACGGCTTAAAATACCTCTGACTGTTTCCTGTTCGTTATATATAGGAATGATTATCGATAGCTTCACTTGAACCGCCGCAACTTTACGAAAGTATGCATATGGAGCCAGAACTTAAAAAGTGTGCCGAGTATTCCGAGGCCGTAAGCTATGCTCGGTAAAAGTTTTATCGAGGACGCCTCGTCAAAATACCTCGTCTTTATAGGTATCTCTTCAATCTTAAGATTGTGCGCGATCAACTGCGCGATTATCTCGGTATCAAATATAAAAGAATCGCTGTTCCTCTTGAAGTCCACCGAACAAAGCGATTTCCTTGAATAGGCCCTAAACCCTGAATGGTACTCGGTCAGGTACGTACCGAATATAACGTTCTCGATCGCGGTCAATAATATGTTCGCGTTGTGTTTCCATGGGGGCATCCCGCCGATGAGGGCGCCGCCCTTCATCATGCGCGAGCCGAATACGGCGTCTGCCCTGCCGGCGATTATGGGCTCGACCAGCTGCGGTATTATCTTAGGGTCATACTGGTAATCGGGATGTACCATTATCGTGATGTCGGAGCCAAGCTCAAGCGCCTTTTCGTAACAAGTCTTCTGGTTCCCTCCGTAGCCGGTCCTCTTTTTGTGCCTGTAAACCTTGAGTCCCAGTTTTTCCGCGATCTTTACGGTATCATCGCCGCTGACGTCATCGACAAGAATTATTTCATCGACAACATCCAGCGGTATGTCGGCAATGGTTCTCTCAAGAGTATCCGCAGCATTATAGGCGGGAAGCACCGCAATGACCTTCGCGTTCTCCTTTTTGTCGGCATGGATAGGACTCTCCAGCTCATCCAGATACTCCAGCCTTCTTGCCTTCCTGCAATATATTTCCACCTGGTCTCCCAGGTTGACCCGCACTATCCTGTCCTTCATAAGATCATGCCCCATCAAAAGTGCGGCCGCACGGTACAATGGCAAACTGTAGTTTTTCAACCTGTTGAGAAGATAGCCCACGGTAAAATAACGAGAATATCCTCTTGTGATCACGGGGACAAAACCGCAGCCCTCCAACATACCGGTAAGGGTGGATTTCGTAAAATAGTAAATGCGGGATTCCTTGACACCCCACCAACGGGTCTTAAAGATCCTGCTGGCTATGCTGTTAATATCCGGAGTGTTTATATATAGTATGCCATCCGCTTTAAGCGACCTCTTCAACCCCATAATGAAAGCCTTAGGATCCGGCAGGTGTTCGATAACACCATTAATAACTATGGCATCGAAATAATTATACGGGTAATCCCGTCCCGGCGTCCCCTGAAAAGGATCAGACAGCACCGGTTCCCATCCATCCTTACGCGCCTCTACGGCAAACACATCATCCCGGCAGCCTACGTCTAGCAGACGACCATTCTTCCTTACGCATTTAAGGGCCTTTAAGATCACGGCTGCCGTAAGGCGGCGGCCCTCTTTTTCGCCGAGATACGGCTCCGAACACAGCTTATTATAGATGTCCTTATCGGGCAATCTCGGGTTGGTATACACCAGCCCGCAGCGGCGGCACCTGACAAGTCTCGCATTTACGCTATCCATGTGCCGATCCGCGTAAACTGGATAATAGCTGTCAGATTCGCAAAGATTACACTTAGTCTCTATCATATTACCGTCAGAACCTTGGCCTCGATTCGAGGGCTTTGAGAGTGATATCCACGATCTTCATCTTATGTAACGCCTTCCTGAAATACCCGTAATCGCTCATGGCAGAAAACACCGCGACCGCAACCATCAGGCAGACCATGACCTTAAGGTCCGCCGCCTTAAACCTGGTCTTGAGATACAGATACACATACCACGCGCCTATACCGCTAACAAGATAAAAGATCCCGTATACCGGGCTCAAATACCTTACGTTCTGGCAATACGGTGCCCAAGTAATTACTATCACGTAAGCTGCCAGAATAGCCATAAGTCCGCCCGCTACCCATCTGTCAACGCCCTCCGGACCGCGATTGCCCTTTAACAGGTCAGCGGCAAAACCCGCCATACCGGCCGCACAAAGCAATACGTTCAGAGGGCTCAGGATAAACAGGCCGTAAATAATATTATACCACGGGCCGGACTGGTAGCTCACTGCATATTGATTAAAAGGCATCGCTTCCGATATATGTCTGATTACCTCGAACATACTGCCTATTCCGCCGAGGGAATAAGCCATAAAACATATCCCGGCCGCGGAAGCGGCAGTCATCAGCAGGAGCGTCGATACCATCCTGCCGAACATCTTTCTTGCCGCCAATGATGACAACAGCCAGAATCCGCACAGGAGATATAACAATACACCGGCTTCCTTCACCATAAAATAATACGTCCCGGTCAGAACGAACGGGAACACCTTCGTAAGCTTTCCTTCATTTTTTATGCAACTGACCGTAAGGAACACCAACAACAGGCCGAGACATCCGCAAAAAGCGTCCGCCCATGCCCTCATAGAAACGGCAAGCTCCATAGGCGAGACGCCTAAGGCCAGCACGGCATACAAGGCAACCCACTTGTTTAAATACCTGAGGGCGAACGCTGTGATCAATAATATCGACACTACGCTGAAGATCGTAGAAAAATATGATCCGGCCCGGTAATCGAAAAACCCCGTCGCCTCCATGAAATACGAAAGCGGCCAGAGATACCCGATCCTTGTGGGATTTGGAAGGACCCATAGTTTTTTGTCGTTATTATAGATCTGTACCAGAGATCTCGTTCCCGCGATCTTCTCCCCGATAATATGATTAGCCTGCCACGTGTAAGCAAGTTCATCGGGGCTTCTCCGCCCTGCGTTATCAATATTTGAATATCTGAGCACTATCCCGCTCAAGATCGCAGCGAATATGAGCAGCCCTGCCGCGTATCCGGCCCTCATATCTTCTCCTTCTTCATCCTTGCGATATAGAAACCTTCCATGTAATCGTTCGGCAGCACGCGCATCGTCATTCCCATCTCCTTCGAAAAACCCTTTCCTTCCCATGACGCGAGCCCGCGCGCTTTATTCGGGAGCGGCATGTCCGCCGGCATGAGGCGCAGGCCCTCGAATTTCTTCAATGCCCAGTCGACCACTTCCTCGTTCTCCTCGGGAGAGAACGTGCACGTCGAGTATATCAGCTCACCGCCGTCCTTCAGCGCGGCTATGCCGGAATAGATCAGGACTTTCTGGGTATGCGACAGTTCCTTAACCCTCTTCTGGCTCCAGGGCTTGAACGACTTCGGGTCCCTCATATAGAACAATGCCTCGCCCGAACACGGCGCATCGACCATCACCTTGTCGAAATAGCCGGGGTAGCGCCTGCCCGCCTCGATCCCATCCTCCATGAGCGTCTTCACGAAATCGACGCCCTGGATCCTCAGCGTAGCAAGGAGTTTCTCGTAGCGTATCCCGAGCTTCTCCATCGCAACAAGCTCGATCTCCCTGCCCGCCAGCGAAGCGATCTCGCTCGTCTTCGCGCCGGGCGCCGCGCAGAGGTCAAGTATCTTCTCGCCCTTCTTCGGTTCGAGCAATAACGGCGGTATCATGCTCGAGACGTTCTGCATGTATATTTTACCATCAATATATGCCGCGCTCTTCTGGATTTCTTTGTTCTCCGACCTCAGGATGAAGCTTCCCTTCGGCCAGTGAAGCTCCCTGTACCTGATGCCCTGCCTGTCAAGGTCCTCCTTCAATTCCGGCAGCGCCGTCTTAAGTAAGTTTATCCTGAATGTCTGTTCTTTCTTGTGCAGGAAGGTCTCGCAGACCTTCGGGAAAGCGGAGGGGTATATCGCCTTGATCTTTTCTAGGAATTCTCCGGGAAGTTCGTTGAAGACGGCTTTCATTTGTTCGTTGTTTTCGCGGCCTTCGTCCTTTGCCTGGCTATCTCATAGCAGAATATCGCCGAAGCCATGGCTACGTTGAACGATAACGCCGCGCCGCGCATAGGGAGCGTGACCTTCAGCTCCAGGTGTTTTTCTACGCCGTGATGGATGCCCTTGCCTTCCGAACCCATGACCACGCATAAGGGGAACGGGAATGACACCTTCGTGAGGTCCTCTCCCCCTTCGACTACCGCGCCGGCGCACCAGTACCCGGCATCCTTCGCGTGGATAAGCGCGTTAGAGAGGTTATTGATCCTGCAGATCGGCACATAGTTATCGCCGCCCGCAGCCACGCTCAATACCGTCTCATTGACATCGCACGCGCCGCGCTCCGGTATGACTATGCCGAACCCGCCGAAGCATGCGGCTATCCTTATTATCGCGCCGAGGTTCTGCGGGTCGGTGACCTCGTCAAGCAGGATGAACGAGAGCTTTTCGCCTTCCGGATTGCTGACCAGGTCCTCGAACGACGAATACCTGAAAGGGTCGACCTCCGCGATTATCCCCTGTAGCCGTTCCGTCCTCTTCATCTTCAGCATCTCCTTTTCGGAGAGCCTCTGCACGGGGATGCGGCGGGCCTTTATCAGATCGAGCGCGGCCGGGTCGTCGAATTTATCCGAGAGTATAACCTTCCTGACTCCCCTCATGTTAGCCTTGAGCCGTTCGACCACCGCGTTCCTGCCGTATAACAGCAGCGGGCTACTTCCGGGACGGGTCATCTTCTTCCTCCTTATCGTCGT
>JBAYMW010000039.1:0-10967 GCA_041663405.1 Candidatus Omnitrophota bacterium | reverse complement strand
TAACCCTGCAGACGAGGGCGCAGACTAATTATTACGGCGCGGATTACGAATTGAAGCGTAATTACGCGAGGCTTATGTATTCGATGGGCATCGACCTCGCGCTTATCTACGAAACAATGGAGAATAAAAATGAACCTGCAAAACGTTAATAGGAAGAAAATGCTGGGCATATTTTTGGTCACGGGCGGAATCGCCGCTGTTGCATTGATCCTCTTCGTCATGAGCGGCCTCAGCCTGGTATCCACTGATGATGCGTACATCGAGGGCAGGATACATAATATTGCGTCAAAGGTCCCGGGGACGGTCAAGACGGTGAACGCGGAGGATAACAGTATAGTGAAAAAGGGGGACGTCCTGGTCGAGATCGATCCCGTAGATTATGAATTGAGGGTGAATGAGGCGCAGGCGGCCCTGGATATACGCAAGGTAGCTTTTGAACAGGCAGCGCGAGACAGGGACCGCGCAGAGGCCTTATATAAGGAAGAAGTATATCCCAAGGAGCGGTTCGAGAACGCTGTTACCGCGTATAATCTCGCGAAAGCGCAGGCCGAGGCCGCGGAGGCGCAGTTCAAGATCGCGCAGCGCAACCTTGAATATACGAAGATATGCGCCCCGGCAGACGGCCATGCGGCAAAAAGGTCCGTCGAGGCAGGGAACCAGATACAGCCGGGGCAGGCTCTTATGGCGGTCGTTTCGAATGATATGTGGGTGGTCGCCAATTATAAAGAGACCCAGCTTAAAAATGTCAGGCCGGGGCAGGAAGCCAGGATAAAGATCGATACGTACCCCGGTAAAGTCTTCGATGGCCATGTGGACAGCATCCAGCGCGGCACCGGGGCCAAATTCAGCATGTTCCCGCCCGAGAACGCTTCGGGAAATTTTGTCAAGGTAGTCCAGCGCATCCCGGTAAAGATAGTCTTTGATGGCCAACCCTACAATAAGTACGACCTTGGCGTAGGCATGTCGGTTATTGCCGAGATAAAGGCGCGGTAATGGAAACGGGAAGCAGCGTTCTTCAGCACGAAGAATGGCGCCCGAAGAGCAACCCATGGCTGATCACTATAGCGGTCATGTTGGCCTCGACCATGGAAGTCCTGGATACTTCCATCGCGAATGTGGCTTTGCCGCAGATAGCGGGAAATCTTTCCGCGACCACTCATGAGGGGACCTGGGTCTTAACGAGTTATCTTGTCGCCAACGCCATTATTCTACCCGCCTCGGCATGGTTCGGCGGTTTCTTCGGGCGCAAAAAGGTGCTTCTTGTCTGCATATCCCTGTTCACCTTATCTTCCGTCCTTTGCGGCATGGCAGTCAGCCTCGGCCAATTGACCCTGTTCCGGGTATTCCAGGGCATAGGAGGAGGGGCTCTCCAGCCGATCTCCCAGGCGATATTGATGGAAAGCTTTCCAAAGGAGAAGCGCACTTCGGCCATGGCGGTCTTCGCGATGGGAGTCATCGTCGCGCCTATCATCGGCCCTATCATCGGCGGCTGGCTTACGGATAATTTCTCATGGCGCTGGATCTTCTTCATCAATGTGCCTGTGGGGATCATCGCCGTCATGATGTCGAAGATGTTCGTGGAAGACCCTCCGTACCTCCGGAAGATCAGGACCGGCATCGATTATTACGGGTTCGCGTTAATGGCCATCGGCCTCGGCGCGCTGCAATTGGTCCTCGATAAAGGCCAGGAGGCGGACTGGTTCCAGGCATCATGGATATGCTGGACGTCGATCATTGTCGTCATCTCGCTCGTCGCGTTCGTTTTATGGGAATTCCGCGTGAAGCATCCGGTGGTCGACCTGCGCGTCCTTAAAGACAGGAACCTTGTCGGGGGC
The DNA here is from genome assembly GCA_041663405.1 of Candidatus Omnitrophota bacterium. Classification (GTDB taxonomy): domain Bacteria; phylum Omnitrophota; class Gorgyraeia; order Pluralincolimonadales; family Pluralincolimonadaceae; genus UBA6215. The sequence continues at coordinate 9,132 of JBAYMW010000039.1, read as the reverse complement.
ATGGTCATCGCATTTATGATCGGCGCGATCATGTACGGTGTGATGGCGCTCACGCCGCTTTTCTACCAGACCATGATGGGATATACGGCCTATTTGAGCGGGCTCATACTGGTTCCTCTCGGGCTCGGGGCTTTTACCGGGGCCATATCAGTCTCGAGTCTGTGTAAATACCTTGAAAACAGGGTGTTGATCGCAGTGGGATTGGTCATGATCGGGCTTGCGGCGCTGTCCCTTGGCGGGATCAACCTTCAGATCTCCATGGGATCGATGATGGCGCCGCTTTTCCTTTTAGGTTTCGGCACAACGGTGGTTTTTGTGCCTTTATCGACCATAGCTTTCGGGACATTGGCTGCCAGGGATATAGGGAACGGCTCGGGGCTTTTTAACCTGATGAGGAACATCGGCGGGAGCGTGGGAATCGCGCTATCCACGACGATACTTTCCCGTATGGCGCAGACCCATCAGGCGATCCTGGTAGGCCAATTGACACCCTATAATCAGGTATATCAACAGATATCAAGGGCCTATGCCGGCCTTGCAGACGGGCTGTTCTATAAAGAGTTATTACGTCAGTCGACTTTTCTTTCTTTTGTAGATTGTTTCCGTTTCTATGGGGTCATCGCATTTTTATGCGTGTTCATGGTGTTAATTTTCCGGAAAGTCAGGAACAAGGGGACGGTCATGGTGCATTAGATGAAAAACCTCCTAAGAATTAAGCAGATATGCCTGATAACGGCCGTTATATTCCTTGCCTCCGGCTGCGCTACGATGCGCCATGCGGTGCCGGAAAAAATGCTGAATGATACGAGTATCTCCGGCATGAAGGATATCAGGGTCTATAGCGGCAGCCCGAGCGAATATTTCAGGAATGATATCATCAACCTGGTCGAGAGCGCCTGGATAGGCGACACCTATTCGATGCTTGCGATCTCCGGCGGAGGTGCGAACGGCGCGTATGGCGCGGGTTTACTCAACGGGTGGACAAAATCCGGGACACGGCCGGTCTTTAAGGTCGTCACCGGAATAAGCACCGGGGCGATCATAGCGCCTTTCGCCTTCCTCGGAAGTGAATATGACGGTAAGCTGGAGGAGTTCTACACGAAGTATTCGACAAAAGACATCATGAACATAAGCATACCGTTCGTGAATTCCTTCGCGAGCCCCAAGCCGCTGAAACGCCATATCGAGAAGTATTTCGACGGACAATTATTAAAGGAGATAGCCGCCGAATATAACAAGGGCCGCAGGCTTTACGTGGGGACCACTAACCTCGATGCCCAGCGCCTGGTGATATGGGATATGGGAAAGATCGCCTCGATAGGCGATGAGAGGGCGCTGATGCTGTTCCGCAAGATTTTATTGGCTTCGGCGTCCATCCCGATAGCTTTTCCGCCCGTGTATCTAAAAGTACAAGCTGGCGATAAGACATATGATGAGATGCATGTCGATGGAGGGGTGGTAAAACAGGTGTTTTTTCTTTACGATGTCGTCCAGGGAATGGAAGAAGCCGCGAAGCAAAAAGGGATGAATATCCGCAATATGCGTTACGGCATATACGTGATCAGGAACGGCTATGCGGAGGCCGTCTGGAAGGAAATTCCGGACAGGATGTCTGCAATCGCGGAGCGCACCGTAGATACGATGATAAATGCCCAGGGGGTAGGGGATATATATCAATTATATGTTTTTACGGAACTGGGAAAAGGGGATTTTAACCTGGCCTATATACCTGTGACGCATGTGTCCAAAGCGAAAGAGCCTTTCGATCCGGTCGAGATGCGCAGATTGTTTGACCTTGGATTTGAGGAAGCGGCGCGGGGTTACGACTGGAAGAAAGTCCCCCCGGGAATGGTACAATGAAACTGTTTGAAGAGATCAGGGAACTGATAAACGAGCAGATAAAGATGCCGCCTGAGAGGATACTCCCGGAATCCCTGCTTATAGAGCATCTCTTCATGGATTTTGTTGATAAAGTAAGGCTGGCAATCGACCTCGAAGAGAAGTATAATATCAAAATATCTGACGAAGAGGTTGACATGGTCGGAACCGTGGGTGAACTGGTCGAACTCGTCAGGACGAAATGCCATTCAGGTTAGAAAGGTCCGCAACTGTGGTGAGCAAAGCAGCGTTAATGGTCCTGTTAGCGGCGTCATTGCTCGTTTCGGGCGATTTCGCATTAGCCGCGATATCTCAGGGCGAAAAGATAATCTATAATGTCAGTCCCGCCGGCAAGGCCGAGTATGAGGATATGGGTCTGGTCGACCGCGAGGGCAAGACATACTGGCTTGTGACCTTCCGGACGAAACTGGCCGGGTTCAGCGACCTGGAAGAGATCTATGCCGACCCTGGTACCGGCCTGCCGCTGATAGTGGAGCGGCATATAACCTGGCCGCTGGCTAAAGAACACCTTATTGAAGAGTACGACCCGCTGGATAATTCCCTCGTCATCAGGAAGTTCATGAACGATAAGGTTGCCGACGAATACAAATATAAATCGGACACCCCGTACCATAATGCGGTGCTCCTGCCTTTTAGCCTGCGCCATGTGGATGACCTGGACGTGGGATGGAGCACGGTCATACGCCTCCAGGAAGTGTTTACCGTCACGCTCGTCGGTATCGAGGACGTGAAGGTCAACGATAGAAAAGTGACAGCCTACCACTTTACCAGCAAGCCCGACAAATTCGAGATATGGGTCAGCAAGGACAAGGACCGCCTGCCCGTACTGATCAAGGGGACGGTCGGCTGCAGCCTGTCGCTGCAAAGCCACTCATCGGGACAGTAACAATGAGGCCGTTTTGCGCGCTGCTCGCCTTGTTTTGCCTTTCGGGCTGCGCGACTACATCCTATAACCCGGACCGCGAGAACGGGTTCACTAAAAAGCTTATCCGCGGCCGCGATTTCGTGCTTTTTTCCCGCATAAAGGTCAACAGCCCCGGAGAACCGCTCACGGTCTACATCGAAGGCGACGGCCGCGCATGGATAACCCGGTACAGCGCCTCATCCGATCCGACGCCTTCAGATCCCCTCGTAATGAGGCTTGCGTCCCTTGACCCGTCGCCGAATGTCGCATATCTGGCCCGTCCGGGACAATACCCTTCTCAGGGAGCGTCAGACTGCGACTCAAAATACTGGATGTCGAAAAGATTTGCGCCTGAGGTGATCGCCGATATGGATTCTGCGGTCACCTGTTTGCGCGACATGGCAGGGGCCGGGTCGGTCTCGCTTGTCGGGTATTCGGGAGGGGGGGCGGTAGCGGCGCTGGTCGCCGCGCGCCGGGGCGATGTTGCGGGCCTGCGTACGATAGCCGGCAGCCTGGACAGTGATGCCGTAAGCAGCTGGAATAAAGTCAGCCCGCTTAAAGGGTCGCTTAACCCCGCCGGTATCGCGGGCAAATTAAAAGGGCTTCCCCAGAGGCATTTTGTCGCGTATAATGACAAGATCATACCGTTATCCGCGGCGGAATCGTTCGCCGATAATGCAGGCGATGAAAGGCATGAAAGTATCACGGTAGTCGCGGGAGTGACGCATTATTCGGGCTGGGAAACCAAGTGGCCCGGCCTGCTGGATATCCCTTTATCAAAATAGGAGGTGCAAGATCAAAAGGTCCCTCATCATCACACTGGCAGCAATATTGATTTCCTCGGTATGCGTCTGCGCCTGCTTCGCGCAGGCCGCCGGCGCGAAAACCGGCAAGTATATTTTTGACTACAAGCAGGAATTGTCCCTTACCGATAAGCAAGAAAAGAATATGCGCGATATACTGGCGAAATTGCAGTCATATCTTGCGGATAAGAAGAAGCAGCTCGACGGCCTCAAGGCGGAACTCGACATGCTGGTCGAGAAGAAGGGGGACCTGGATACGATAAAGGCGAAATTGCAGGATATCGCCAAGGTCCAGACAGATGCGAGCTATGAGGATATTGTGAGCGCGAGGGCCATTGAGAATGAGCTGACCGCGAAGCAGTTGTCCAAGTGGCGCAGTATCCAGAAGGAGACCCGGCAGGGCCCAAAGCAGTAGATACGGGGCCGGACCCATATTATCGTTGACATCGTCGGCCGCATATGATAGACTGCGTTCATGGGAGACAAAAACCCAAAGGGATTTGATGTCAAGTCGACTCTTCGCCTTCATAAGGGCGGAGAGTCTTTTTGTTTAGCGGCCCTTTTTTTCGCCTGTTCATTTTCGGCACCCGTTTTTGCGGCCGACCTTACGATGACCGCCGACGGGATATGGGGCGAGACTGGGGACGTGGCCGCCGCTGCTTCCGGCGATAATGTCAATGTTGATAATTTTACGCTGACGATCACGAATGACGGCATAGCCGACGACGGCACTAACCCCGGCGACCTGAGCTGGTTTACGGTCGGCGCAATTACGGATACCGGCCTGGCCCCGGCCCGCATCGGCAACGTGGATATCGTTGAGGCGGGGCTCGATACACCGCTGACTCCCTATTGGGTCGAGTTCGATTCGGCCGTTATCGGGGGGGATTTCACGGTCAGGAATGTCGCTGCCTCGGACATGGATGTGGACGCGTGGACGGCCGGGAACCTTACGGCAGGCGGTGACCTGGCCATAACTAATAACGAAACGGAAAATTATCAGGTCACGCTGGATGTGGATGGCAACCTGGCCGTAACCGGGACCGCGACCCTGACGGCTGCTTCTGGCGGCAATTGGGGGATGACCGCCGGGCTGGCGGTAACCGGGAACGTGACCGCAACCGGGGGGTTTACTCTGGATGATGTCACGGCCGCCGGCGTCAGCAGCTATTCGGAGATCCTTCTTTACGGCGATGCGGGCGTGACACAGACCGTCACCGGCACGATAGACGGCGCCGCCGCCGGGGAAGGATACCTGATTATCGGAACGGGGTCCTCCAATAATGCCACCTTCAATGATGACGTCGGATCCAATTTCAGTTTAGCAGCCATACAGGTAGACAGCACCGGCCTAGCGAATTTTACTGGGACCGTATCCGCGACTGACCTTACCTTCTCCGAAGACGGCGATGTGGACATCGCCGGCAAGGCGACAATAACGACCATCTCCACGACAGCGGGCTCCGGTACGGGCGATGTCGAACTGGACGGCGCCGCGAATGTCATAGCGGGCAATATAGGAGCCGCAGGCGCCGAGCTGGCCCTGTTGAACATCGACGGCACTACGACGACGGGCGGAAATGTTTATGCAACGCAAATTGATGTCGGGGCCGCGAGCACTCTCGGGGACGCGGCGACAGATGTGACGGCGGCCAATACGCTGAATATACAGCATGCGGGGCTTACGACCGTGAGCGGCACGTTGAACAGCGTGAACGGCTCGACCGGGACCGCGGTGGCGTTCAGCGCGAACGGCGACCTCGACATAGGCGGCGCTGCCCGTGTCGCGTCGGTCACCACGACGGTTGCCGGGACGGGAGATATCGAATTCAAGGGTGCCGGCAGTTCGACAATAGGGAGTATCGGAAACCCCGTGCTGGACCTGGATGTTGTCGATTTTACCGGCGGCGGCACGTATACGCTGGTAGGGGCCGTCTTCGCGAATACGATAACAATAAATAACGCCGCCGCTAACGTTGTTATAGGCGCTTCCGGCACAAGCTCATGCACAGACGTATTCCTGACGGCCGGTACGCTCGACCTCGGGTCTTATACCACTAACCTTGCCGCGGGAGATTATACGCAGGCGGGCGCGGGTTCCCTTAAGACGACAATAAGCTCTTCCGCGTCTGCCGGAAAGATCGTCACTCCCGGCGCGGTGACCGTGGCCGCGGGGACATCGCTCGCTATAAATGTTGACTCAAGCGAATATACGCGCAGCAATACGACATGGACCATCCTTGACGGCGGCGCGGGCGGCGCTGTCAACGCGCCCGCAGTGACCGATAACAGCGCAATACTTTCATTTACATCGGCGGCCGCGAACGCCGGCCAGGACATGACCATTACCGCCACGCGCGTGACCACATACGACAAGATAGCTTCAGGGAACGCCGCCGCGGCGGGCGCGGTACTTGAGCGGATAGGCGAGGCGGGAGCGACGGGAGATATGTCGAGGGTGCTGGGCGAGCTCGATTCACTGCCGACCCTCGGCGCTATTGCCCAGGCGCTGAAGACTGTCGTCCCGGTTGTCGACAGCGGCGTGACATCGGTCAGCCATACCGCCATCAACAGGTTTGCGGGGACATCGATGAACCGCCTGGAGATGTTGTTCGCACAGGCGCACGGCGCCGGCACGGAAGAGACCGGGATCTCGGCAGGCAGCGAAGGCCATAGCGGCTGGCAGGCGTGGGGGCAGGGATTCGGGGAATATGTGAGCCAAAAAGCGCGCGGCGAGAGCAACGGTTACCGGGCGATCATCTGGGGCACCGCCTTGGGCGCGGATACCGCGGCATTCAGTGACACCGCGCGTATCGGCCTGAACGGAGGATACGCCAAGAGCCGAATAAACTCGAAGGACATGAGCGGTAAGACGGATATCAACAGCTACGAGGGCACGTTCTACGCCGGATATATGGACGTCGTGAACCCTTACTATATTAACGGAGCGCTCTCTTTCGCTTATAATAAATACAGCGGCTCGAGGCAGATAGACATCGGCGCCGACGAAAGGATCGCGGACGCCGATTACGACGGTCAGCAGTATTCGGTATTGACGGACGGCGGGTATATCTTCGACGTCGGCGATTATAAATTGACGCCGGTCGCATCGCTGCAATACACGCGCCTCCATGTCGAGGGCTATACGGAAACGAACGCCGGCGCCCTTGACCTGACCGTTGCGGACCAGGATTACGATATGCTGCAGTCGGGTGTCGGCATGAAGCTCGCGCGTTCCTTCAATCTCGAGAACGACAGGATCGTAACGCCGGAGATCCACGGAAGATGGCTGTATGATTTCATAGGCGACAGGCAGGAGACGACCTCAACGTTCTCGGGCGGCGGCGGTTCTTTCGCCACGCAGGGATTTGATCCCGTCAAGAGCTCCTTCAATGTCGGGACCAAATTGATCATGGAGCTGAACGAAGACTGGAGCTTCGAGACGAACTACGATTTCGAGTGCAAAGAAGATTTCACGGCCCATACGGGATGGGCTAATGCAAGGTGCAGGTTCTGACCCCAGCGGGTTCCCGTATCCCGCCTATCCTCATATGCGGTATCCTTATAGTCCTGCTGTTTACGGGCGACGTCCGGGGCGAGATCGCATTCAAACGTTCGGACAGGGTCCTCGTGCTCGCTCCGCATCCGGATGACGAGGCGATAGGCACCCTCGGCGCGATAAAGAACGCGAAGGACGCGGGCGCCGAGGTAAGGGTCATATGCCTTACGAACGGCGATAACAACGAAGTAGCGTTCCTCATATACAAGAAGCATCCGGTCCTGTCGGCGAAGGGCCTGATCGCGATGGGGGAGACGAGGAGGAAAGAGACCCTATCGGCTATGGCCGGAATGGGGCTGGACCCGAAGGATGTCGTCTTCCTCGGATATCCCGATTTCGGCACGCTCGCGATATTTACCGGCAACTGGGGAGATACCAAGCCCTATGAGGCCATGCTTACAAAGCAAACCAAGGTCCCGTATCCCGAGGCGATGTCTTACGGGGCGCCTTATACGGGCGATAGCATATTGAAGGACCTGAAAAACATACTTGCGGAGTTCCGCCCTACGGTTATCTTCGTGTCACATCCGGCAGACTCGAACGTTGACCATAAGGCGTTTTATCTTTTTTTGCGCGTCGCTCTCTGGGACCTGGATGGAAGCCTTGAGGCGCCGTCTGTACATCCCTACATAGTGCATGTCCAGGGCTGGCCCGCGCCGAAAGGGTATCATCCGGGCCTTGCCCTTAAGCCGCCGGTCAAGTTCAAGCAGGTATCGTGGGGGACATTCGATCTCGCGCGGGAAGAGGTCGAGGCGAAACACGCGGCGATATCGAAGTATAAAAGCCAGCTTGCGTATGACCCTGGGTACCTGTACTCTTTCGCGAGGAGGAACGAACTTTTCGGGGATTACGCCCCGCTCAGGATAAAGGATAACGGCCGAAGCGGCATCTACGGCATCAGGGGCGGGAATTTGACCGTGAACCTCTCACTTGCGGGGAAGACGGATATTGACAGGGATTTTACGGTATATCTTATCGGCTACAAGAAGGGCCGCGATTTTTCCGGCATGCCGAAACTGCATATAAGGATAGATGCCGGCGGCCTCCATTGCAGGGACGGGCATGAAAGGCTCTATTCTAAAGAGGTGACCGCGGACTTTGGTCCCGGCGCTATAATGCTAAAGGTGCCGCTCTCCCTGCTGGAAGACCCGGACCGTATCTTTGCCTGCGTCGAAGGGCGCACGGAGAATATGTCAAATGACGATACACGATGGCGCGTATTAGAAAGGCAGCATTGATGATAAAGAGGGAACCGAAAGATTACCGGATAGGCGATAAGAACGTCGATAATCTCATAAACGATCTTACCTGTGAATCATGCTCGGCGGAGACCGAGGGTATCCTGCGCGAGATATTAACTACCGCCGTCAAGCTCGGGCGCGAATCCGACGATAAGGGCGACCTTAAGCTCGTGAATAACACGCTGAAGGAACTCCGGTATTCATTCAAGATATTCTCCCCCTACAGGCATGTGAAGAAGGCCGTCATATTCGGGTCGGCCAGGTCCAAGCCTTCTTCTCCGGAGTATAAGATGGCCGAGGAGTTCGCGAGGAAGATGACCGGCAAGGGTTACATGATAGTGACCGGAGGGGGCCCCGGCGTCATGGAGGCCGGGAACAAGGGCGCGAATATGGGAATGGAGTTTGCGCTGAACATACGACTGCCTTTCGAGCAGAAACCCAATCCGTACATTTACGAGAAACAGAAGATCATCAGTTTTAAGTATTTCTTCACGAGGAAGCTGATATTCATAAAGGAGACCGACGCCACCGTCCTTTTTCCCGGAGGCTTCGGCACCAATGATGAAGGGTTCGAGATGCTTACGCTCATCCAGACGGGTAAGTCAAAGCCAAGGCCGATCCTCATGATGGAGCCGGAAGGCTCTACGTACTGGGCCGTCTGGAGGCGCTTCGTGAACAACGAGCTGCTAAGGAACGGGTTCATAGAAAAAGAGGACATGAGCCTCT
>JBAYMW010000038.1:0-11365 GCA_041663405.1 Candidatus Omnitrophota bacterium | reverse complement strand
TACGGTGCCGCCCAACGTGAAATTCGCGAAGAGGTTCGTCTCCCTGCAGGAAGAAGCCCGGGTGCAGAAGAAGGGGCTCTGGGGGCTGAAGCCGTCGGACATAGATATAATAAAGGGCGGGCGCAATTATAAGCCGCCCGAAGAAAATAAGACCATCTGGGATTATATCCTGCATAAATTGAAATAGCTGTTCAGATAACCGGGGCGTGGCTCAGTTTGGTAGAGCGCTTCGTTCGGGACGAAGAGGTCGACAGTTCAAGTCTGTCCGCCCCGACCATTCTTCTCAGGTCGGATATGAAACTAAATGCTTCAGGGGTAAACGCGGTCATATCCCCATTCTTATGGGTGTTGGTGTCCGCGTTTTGCTATTTTATCTCGGCGGGTACATTCGAGACGCTGCAGGGCAGTCTATACTATGCCTTGGCCCTGGCATTTACGGCAATAAGCTCCGTCGTCCTCGCTGACAGGGCCCCGGGGCCGATGAATGAGCGGGGCATTTTGAGGAAGGATGCCTGCGGGAAAGATAAGATGTTCGTCGCGGCGTATCTTATCTTTGACTCCGCTGTTGTCCCGGCGATAGCCGGGCTCGATTACAGGAACCTGCACGACACTTCGCTGGGAATATCCCATCTGTGCCTTGGGATCGCGCTGTACCTGATAGCTTTTTCAATAGGTTTCTGGGCGATGGCGGCGAACCCTTTTTACGAGCGCCTCTCGCGCATCCAGGATGACAGGAAGCAATATGTTATCCTTAAAGGCCCATACGGCATAGTCAGGCATCCGGGATATCTTTCGATGGCGCTTAAATCCCTGGCGCTGCCTCTCATAACGGGGTCAAGGACGTCGCTTATAGTATCGTTGGTGCCGTGCGTTATATGCATTATCAGGGCGTTCAATGAGGACAGGATGCTCTCGGAAGGTTTAGAGGGCTACGCGCAATATTCCGAAAAAGTAAGGTATAAGCTGCTGCCATGGGTGGTCTAGAGAAACGTATACATATATATTATTCGGGCAGGGTCCAGGGCGTGGGTTTCAGGTTCACGGCGGAGGCCGCTGCGAGGAAGTTCAGGGTCTCGGGTTTCGCGAAGAACCTCAGGGACGGGAGGGTCGAAGTGGTCGCGGAAGGCGATGAAGGAAGGATCAAGGATTTCATGGAAGGCGTCCGCGATATGATGAAGAGGCATATCAGCGATGAACAGGCTTCGTGGGAACCCGCTACGGGAGAGTTCAGGGGTTTTGGGATACATGCGGAATAACGGCCCGAAAGAACAGATAGAGGACCTCAAGCGGGAATTGCGCCGGCACGACACGCTCTATTATGTCGAGAACAAGCCGGAGATATCCGACGGCGAATATGACATCCTCCTCAAGAAGCTTGAAAAACTCGAGAGGGAGAACCCGGGCCTGGTCACGGGTGATTCGCCCACGCAGCGCGTCGGCGGAGAGCCGGTCGGCGGATTCGAGGTAGTCGAACACAGGGTCCGCATGCAGAGCATGGATAATACCTATAACCATGAGGAGCTCAGGGAGTTCGATGAAAGGGTCAGGAAGAACCTGGGTTCCGACAAGTATGAATATGTCGCGGAGCTGAAGATAGACGGCGTATCGGTATCTTTGACATACAGGAAAGGCGTGTTTATACGCGGCGCTACAAGGGGCGACGGCCAAAAAGGGGATGATATATCCGCCAACCTGAAGACCATAAGGGCCATCCCTCTGAGGTTGGAAGATACGGGGGGCGCGGAAATACCGGGTACGATGGAGGTCCGCGGCGAGGTGTACATGCAGCTCGAAAGCTTCAGGGAGATAAACAGGAAAAAAGAGAAGGCAGCGGAGGAGCTGTTCGCGAACCCCAGGAACGCCGCCGCAGGATCCCTGAAACAGCTTGATCCTAAGATAACCGCGAAACGCGGCCTGAACATATTCATGCACGGCATAGGCTATTTTGAAGGGGAACGGTTCAAGTCGCAGTCCGGACTCCTGGAAGGGCTAAGGAATCTCGGGTTCAGGGTGAACCGGAATTATAAGGTTTGCGCGGACATCGGCAGGGGCATAGAGTTCTGCGATACCTGGCAGAAGAAGCGCCCCGGACTGGATTATGATATTGACGGTATGGTCGTTAAGGTGAATTCATTTGCGCAGCAGAATATATTGGGGTCGACCTCGAAGTCGCCGAGGTGGATGATCGCTTATAAGTTCCCCGCGGAGCAGGCCAGGACCAGGATTATCGACATTAAGGTCCAGGTGGGCAGGACGGGCGCCTTAACGCCCGTGGCGGTATTCGAGCCCGTATCTGTGGCGGGGACGACCGTCACGCACGCGTCGCTCCATAACTGGGATGAAATAGGGCGCAAGGATATAATGATCGGGGATGCGGTCATTATAGAAAAAGCGGGCGAGATAATACCGCAGGTCGTCGAGGTCATGAAGTCCTCGCGCACGGGCAGGGAGAAGAGATCCGAGATGCCTAATAAATGCCCCGCATGCGGCGCTGCCGCGAAACGGGAAGAGGACCGGGTGGCGGTGCGATGCGAGAACGTATTCTGCCCCGCGCAATTGAAGGAGAGCATTATACATTTCGCGTCGAGGACGGCCATGGACATAGAGGGCCTTGGAGAATCGACGGTTGACCAGCTTGTCGAAAACGGCCTCGTAAAGGATTACGGCGATATATATTCGCTCAAGGCGGAAAAGCTTATGGGGCTGGAGAGGATGGGAGAAAAGTCCGCGAAGAACCTGGAAGCTGCCATTGAGAAGAGCAAGGCCTGCCCGCTTAACAGGCTTGTATTCGCACTGGGCATACGCCATGTCGGTGAGCATATAGCCGATATACTGGCGAAGAGGTTCGGTTCTATAGACGATCTGTCAAGGCAGAAGGCGGAGGACCTCGTGAAGGTCAGCGAGATAGGTCCGATAGTCGCGGACTCGATAGAGGAATATTTCTGTAATAAGGCGTCAGGCGTAGTGCTGCGTAAGCTCAAAGAAGCCGGCGTCAGAATGGCGGATACCGGAAAGGATAAAAGGTCTTCCCTTCTGGAAGGAAAATCGTTCGTATTTACAGGTGAGCTTAAGGATCTCAGCAGGCCTGATGCCGAACAGCTGGTAAGGGAACTCGGAGGGAGCGCGTCATCGAGCGTGGGAAAAAAAACGGATTACCTGGTCGCCGGGGATAAGCCCGGGTCCAAATACGAAAAGGCGAAGAAACTGGGGGTCAGGATCATAGGTGAGGATGAATTCAGCAAGCTGATAAAGGAGATATGATGAGGCGATCATTGAAGAAGGTTGTTCCGGTGTTCCTTGTGTTGTGCATGTGCATAAGCATGTCCGGATGCGAGACATTGAAAAAGAAATTCATAAAGAAACAGCCCCCCAAGAAGGTGACGCCGGTCATGTACCCCCAGGATTACAAGGGGGTATATACCAACGATGTGCTGTACAATAACCATTTCAATTACTGGCGGACATGGACGGAAGACCTGGTGGACTGCCTGAAGACGGAAGGGAGCAGGAAACGCGAGGCGCTTGCCGCGACAAGGGCTGTCGAGGACCTACAGAGGATGCAGGACCTCCTGAACAGCCCCAAGAAGGAAGAGCTTGAAAAATATATAAAGTTCTACGAGTCCATCCGGAAGAAAGTTGAACTGGGGCAGCCGACCGAAGTGCAGGCGTCAAGGATGATCAGCGATTTGGACAGCCGCAGGCGCGTCATAATGAGGCTCTTCGAGACCAAGACGGTTAAGCCCTTCATAATCAAGGAAGAGGAATCGATAAAGCCCCTGAATACGATAGAGCAGACGCTGCCCGTGAAATGAGGTATGTCCTTAGGCAATTGCAGGTAGGACCTCTCGGAGCGAATTGCTACATCCTCGGGTGCGCGAGGACGAAAGAAGCGGTCATAATAGACCCGGGCGGCGATGCCGGCGCCATAAGGCGGCAGCTCGAAAGGGACGGGTTGAAAGCGAAATGCGTGATCAATACCCACGGGCACTTTGACCACATCGGGGCTAACGCGGAATTGGGATTGCCCGTATACGCGCATAAAGCGGATGCCGTCGCGTCTTCGGCAGCCACCTGCCTGAAGGAGGGCGACATAATAAAGGCGGGGGATCTCTCGCTGGAGGTGATCCACACTCCCGGACATTCTCCCGGAGGCATATGCTTAAAGGCCGGGAATATGCTTTTCAGCGGTGATACGCTTTTCGCCGGGAGCGTCGGCAGGACCGACATGCCCGGGGGATCAGGGAAGCAGTTGGATGATTCGCTTAAAAAATTGGTCGCGATGCTCGCGGATGGGACTGAAGTATATCCGGGGCACGGGCCCTCTACGACGATAGGGCAGGAGAAAGAGGAGAACCCGTTCTTATAGATGGAAGAGTTCATCAGTGAATTCATGGATTACCTTTCGGTAGAACGCGGATTAAGCAAGAATACGCTTGAATCCTACGGGAGGGACCTTGCAAAATATACGGGATATCTTAAAAAGGCCGGGATAGCCGACCTTAATAAGGTCAAGAGGCCGCAGATACAGGATTTCCTCATGAGCCTAAAAGATAACAAGCTCAACGCGAGTTCTATCGCGAGGAACCTCGTGGCGATAAAGGTCTTCCACAGGTACCTTACAAGCCAGCGGCTCTTGAAGGAAGATGTTACATCCGTCATAGAGACGCCTAAGCTATGGAAGACGCTTCCTGACGTGCTCGACGAAAAGGAAGTGGAGGCGATCCTCGTCAGCCCTAATTCGCGCCTTAAGCAGGGGATAAGGGACAAGGCGATGCTGGAGCTGATGTACGCGACGGGCATGCGCGTATCGGAACTGGTGAATCTTAAGCTGAACGACCTGCATATGGAGATGGGATTCGTTAAGTGCCTCGGCAAGGGGCAAAAAGAGCGTATAATACCCGTTGGCAGTAAGGCAAAGGAAGCTATACAGAAATATCTTGAAAAAGCCAGGCCGAAGTTCCTGAAGAACGCGGGCTCTGACGCGTTATTCCTGACGCGCCTCGGCAAGCCGATGTCGCGCCAGACATTCTGGATGGTGATAAAACATTATGTCAGGGACGCGCGCATAAAGAAGAGGGTGACGCCGCATACTTTGAGGCATTCGTTCGCGACACACCTCCTGCAGAACGGCGCGGACTTAAGGATCGTCCAGGAATTGCTCGGACACGTGAACATTTCTACCACGCAGATATATACGCATATAAACAAGGAGCGGTTGAAACAGATACACCAGAAGTTCCACCCGCGGCCCTGAAAGGATATGCGCCTGTAGCTCAATTGGATAGAGCGTCAGCCTCCGGAGCTGAAGGTTGTGCGTTCAATTCGCACCAGGCGCACCATAAAGAGGGAAAAAGCAATGCGCACCATCGTTTTATTGACCATCTCCAACATATTCATGACTTTCGCGTGGTACGGCCACCTGAAGTTCAGGAATTCGCCCATAACCCTGGCGATATTGATAAGCTGGCTTATCGCATTCGTTGAGTACTGCTTCCAGGTGCCCGCGAACAGGATGGGCAGCTACCAGTACTCGACCGCGCAGCTTAAGACGCTGCAGGAGGTCATAACACTGGCCGTCTTCTGCGTATTCTCGGTCTTATACCTGAAGGAAGGATTAAAATGGAATTATCTCGTTGGATTCATGTTCATGGTCGGGGCGGTATTCTTCATATTCAAAAAATGGTGAAGTGGACGGCGATAGTATCGATAGCCGCCATAATTGCCTTATACGCGCCGGCAGCAGACGCTAAGTCCAAGGCTGTCAAGGACGCCGACGGCGGATGGGAGCTGATAGTCGACGGTAAGCCGTATTATATCAAGGGGGTCGTCTTCAGCCCCGTTGTGATCGGCGAATCTCCCGGTGATGAGACGATGCGCGACTGGATGTATTACGATGAGAACAAAAATAGCAAGAACGATATAGCGTACGATGTCTGGGTCGACCGGAACAGGAATGAAAAGCAGGACGCAGGCGAGGCGCCGGTAGGAGATTTCCAGATATTGAAGGATATGGGCTGCAACACTATCAGGATCTACCATGTCCCGTCCGATAATCCCATTCTCGGGGATATTTACCGCAAGAGCGAAAGCTTCCGCCTGCAATACGACCATCCCGTCAACAAGGCCCTGCTCAGGGAGATGTATTCTAAATACGGCATACGCGCAATAATGGGGAATTTCATGGGGTCCTGGACCGTCGGCAGCGGCACGACCTGGGACCAGGGCTGCGATTATTCTGACCCGGCGCAGAGGGAGAACATCAAGAAGTCGGTAAGGGCTATGGTCGAGGACAACAAGGACGAGCCCTATGTGCTGATGTGGCTTCTCGGAAACGAGAACAACATCGCGACATGGTCACGCTGCAACGCGGGCGCCAATATGAAGGATTACCTGACACTCGTGAACGAATGCGCAAAGATGATAAAGCAGATAGACCCGGACCATTTGGTCGGCATATGCGAGGGTTTCAGGGGAAGCCATCTTCCCCTGTACAGGGAATACCTACCGGATATCGACATCATTGGCATGAACGCGTATATGGGGAAATGGGGTTTCGGGACGATGTGGAAACAGGTCAAGAGGGATTTCGACAGGCCCGTCTTCCTCACCGAATACGGCATTTTTTCCTACAATAAGAATAAGGGAGATGACGAGGAGATGCAGCTCGAGTACCTCCAGGGCTGCTATAAGGATATGGAGAACAACAGGGCGGGCGCAAACCCTCCCGCGCCGAAAAAGAGCTCCGGGAATTGCGTCGGAGGATGCATATTCGATTACCTGGACAGGTGGTATATGGACGGCAGCCCCTATGAGCACAACCCGGGGACGAAATACTGGGATTCACCGGACAGGATCGACCATGAGGAATATTTCGGCGTGACATCTATGGGGGACGGCAAAGACAACATATTTAAGAGGCAGCTGAAGAAGGCATACGATTTCTATAAAAACAAATGGACGGCGGAATACAAGGAAAAATAAGGAGATTAAAGATGCCTAATGCTTTCCTTTATGTTATATTAGGGCTCATGGCGGGGATATTGAGCGGCCTTATGGGAATAGGAGGAGGCCTGATAGTTGTACCGGCCCTTGTGTACGTGTTTAAGTTCACGCAGGTCCAGGCTCAGGGCACTACGCTTGCGATGCTGCTTCCCCCGATAGGCATACTTGCCGCACTTGTATATTACAGGGGCGGATATGTTGACATAAAAGCGGCGGTATTCATATGTTTAGGGTTCCTTGTAGGCGGGCTGTGGGGAGCAAAGGCGGCGATAGGCCTGTCGAACTTGTTTCTTCAGAGATTGTTTGGTATAGTAATGTTCCTGGTGTCATTAAAAATGATGTTCACAAAATAAAGAAAGGGGGAGCGGAGATGCTCAGGGGTTTAAAGGTATTTGCGGTATTATCGGTGGTCCTGATCGCGTCATCGAATGCCATGGCGGAGACCGCAGATGTCATAAACAGCGATGCGACGCTCAAGGAAGCCGGCTTCTACTCGGGATGGGGCACGGCTGAAGTCGGGGACGACGGCGCGCCGGAAGACTATGACAACGTATATATCGCGGGCAGGTTCGGTTTCAACGCCAAGAAATGGTTGAAATGGAACAGCATGAAGGGCGCCCTACTGTTCATGGTGGAGCCTTTCGTCAACCCGGTGGTCAAACCGAGCTCGGAATACGAAGCGGGATGCAGCCTCGGGCTGAAATATATGTTCCCATTGGGCGATAAGTTCTATCCTTACATAGAGGGCGGCACCGGCGGCATCTACATATCAGAGAAGACGAGGAAGCAGGGTTCGCACGCGAATTTTGTCGACCATGCCGGCGCCGGGTTATATTACTTCATAAAGGATAACCTTGCCCTTAACGTCGGGTACCGTTACAGGCATGTATCTAACCTCGGGATCAAGAAACCAAACGGCGGCATCGATACGAATTCGGTGATCGGGGGCGTTTCACTCTTCTATTGACCGATCTGATAACAACGCACACTAACGCCGATTTCGACGCGTTAGCGTCGATGGTGGCGGCTCGCAGGCTTTATCCGGGCGCGAGGCTCGTCCTGCCCGGCTCGCAGGAGAGGGCCGTAAGGGAGTTTATGTCCCTCAGCGAGGATATAGTAAGGATAGAGCACGAGAAGGACGCGCGGCTGGATGATGTTAATAGGCTCATCGTTGTCGAGACGAGGTCGGCCGGCAGGATCGGAAGGATGGCCCGGCTCGTAGGCAGGAAGGGCGTCGAGGTGCACCTGTACGACCATCATCCGAGGTCAGAGAGCGATATAACCGCGGATAAGGATATTTACGAAAAGGCCGGCGCGACAACGACGATACTTGCCGACATAATAAGAAAACGGGGATTGAAGGTAACGCCGCTTGAAGCAACGATAATGGCGCTCGGCATATACGAAGATACCGGATCCCTTACATTTCCTACCACAACGGGCCGGGATATAGACATAGTGAGCTTCCTCATGTCGCAGGGGGCGGACCTGAATACGGTCTCCTCTTACCTGAACAGGGAGCTTACCGATAAAGAGCTTAACCTGCTGGCCCGCCTTATACAATCTACAGAGATACATATAATCAACGGTATACACGTCGCGATAGCGTCCGCGGTAAGCGCTGAATATGTGGATGACCTTAGCCTGCTGGCGCACAAGATGGAGGAGGCGGAGAACTTCAATGCCACGTTCATACTCGTGCAGACAAAAGACAGGGTGCAATTCATAGCCAGGAGCAGCCTGCCGTTCATAAACGTGTCAAAGATAGCCTCGTATTTCGGCGGCGGAGGGCACCCGACAGCGGCCGGCTCGGTAATAAGGGGCCTCGGATTGGCGGAGGTCAAGGCGCGGCTGATCGACCGCCTGAGGAGCCATATACATTCGGACATCAAGGCGAAGGACCTGATATCCGGAAAGGCGCTTCAGCTTGATATTGAAGAGACGGTCACCTCGGCCAGGGAGAAACTTTCAGCAGCCGGCGCGGAGTATGCGGCCATACGCGGCAGGAAATCGATGGAAGGGATCACGTCCTTAAAAGACCTCGAGAAGGCCATATCGAGGGGGTTCGGGCATGCGAGGCTCAAGGGCTACATGTCCTGCAAGCTCTTTCCGGTAAAACCGGATACTTCCATATATGCGATACAGGATATAATGCAGCAAAAGAGCGTGGGATGCGTCCCGGTCATCGGCCATAATAAGTTCCTAGGCCTGGTCACCCGGACCGACCTGCTCCGCACCTTCCACGGAAGGTTGTTCGGCGAACCGGCGCCAGGCGCAAAAGAAGAGGAGAGCCGGTTTACGGTAGACCTTACCCCTAAGATCAAAAGGGCTTTTCCGGGCAAAGTCGCCGAGCTGCTCAGGTTCTCCGGAAGGATAGCGGCGGAGATGGGCTTCAAGGCCTTTGCGGTCGGGGGGTTCGTGCGTGACCTGATACTCGGCGTGGAGAATTACGATATAGACCTGGTAATAGAAGGCAGCGCGATAGATTTCGCAAAAAGGCTTTCAAGGGAATTGTGCGGGACCTGCGTATACCATAAGAGGTTCGGTACGGGGACAGTGTTCTTCCCGTGCCCTAAAGGTATCGCCCCTTCCAAGTCGGCGGGCGGGAAATATAAGATAGATATTGCCATGACGAGGACCGAAGTATATGAACGGCCTGCGGCGCTGCCTACCGTGAAATTCGGGCCGATAGAGAACGACCTGTACCGGAGGGATTTCACGATCAATGCGATGGCGTTCAGCCTGGACAAGGCAAAGTTCGGGGAATTACTGGACCCGTTTAACGGGAGGAAGGACCTCAGGGAGGGCAAGATCAGGGCGCTCCACGACCTGAGTTTTTTAGATGACCCCACAAGGATATTCCGCGCCGTAAGGTTCGAGCAAAGGTTCGATTTCAGGATAGAGCCCCATACGGAAGACCTCATAAAAAAAGCCGTCGGCCTGCAGATGGTCGACAGGACGCAGAAGCAGAGGATACGCGAGGAGATCATTGCGATCCTTTCGGAGGAGTATCCGCTGAAGGCGGTAAAGAGGCTCTCGGAACTTAACGAGCTCCGCTTCAT
The DNA here is from genome assembly GCA_041663405.1 of Candidatus Omnitrophota bacterium. Classification (GTDB taxonomy): domain Bacteria; phylum Omnitrophota; class Gorgyraeia; order Pluralincolimonadales; family Pluralincolimonadaceae; genus UBA6215. The sequence continues at coordinate 1,301 of JBAYMW010000038.1, read as the reverse complement.
AGATAAGGATCTCAAGCTTACGAGAAACACGGTCTCGATCTTCGGTTCAACAGGCGAGGCCCTGAGATGGTATGATTCGAGCAGCATGAAGAGGAAACATATTACTGGGCGCTGGATCCTGTATATGGCGGCCCTTCTCGATGAGCTCGACCTGCAGAGCGTCAGGAAGATATGCGGTGAATTTGTGCTGCGCAAGGAAGACGCCGCGATGCTCGCGTCATTTAAAGGCGGCTGTGAAAAGGTGGAACGCGCGCTCTCTAAAAGGGAAAAACTGAAGCCGAGTGAGATATATGACTGCCTGGAAGGTTATCCGCATGAGGTGCTGCTTATGTTCATCGCGAAGAGCGGCTCGCAGACCGTAAAGCGCAGGATAATGGCATTCATGGTAAAATATTCCGAGATAAAGCTCCACCTCCGCGGCGAGGACCTGAAAAGGGCCGGCATTAAACCCGGGCCCCATTTCAGGGATATGATGAAGAGGGCTCTTCACGCAAAACTCGACGGCAAGATAAGGACAAAGCCCGAGGAACTGGATTATGCCGTAAGGCATCAAAAACAGCAGGGATAATAAACCACAACATGGAGATATCAAAATGGGGATAAGGCCTGAAAGGGTAGCGAGCGAGATGAGGGAGTACATCTCGATGATAATAGCGGAGAACATAAAGGACCCGAGGATAGGTTTCGTGACGGTGACAAGGGTGGAGGTGACGCCCGACCTGAGGAACGCAAAGGTCTATTTCAGTTCCCTCGGCGGGGCGAAAGAAAAGGAATACGCCGCAAAAGGGCTTAATTCAGCGACGGGTTTCATAAGGAAGATGCTCGGAGAGAGGCTGAGGATGAAGTTCACTCCTGAATTGCTCTTCAGGCTGGACGAATCGACGGAGTACAGCCTCCACCTTAACGAAATATTCGACAAGATACATAAAGAGAAAGAAGCCAAAAATGAGCCTTAATAAAGTCGTAGAAGGCATACGCGCGCACAAGAGCTTCCTCGTGACGGCCCATGTGGACCCGGAGGCGGACGCGATAGGGTCGCAGCTCGCCATGGCAAGCCTGCTGCGCAGGGCCGGGAAGAAAGCGGTGATCATCGACCAGGACCCGCCGCCGATCTCATGCGATTTCCTGCCCGGGATCAAGTCTATAAATATCTGCGATGGCATGAAGCGGCGGAAGGCCGGGGAGTTCGACTGCGCCCTTGTGGTCGATTGCCCGACGATCGAAAGGACAGGCAGGGTTAGCGGCCTGATCACCGGGGATATGACCGTAATAAATATAGACCACCATGTAAGCAACAGCAT
>JBAYMW010000037.1:0-11447 GCA_041663405.1 Candidatus Omnitrophota bacterium | reverse complement strand
GCGCAGGAAGGCTCCATATTCATCGCGGGCGCGGCCGTGCAATGGCTCAGGGACGGGTTGAAGATAGTCACGACGGCCGCCGAGACCGAGAAATTAGCTAAGAAAGTAAAGGATACGGGCGGAGTGTATTTTGTGCCGGCATTCGTGGGCCTCGGTGCGCCGTATTGGGACTCGCAAGCCCGCGGCACACTGACCGGCATAACCCGCGGCACGAACAGGTCGCACATCATCCGCGCTACTCTTGAGGCGATAGCCTACCAGGTAAAAGATATTGTAGATATCATGGAGAAGGAGACCGGAAACCGCCTTAAATCACTGCGAGTGGATGGCGGCGCATGCCGCAATGATTCGCTTATGCAGCTCCAATCTAATATCCTCGGCATTAAGATCGTGCGCCCCAGGATAACCGAAACGACCGCGAAAGGCGCGGCAATGCTTGCGGGCCTGGCGGTAGGGTTCTGGAAGTCATCGGCGGAGCTCAGGAAAACACTCTCAACCGAAAAAACTTTTTCATCCCGCATGAGCAAACCGGCCCGGGATGCGCTCTATGCCGGTTGGCTTGCCGCGGTCCGGAAGGCAAGAGCGATATGAAGCGCGACATAGCGGGGCTGAAAGCCGGGCAATTTGACCTGCTGGTCATAGGCGGCGGCATAAACGGCTGCGCCATTGCGCGCGACGCATCACTGCGCGGCCTGAAGACCGCTCTCATCGAAAAGGATGACTTCGCCTGCGGCGCGAGCGGCAAATCCACCAAGATAATCCACGGCGGCATCCGCTACCTCGAACAATTTAACTTAAACCTTATTTACGAAGCCCTGCATGAACGCGGGACATTATTAAGGACAGCCCCGGGCATGGTATGGCCGCTCGAGTTCATCATCCCTGTATACAAAGGCGACCCGCGTCCGCTGATAATGATGCGGACGGGCGTATTCATATATGACCTGCTGGCAGGCAGGTCGAATATCCATTGCCATCGTCCGTTGAATAAGAGCGAACTTACATTATTTGAACCGAGTATCACCCCGAAGGGATTAAGGGGCGGCGTTATGTATTGCGATGCCCAGATGGACGACATTCGCCTGTGCCTCGATAACGCGATATCCGCCTTTCAGGCGGGTTGCTGCGTGGCGAACAAGGTGGAGGCGGAAGGATTCGTAAAGAGGGAAGGAAGAGTAGGGGGAGTGGAAGTTAAAGACACTCTTACCGGTGAAAAGTTCACCATCCGGGCGCAATATGTCGTTAATTCTACCGGTGCCTGGTCGAACCGCCTGGTATGGGCCGATGAGCCGCACGCGCCCGCGATAACCAGGCCCACAAAAGGCATCCACCTGATCTATAAGAAACTTCCGATAACCCGCGCGATGCTCTTTTCCGCGCGCAAAGACAAGAGGATATTCTTCGCCATCCCGTGGCGCGATTATACGCTGATAGGCACGACCGACACCGATTTTGACGGCTCGCCGGACGAGGTCTATGCCGAGCGTTCCGATGTCGAATACCTGCTTGATGAGATCCGCAGGGTCTTCCCCGATGAAAATATAAGCAAAGAGGGCGTCATAACCACATACGCCGGCCTGCGTCCGCTCATGAACACGCAAGGTATCGCTCCGTGGAAGGTTTCCAGAGAACATTTCATTAAGGAATCCGGCTCCGGGCTTATTTCGGTGGTCGGGGGAAAATACACGACCTACAGGCGCCTTGCCCAGCAGCTGGTCGACCTCGTGATCCGGAAGTTTGAAGGCAGGGCCTTTAAGCCATGCGAAACGGCCGTACAGGGGCCTTCTCCTGCCAAAACGAAAGGGGAGGGGGACCTGCGCGCGCAAATGGAGTATGCCGTGAACCATGAGATGGCCGTCAGCTTGACCGACCTTCTTGCACGCCGCCTCCAACTTTCTATGACACCTTCGCGCGGCCTCGATGTCTACGAGGAAGCCGGCCGTATCATGGGTGAATTATTAAATTGGTCCGCCTCGCAGGTGGAATATGAGATCCAGGCGTACAAATACGAAATAAGGAGGAATACAGAATGTCTTACTTAAGATTGTTTTGTGTTTGCCTTGCGGTACTCAGCATGGCCGTCGAGTCTTCCGCCTGCACCGATTTCCAGGTCAAAGCCAAGGACGGCAGTGTCGTCATAGGTCGTTCGATGGAATTTCCCACGGAACTGCATTCAAGGATCGTAGCGGTCCCTCGCGGCCGTCAATTCACCAGCATCGGGGACAAGGGCGTAAAGGGCCTCACCTGGACGAATAAGTACGGATTTTTAGGGGTCGAAGCGCTTAACATCAAAGACGGCTATGTCGAAGGCATAAACGAAAAGGGCCTGGCCTATGACGCCCTGATGTTTACCGGCGCGGTGTACCAGCCGGCGTCACCTGGGAAGTTCGTCACTATCATCGACCTATGCTCATGGATAATGGGTAATTTCGCGACCGTGGACGAGGCGAGGGCGGCTTTGCCTTCGATAAATGTCGCGGACATAACTATCAAAGAGATGCACGGCCAGTTGGGCCTGCACATCGCCTTGCACGACGCCTCCGGCAAGAACCTGGTCATTGAGTTCATAGACGGGAAGGTAAACGTCTATGACAACCCGCTGGGGGTAATGACCAACCGTCCGGATTTCCCGTGGCAAATGAATAACCTGCGCAATTATGTCAATCTTGACGCCCACGACAGGAAGGACAGGATGCTCAACGGCGTAAAGATAGAGCCGACCGGCGTAGGCAGCGGCATGCTCGGCCTGCCCGGTGACTGGACACCGCCTTCGCGGTTCGTGAAGATAGCTTACTGCGTTGACGCGGCCCAGCCGGCAAAAGATTCCGCCGAGGCTGTAAACCAGGCTGAACACCTGCTGAACGCCGTAGATATTCCCAAAGGGGTAATCAAGGAGAACCCCGCGCCGTTCGTGAGGATGGAAGGCTTCGCCCAGTGGGTGGTCATCAAGGACCTGACCAACCTCGTGCTGTATTACAAGACCTATGACAACACCGCCTGGAAGGAGGTGGACCTGAAGAAATTCGACCTCAACCCCGGCGCCCCGCAGAAAGCCATACCCATAGACGAAAAACCCCTGGATGCTGTTGATGTGAGCGGCCAGTTGAAATAGGGGGAATATAGAAGAGATGAGACGCAGCCCCTGGAAACTTATATTGATAACCTTGCTATTCTTAGCTCCAATTTTTAATATTGAAGCTGGGGTCGAAGGGATAAAGTCTGTCCAGCGGGAAGTACGCAACAATAGCAGTATGAAATATTGGATATTAATCCCCAAAAATATTCCAAAAGAAGGTTATGGTCTCGTGGTTGTGCTTGCGGGTGGTGATGGCGATGGGGGAAAGTATGTGCCATTTTGGGAAAATGTCATTAGGAGATCGTTAGAAGATAGATATATAGTGGTTTTGCCGGTTGCCCCTAAATGGGATAAGGACCAGGAAATAACCTGGCCCACAGATAAATATAAGGATATTGTCAAGGGCATGCAGTTTACAACCGAGCAATTTGTCTCCGAGCTGGTCAATGAGGTTGTAAAAGAGAACAAAATTAACCCTAACTACGTTTGGCTGCATGGAATTTCTTCCGGCGGGCCTGCAGTCTATGCGATCTCGCTTTCTAATCCCGCTTGTTTTAAAGGCTATTACGTGCTTTCTTCCGTGTTTAAAATTGATTGGCTGCCTTTGCTTTCCCTTGCCAAAGGTAGAAAATATTACATACAACATAGCCAGGAGGATAAAGCCTGTCCTTTCTGGATGGCCAAAAAAGCAGCTTTTCAGCTCAGAGAGAATGGCGCAGTCGCCGAACTCGATCTATTCCAAGGTCCTCACGGCTATCCGTTTAAGGAAGGCCATCCGGACTGGGATAGTATTAAGGCTGCCTTTGCATGGCTTGAGAAGTAAGATACCCCTAAAAAAGCAAATATTTCCTCTTGAAAATCCATCAATAAATGGTATTCTCAATTGACTTCGAAACGTGTCTAAAAATATGAAAAAATCAACTATTCTAATAATCGCGATTCTGCTAATGAGCCCTGCGGCGGCAAGCGCCAATCTGCTGACCAACCCGGGATTTGAGACGGGTACTTTCAGCGGATGGACTCCCTATGCTTTTGGCTCCGAACAGGTATCGAGCGCGAACCCTAATTCAGGACAGTATGAAGCGAGAATATATAACTACGGATGGATAGCCCAGATCGTCAATTTAACGCCGAATACCACCTACAAACTTTCTTCATTCCTGTATATGCCGCAAGACGGCGGTGATGCGTCGATCTCCATAACCTTTTATAATTCTACCGGTACGACTTCCTTCCAGCAGGAACGTTCATGGGTGCGGATCCCCGGCAATCAGCAATACGATAAGATAGAAACAGACTGGTTAACCGCCCCGGATTATACCGCTTATGCCAAGGTGCGCTGCTCAGTCGATTCAGCCGGCAGCTATATAGACTTCGATGACGTCAGCCTGGATGTTATACCGGAACCAAGCTCGCTGCTTCTTTTGTTTACCGGCCTTACCGGATTATTCGGTTTACTGACCCGCCCCAAAGGTGCATGATATTTCCGTAATCTAAAGAAAGAAATAAGAACTTGACAGGATGAAGGAGCTATGATATAGTTCTATCACTATGGAACAATCGAACTATTCAAAGATATTCAAGGCACTCTCAAGCGAGCAGCGGCTCAAGATCTTTTTGATGATCTATAAGCAGTGCTGTGCCTCCGGAGAACAGCAGGGGGGAGCGGAATTTAAGGCAGGGGGAGAGAAGGCGTGCTGCCCGGCAACAAAGGTCATAGAGAAGGCTTTTTCGCATGTCTGCGATTGCATGAAATTGTCCAGGTCCACGATCTCGCACCATTTCAAGGAACTCCAGAACGCCGGCCTGATAACATGCGAGCGCGATGGCCGGACATTCCGCTGTAAAGTAAATGACCAGGCCGTAAAGGCAATAAGGGATTTCCTTAAGTAATTTTTTTTGACCGATATGTTCGATGGCCATCGAATAATAAAGCACCGAAAGGAGGTGAAAAAAATGGGTGACTGCTGCTCCATAGATCCGAAGTCGATTTGCAGCCAGTTTGACTGTACCTGCAAAGAGACCGAAAAAGGCGTTCAGATAGACCTCAAGCCGAAGGACCCGGCAAAGGCCGGATCCCTGAAGGCGCTTTTAAAGGCCTGCAAGGACTTCTGCGATTGCTGCAAGTAAAGGGTAATTGAGTAAGAGAATGCCCGGAATAGGGCCGTACAGGCGCAAATTCCGGGCATTTCTTATGGCATAACCAACATGAAAACCGCCTCATAAACCATCCCATAGAGACAAACAAGCCGTGAAGGGAAATACTTATCCACAACATGTTCCGTGTGCTCCTGTACTTAACATAAGATATATTATAGGACGTTGCCTGCAAGAGGAAAACAACGGCTTCTTATGGTTCTGGATGATTATCGGTGTGCCGCGGATTGTGTAATTCTGGCTATTTTTGCCTTCTGGAAAGGATCTTGATCATTTGCTTGTGGATCTTGCCGTTCGTTGCCAGGATCTTATTATGATCATGACAATATTGTTTCCCGGTAAAATCAGTTACCTCTCCCCCGGCTTCTTTCACCATAAGCCAACCGGCTGCGGTATCCCATGGGAAAAGGTCCAATTCCCAGAATCCTTCAAGCCTGCCGCAGGCTACATAACACAGGTCGAGGCTTGCGCAGCCGGCCCTGCGTAGGGCCTGCGAGGACATTAGAAAATGCCTGAAATGGACAAGGTTCTCTTCCATGCTTTTTCCCAGCTTATAGGAAAACCCTGTCATGAGCAGGCTCTTTTTAAGGTATTTCTGTGTGCTCACTTTTATAGGTTTTCCGTTCAGGAAGGCGCCCTTGCCTTTTTCCGCGTAAAAAAACTCGTTATGTTCGGGGTTGTATACTATTCCCAGGATGGGTTTTCCGGCCTTTTCCAGGGCCACGGATATGGCGTAAACAGGAAAACCATGGGCGAAATTCGTGGTGCCATCGATCGGATCGATCACCCATGCCAAGCCGGGACCGTAGTCGATCTTGCCCGATTCTTCAGATAAGACGCCTATTTCGGGGAATCTGGTACGAAGGGACCTTATCAGGATATCCTCGACCTCGTGATCAACGTTTGTCACGAGGTTTATGGCCCCCTTGAAGGAGATTTTCTTGATCTTCCTGCTGTTATTCTTCAGGTATTTCCCGGCTTTAAGGACTATACGGCGGGCTTCTTTAGAGACCTTGTTATCGACCGGGTGATCATTCAAAGGATTTCAGCGCTTCGCTTTCGGTGGGATATATCTCAAATACCTTGTCAAGGTCGGTCACCTTGAATACCTCCTTGACCTTGTCCCTTAATTCGCAGAGCTTCAGTTTGCCGCCTTTATCCTTGGTGAGTTTCAGCAGGTAGACCATACCGGCAAGCACTAAAGATGAGATGAAATCAAGGTTCTTGAAAACAAGGATGACATCCTTCGAATCATTTTCGAGGATCTCGGCGAAATCCTTTTTAACGATGTCAATCTCATACATCGTTATTTCGTTCTTAAGGATCTCGGCAACTGTTATCTGCCCGTTTTTACGGACAGAAAAGAAGCCAGCCATACCGGTTACTTCTTCGGGCCCCTGTGAGCCTTGCCGGACATGCGTTTCTTCCTTCTCTTGTTCCTAAGTCCTTTTGGAACTGCCATTGCCTGTCTCCTTGTTTTCGTTTAGGGGTTTAAGCCCTATCTTGTTAGCGATATCCGTCACTTCCTCGACCGACACGTCATCGATCGATTTTCCGCGCTTCTTCAGTTGCTCGTTGAATTTTACGGCCTTTTCCCTCATTACTTCGTGGGTCACCTTTGACCCGCCGTAAAGCCGGTAATTATCACCGACTGTTATCCTTTTACGGCCGTCATCGCAATCGAACCCGAGGCCCAGCAGAGCGCTTTTGATCTTCTCCCTGCTGCTCATAAAGACGCGGGCCTGCTTTTTAAATACGAGACCAGCTCGTTCTTTTGTTTCGTGTCCGATTCCACAAATTCCACGCCGGCTACGAATGTCCTCTTGCCGTCATCATCAAACCTCTCGGGGCCGTTGCGGTCCTCACACCAGGCCACGCGCCCCTTCATTTTGACACTATCTTTCCTGCCCGGGAGCGATATCTCCATATCAACCATCGAATTTTTGGGAAGTATCTCGTATAGCAGCATAGCGATGCCGGTCTGGCTGATATTCTTGCTGTTTGTGCGAAGATTGGACGGTGAGGGTTTCAGGACGCTGTATTTTACATCCAATTCCGCGTCAAAACGCTCGGATCTCCTTCTTTCGGGGCCGCCGGAATAATAGCCTTCTACCTTCCCGTGCGGGGCGAATCTATCCGTTATGTCCCTTTCTTCCCTTGAAGAAAGTACATATATTACAAAAAGTACAGCGGCTGCAAGTATCGAGATAAGTATTATAGACATTTTATAGCAGTATATACAATATTTGCCGGCATGTCAACACGGACGGTTACACGTTCCACTGCTGCGACTCGTAATCATCCGGCGGGAGTGTTATCTGGATCGCGCCGAATTCGGGGCAATGTTCTATCGCCGCGCCCGAACGGTCGATAGTAGCTATCAGTTTAAGTGTTTCTCCCCTCGTTGCATCGATGTCCTCAAATTTTATCGCCATTTCAAGTATCCTGTCAAATGCCGAAGCGCTGCATTTCTTGACGGCGGTCCACTTTTCATCATCGGAAAGCCTGGATATGACGTATTCCAGGGGCATATTATTTGACAGAGCCGGCACGGATATCTTCAGGCCCTTATTGATCAGCAATATGCTCATCCCGAGCGCGCCGTTCCCGTTGTTCTGGGACAGGTCAAACCTGAAAAACAGCGTATCGTTATTGAAGCCGAAATATAGCTGTTTCAAGATAGTCTCGGACTGGTGCATCGTCCCTCCGCGTTTGCTTACATCCACGAGCCCGGAGTTGACCCATTCGAAGTAGTTGGTGTCCCTGCCGTCTATTACGGGGTTCATGAAGCCCGCCGGTTCCCTGGCTATCCTGGCTTTCTTTGCCCGTATCGGTATAGACAGGTATTCCGGGGGAACTTTCCCTATGAACGAGTAGACATTGGAAAGGTGCATCCTGAAAAGTCGGTCAAATTCATCATCGTTAGCCGAGGAGTTATCTTCGCCGTACCACCAGTTCCAGTCGCTGCCTTCCGCAATGAATATTTCCTTCCAGGCATTGCCCAGTACGGCTTGGCCGGGCTGGGTCTTTTCGAAATCCTTAAGCATCTCCCTGGTCTCGAAAAGATATTCCCACGCCTTGTTCTTTTCTTCATGGCCTATCCATATATTGAAATTACCGTTTATCCATGAGCCCGGGTGGATCCTTTCCAGCCCGGATTGCGCGGGGAACTGCTCAAGATATCCGGAGACGGTCGTTGTTATGAGGCCCGGGTCGTTCTGGATGCCCCTATAGAGGCATTTCAGGAAGTCGCGCCCGTCGTTAGGATAGAATTCCCAGGCGTTCTCGCCGTCCAGTATTACCGGGACGAGGTAGGGAGTTTTGGACCTCGGAAGCTTATCCTTGATAGCATGAAGTTTGCCTATGAAATCAGCTGCGGCATTTTCCGGCGGCCAGCTCTGGTAAACGAATCCTATCGCGTCGGAAAGCGCCCTGTCCCTGAATATCAGCGATAGGCCCCCATTCTGCGTGCCCGCGGAGTAAGGCCTGTAAAGCGCCTCCGGCGTTCTCTGTCTTTGCAGCGACTGGAAAAGTATCTCCTCGTCGGTAGCGGCCCATTTAAAACCTGCTTCCCTTATTATGCCGGCGGCCTGGTCGCTTACGGAGCCTTCCGAAGGCCACATCCCGCGCGGGGGCCTTCCAAACCTCTCCTCGTAGTACCTTACGGCCGATTCGACCTGTTTCTTGGCGTCTTCCGGGTGGCGGAACGTCGTCTTTGGCAGCACGATCTCGGGATAAGAAGCTTTTGCGATATCCGTATCGCATAACAGCGGCAGGATCGGGTGAAAATACGGGGAGACCGAGACCTCTATGATCCCCTCATCCTGCAATTTCCTGTAAGCGGGGATGATGTCCCTCATTATCTCCATCTGCTTGTCAAGCACAACGGCCTTGTCCTCATCGGAATAGTACTTACCTTTTTTCGACAAAGCCCTGAGTTCCATATCCTTTTCCCTGAAAAAGGGATCGATCCAGGACAGGTTGAAAAGCACCTGCAGGTCCGTATAGTCCTGTAAGGTGAAGCGCTTGACCGCAGCCGCGGCCTCATCGCGCGAAAAATGCTTCCCCCTTTTAACGAGCAAGTCGTAATAGCGGGGAAAAGGTTTTATCATCATGTCCCAATTCGCCATGAAGAAATTCCGCAGTATGAACAATTTGTCGGCTTCCGTAAGCTCCTTCGCGGGTTTCATCGTGAGCTCGAACGGCAGGTCCTTCCGGGATCCCGGGCTTGAAAGGTCCTCTATCTGCTCCAGCAGGGACGGGACCACATTGAACGTCTGGTGTATGCCCGGATAATCCCGGAGCATCAGCGCCATGTCCAGGTAATCTTTGACGGCATGCAGCCTGACCCACGGCATCGAGATCTCGCCGGTCAGCGGGTTCTTGTAATATGGCTGGTGCATGTGCCAAACAAACGCTATATGCAGCTGGTCTTCGGCCATTACCTTATCCTGTTTGAGATGAGCCCGAACGTCTTCCTGCTGCCATAAGGCATGTAAGCGAGCAGGTACCCGTGGTTCTTGTTGGAGCCTATATAGTCCCTATATGCGCTAAGGTCTATTATACAGAATACCCTTTCCTTTGAAAGCAAGTATTCGCTAAGCTTATCGTTGCCGTCAAGCTCATTTATATGTCCGCGTCCGCAGTAGTATATCCAGTATACGGGGTTTATCCTGAATGTGGACAAAGTGTCGCCGGGCCCGATGGCTTCCCTTATTTCGGATGAGAAATATTTCGGCGACTTGAGCCGGTCGATATGCGGCATTACAAATAATGAGACAGATGCGCTCAGCGCGACCATTGCCGCAACTGAGATCAGCAAGGGCTTCACGGGTTTCCGTTTATGGTCCCAGTAATATGCGATAGCGATGGCGGCGGCGGGATACATCGGCAATACATACAGTATATTCTTTGACTTTGATGTCGTAAAGAAGACGAATATGGATAAGGCCCAGCATACGAGAAGCTTGGCGCGGTCATCAGCCCGGTTCTTTATGAGTAAGAATAAAGCCGCGGGCAAAAATATTATCCACGGAAAAAAACCGGCCGGGAACGCGTAAAAATAGTAATACAGGGGCTCCTTATGGTCGAACGCCTGGAGATACCTGCCGAATATCTGCTTGATAAGCAGCTCGTTCGTATACGCCTCCCCTCCCTTCATGCATGCGGGGATAAGCCATGACGCTATTATGACAAGGAATACGATGAAACCCGCGAGGGTTCCCCGTGAAAGCAGCGCGCGCGCCTGCCTCGTCAATAGCGCGTAAACGGCCATCGCGAGCAGCGGGATAATAAATCCCACCGGCCCTTTAGTGAGCGTTGCCAGCGCCATAAGTATGAAGGCCGCAAAATAGCATAAGCTTCTCCGGCTCGCGTCAGTAAGCCCCGTATATATAAGATACAGCGAAGATACGGTAAGGAACGTGAACAGCGGGTCGAGCATTACCAGCTGTGAGGCCGCAAAGTAAGCGATAGCGGTGCTTAATATCAGGCCGGCAATCAACGCGGTATTATCGTTGAACAACTTCCTGGTGAAGATATATGTGGCAATGACGGTGCCCGTGCCGGAGAGTATCGAGACAAGCCTTGCCGAGAGCTCGGAGAATCCTCCCAGCAGTAATCCGAAGGCCGATATGGCCCAGAAAAAGACGGGCGGTTTTTGGGTGTATATCTCCCCGTTCCTGCGCAGCGTGACCCAATCCCCGCTGTCAACCATCTCTTTAGATACGGTAATATAGCGGGTTTCGTCGGGAGACCATAGCCCCCTCTTCAGCGAGCCGGGCAGGAAAAGGGCCAGGCATACAAATACCAGTATGAGTATGTTTAACGAGGTTTTATTGGGCAGCATCCTGTTTTTTCTTGCGTATCAGCATTATGTTGCGCAGGTAGACTATAGAGCCGAACGATTGTCCGAGAATGAAAACGGGGTCCTTCCTATATATAGCGTAGGAAAGCAATATCAGGCTTCCCATTATGCTGAAGTACCAAAAGGCATTAGGAACCACGCTCTCCCCTTTCCTTTCGGACGCTATCCACTGCAGGATGAAACGCAGTGAAAAGCATACCTGTCCCGCCAACCCGAATATGACCCAGAAGTTCAAGATATCAAGCTTCATAGCTCCTCCCACTTATAATGAAGATGCCTCTTCTTCATCCAGGCTACCGCCAGGAGGTCGAGGAAAGGCCGGACCAGCCTCTTCCTTATATTATACTT
>JBAYMW010000036.1:0-11548 GCA_041663405.1 Candidatus Omnitrophota bacterium | reverse complement strand
CCTGGAATAACGAAAAAGGCAGACATGCGATCGTTATTGATTGCGGTTCCCGTCAGGTGATAAAATACCTATGAGTGCGGTCCGTCAAAGGCGACGGTGTTGGCCGTATGGTAGAGATTTGACTGGGAGAAATAGTCAATGGCAAGAGGCAATCGCGGGATATACCGGCTGGCGGCCACTTTAAGGGACATCAACCGGCTTAAGATAAGCAAGGCCCTAAAGAACAAGATCAGGTCTACCTGGCTTAAGACGTTCTATTTTAATGTATATGACGCCGGCAACAGGATCGCCGACATTACCGGCTCCAGGGTGAGGTTCCTGGACTACGAGGATCTATCCTATCTTTTCAACGAGATATTCCTTAACAACGAGTATTATTTTGCCTCCGGCAAGGACGATCCCTATATTATTGATTGCGGGAGCAATATCGGCATGTCAGTCCTATACTTCAAAATGCTTTACCCGAACTCAAGCATCCTAGCCTTCGAGCCCGGGCAAGAGGCCTATAATTGCCTAGAGGAGAATATAAAAAATAATCGGTGGAATTCGGTTGTCGCGCACAAGACCGCGCTTTCGAACAAAGAAGGCAGCGTAGATTATTATTACGACCCGGATAATGTCGGCTCGCTGGTTATGAGCCTCAAACAGAGCAGGATGCCGAAGCAGAAACGGAGCGTGGAAGCTTCGCTTCTCTCGAAGCATATAGATAAAGAGGTTGATTTCCTGAAAATTGATATCGAGGGGGCCGAGGTTAATGTCGTGGAGGAGCTAAGCGTATCCGGGAAATTGAGCTATGTAAAGCAGATGGCGATAGAGTATCACCACCATATCCTGAAGGAGCCCGATATCTTCTCCCGGATGCTTAAATTACTGGAGGATGCCGGGTTCGGGTACCAGCTCGGGAGCCGTCTCGAAAGGCCCTTTATGCGCGGCCAATACCAGGATATTCTTGTTTACGCGTATCAGTCTAAGGAGATAACCGATGAGACACATTAGAACGGTAGCGTGCGTTATCGCGGTCCATGCTTTTTTTGTTGCAAGCGCTGGATATGTATTTGCCGATGACAGGGAAGGTGCGCTTATAAGCGCAGCAACATCCGGCGACGCGAAGAAGGTTGCATGGCTCGTAGGCGAGGACGTCAATATCAACTGCCGCGGGCAGAATGACACGACTCCGCTTATCGAGGCCGCGAAGAACGGGCAGGAAGCCGTGGTAAAATACCTGCTGTCGCACTATGTCTCCGTTAACCTGGATGACAAGGACGACGTATCCCCTCTCATGTATGCCGCGCGGGGCGGGTATGCGGCAGTGACGGCAGACCTGCTTATGTCGGGAGCCAATGTCAAGGCGCAGGATGTCCGCGGCTATACGGCGTTATTGTATGCGGCGGAGAACAGCCATATAGATACCGCTAAACTCCTGCTCGAGAAGGGCTCCGACCCGAACCAGAGGTGCCTTACCACTGACACCGCGCTTACGCTTGCCATACAAAAGAAGGACGCGGAGATGGTCCAGTTGCTCCTGTCCAAAGGCGCCGACCCGAACACAAAACTGACCGAAGGGACGTTCGGCGGCCGTCACGGCGACCGCGGCGGCCTTGACGGCATCACGGCCCTGATGAGAGCCGTACAAGCCGGCAGTATAGAGATCACCCAGATGCTGCTGGACAAGGGCGCTAAGGTCAACGAGGTGACCTCAATGAGCAATACCGCCCTTTCGTATGCCGTTGCAGGCGGGCATAAGGAGATCGCGGACCTGCTTATCAGTAAGGGAGCCAAGCAGTAAATACGCTATATTTTGTATCAGATTTATTTTGACACCACAACCCGATTGTGGTATAAATAATCGTAGTAAAAGCCTACATCAAACAAGTATTCCTCTATTAAAAGAAGAAAAATATGTCCCTCGGACTGTCCTTAATTGACGTTGTGTCATTGGAGGCAAGATGATAGAGAGATATACCCTGCCCAGGATGGGAAAGATCTGGGAAGACCAGAACCGTTTCCAGCGGATGCTCGACGTGGAGATAATGGCCTGCGAGGCGTTCGCGAGGAAGAAGCTCATACCCAAATCCGCCCTTTCCGAGATAAAGAAGAGGGCCCGCTTCGACGTAAACCGCATAAAAGAGATCGAAAAAGAGACCAAACACGACGTCATTGCCTTCATAAAGAGCATATCCGAGAACGTCGGGCCCGACGCTAAGTACATGCATATGGGACTGACCTCCAGCGACGTCCTTGATACCGCGTTATCCCTCCAGATGCGGGATGCCGCCGATATAATCATCGAGGACCTCAACAGGTTCCTCATAGCCCTCGAGAGAAAAGCCAAAAAATTCAAGAACACCCCGTGCGTCGGAAGGACCCACGGCATACACGCCGAGCCGATGACTTTCGGGCTGAAGTTCGCGCTTATATACGCCGAGACGCAGAGGAATATCGCCCGCATGAAGGCCGCGCGCGAGGCGATCAGCGTCGGGAAGCTCTCCGGCGCGGTCGGCACGTTCGCGAACGTCGACCCGTGGGTCGAGGAATATGTCTGCAAGCGCCTGAAGCTCGCGCCGGCGCCGATAGCGACGCAGGTGATCCAGCGCGACAGGCACGCGCAGTTCCTTTCGACCATAGCCATAATAGGCGGCACGCTCGAGAAGTTCGCCACCGAGGTCAGGGCCCTCCAGAGGACGGAAGTCCTCGAGGCGGAGGAGCCGTTCACCGAGGGGCAGAAGGGCTCTTCGGCTATGCCGCACAAGCGCAACCCGGTCATCTGCGAGAGGATCGCCGGGCTCGCAAGGGTCCTTCGCGGCAACGCGCTTGCCTCCATGGAGAACATATCGTTATGGCACGAACGCGACATCTCGCACTCGTCGGTCGAGCGCGTGATATTGCCGGATTCGTGCATCCTGCTGGATTACATGTTAAACCTCGCGACCGACGTCGCGATGCATATGGCCGTATACCCCGAGAGGATGATAGAGAACCTGAACAGGATGAAGGGCCTCGTCTTCTCCCAGAGGGTGCTGCTCGCGCTGATAGGCAAAGGGGTGACGAGGAACGAGGCGTACGACCTGGTCCAGCGCTGCGCGATGCGCGTCTGGAAGGAGAATGTGGAATTCAGGATGGCTTTGGCTAACGATATCGAGGTAACGAGGTATCTCGCGCAGGAAGAGATAGAGGCCTGTTTCGACCTCGTATACTACACGAAGAACGTGGATAGGATATACAAACGGTTAGGACTATGACAGAGAAGACAAAAGAAGAAGTGATACTGGTAACCGAGGGCGTACCGCTTAAGTTCTACAAGCGCGGGAAAGTAAGGGATATCTACGAGCTCGACGGCAAATTGCTGATAGTCGCCACGGACAGGATATCCTGTTTCGACGTCGTACTGCAGGAAGGCATCCCGTTCAAGGGTAAGGTCCTGACGCAGATATCGAGCTTCTGGTTCTCACTCCTTAAGGATATCACGGAGAACCATGTCGTGACCTTCGACATGGACTCGCTGCGCGACAAGCTGGGCGATTCGACGGACATGCTTCGCAACCGTTCGATGCTCGTCAAGAGGACGCGCCCGCTGCCGATAGAATGCATCGTCAGGGGCTACCTGTCCGGTTCCGGCTGGAAGGAATACAAGGAGAACGGCGAGATCTGCGGCATAAAGCTTCCGAGGGGCCTCAAGGAGTCTGACCGGCTGCCCGAACCGCTCTTCACGCCGTCGACGAAAGAGGATATAGGCCACGACATTAACATGACCGAGATCGGCGCGAGGAAGAAGCTCGGCGACAGGCTTTACGAGATGGTGAAATGCAAGGCGATAGCCATATACAATAAAGCGGCGGCCCACGCCGATTCAAAGGGCATCATAATAGCGGACACGAAATTCGAGTTCGGTGTGACGGAAGAAGGCAAGACGATACTGATAGACGAAGTCCTTACGCCGGATTCGTCGAGGTTCTGGCCGAAGGAGAAGTACAAGCCGGGCGGGCCGCAGATGAGTTTCGACAAGCAGTTCGTGCGCGATTATTTGGAAGGCCTGGACTGGGGCAAGACGCCGCCTGCGCCGAACCTTCCCGAAGAGATAATAAAGAAGACCAGCAAGAAATACCTTGAGGCATTAAAGAAACTAACCGGTAAGGAGCTTTAAGTGCTTTGGCGTATTGAGATAAACGGAAAGAACGGGACGCCCGACTCCGGGGTCAGGAAGGACATCGAGGACCTCGGCATAAAAGGGGTCGAGTCCGTCGAGACGGCCCAACTGTATATTATCGGCGGAGATATCGGCCCGCGGGAAGTGAAAAGGATATCCGAAGAACTCCTGTCGGACCCTGTCACCCAGCGCTATTCTTTCAGCCGGGTGCCCGCAAACGGCAAAGGCGCGGTCGCCGGGAACAAGGCCGGCAGGAAAGCCGTAGTCGAGATCACCTATAATGCGGGCGTCATGGACCCCGTCGAGGAGAGCGTAAGGAAGGGCATCCTCGACCTCGGCATCGGCGGCGTCGATACGGTCAAGACCGCAAAAAAATATACCATTTCCGGGAAGGTCGCGGAGAGGGACCTTAAGACAATAAGCGAGAAACTGCTCTTCAATAAAGTCATACAACATGTCGTCGCAGGGCATGGCTCATATACCGCGAAGAACCCCCCGAAATACCATTTTAACCTTATGACTATCATACTGCTGGATGCCTCCGACAGGGACCTCGAGAGGATAAGCAGGGAAGGCCAGCTTTTCCTGGACCTGACCGAGATGCGCCACATAAAAGATTATTACATGAGGCTCGGGCGCAACCCTACGGATATCGAGCTCGAGACACTCGCGCAGACATGGTCGGAGCATTGCGCGCACAAGACCTTCCGCGGGCTCATAACTTACGAAGCCGGCGGAAAGAAACGCCGTATTAATAACCTGCTGAAAGAGACCATAGCGAAGGCCACCGCGGAGCTCAATAAGCCGTGGTGCGTGTCGGTCTTCAAGGACAATGCCGGGGTCATCCGTTTCGACGAAAAATATAATATCTGCTTCAAGGCGGAGACGCATAACCACCCGTCGGCGATAGAACCCTACGGCGGGGCGAACACGGGCCTCGGCGGCGTGATACGCGACCCGCTCGGGACCGGGCTGGGCGCAAAACCGATACTCAATACCGATATATTCTGTTTCGGCGAGCCGGATTATCCTTTCTCGCGCCTGCCGAAAGGCGCGCTGCACCCGAAGAGGGTCATGAAGGGCGTCGTCGCCGGCGTAAGGGATTACGGCAACAAGATGGGCATACCGACGGTCAACGGCGCGGTGCTCTTCGACAACAGGTATATCGGCAATCCGCTCGTATACTGCGGCAATGTCGGGCTGATGCCGAAGGAAAAATCTTTTAAGGAAGTACCAAAGGCCGGCGACCTCGTAGTGGTGGTCGGCGGGAGGACCGGGCGCGACGGCATACACGGGGCCACGTTCTCCTCGGGCGAGCTGACATCGGAATCGGAGCAGGTATCCGCGCAGGCCGTACAGATCGGCAACCCGATAGAAGAGAAGAAGATGGCGGACTGCATCCTGAAAGCGCGCGATATGGACCTTTACGACGCGATAACGGATTGCGGCGCGGGCGGGCTGTCGAGCGCGGTCGGAGAATTAGGGGAGAATACGGGCGTAAGGGTCGACCTCTCCGAGGTGCCGTTGAAATACGACGGGCTTACATATACCGAGATATGGATATCGGAGGCGCAGGAGAGGATGGTACTTTCCGTGCCCAAGGAAAAAGCGAAGCGGCTGCTCGATGTCTTCGCGAAAGAGGACGTTGAGGCGACGGTCATAGGCGAATTCACGAAGACGAAGAAGCTCGAGCTGTTCTACGGCAGCGAAAAAGTTTGCGACATGAAGATGGAATTCCTGCACGGCGGCAACCCTAAAGTGGTAAGGAAAGCTAAATGGAAGGCGCCGAAATACGCGGAGCCCCGGTTCGCGTGCCCGAAGGACCTGACGCCGTCCCTGCTGGGCCTGTTGTCCGACTGGAATATCTGCAGCAAGGAATGGATAATAAGGCAGTACGACCATGAGGTCCAGGGAGGTTCGGTCGTCAAGCCGCTCGTCGGCGTATGCAACGACGGCCCGTCCGACGCGGCGGTCGCGATGCCCGTGCTCGGATCGAAGAGAGGCGTCGTGATATCGAACGGCATCAACCCGAGATACGGCGACATAGACCCGTACTGGATGGCCGCTTCGAATATCGACGAGGCGTTAAGGCAGATAACCGCCGTCGGAGGAGAGCTCGAAGAGGTCGCGATACTCGATAACTTCTGCTGGGGCGATACCGACCAGGCGCCGCAGCTCGGAAGCCTCGTGAGGGCGTCCCTCGGATGCTATGACGCGTCAAAGGCGTTCGGCACTCCGTTCATCTCGGGCAAGGACAGCCTGCATAACGAATATATCGTGGGGACCAGGCGCGTCTCGATACCCGGCACGCTGCTGATATCGGCGATAAGCGTGACGAGCGACGTGACGAAATGCATAACGATGGATCTCAAGGAGGCAGGCAGCCTCATATATATAGTCGGCGAGACCTTCAATGAACTGGGCGGGTCGTATTATTTCGGGCTCAACGGCGTCACCGGGAATTCCGTTCCGACCGTTGACCTGAAGCGCGCCCGGTCCGTCATGGAAAAACTCAGCGCGGCGATAAGGGCCCGCCTCGTATCGGCGTGCCACGATTGTTCCGAAGGAGGCATAGGGGTGGCCGCCGCGGAGATGGCGTTCGCGGGAGGGCTAGGGGCGGAGATATCGTTGAGTGAGGTCCCCTACAGGCAGAAATATCCTTCGTCCGGGGGCAGGCGCAATGACCATATCCTGTTCTCGGAATCCAATACGAGGTTTATCGTCGAGGTGAGCAAGGAGAACCGCGCGGAATTCGAGAAGTCGATGAAAGGCACCGTGATAGGCATGATCGGAAGGGTCATAGGTTCCAGGGATTTTGCCGTGTACGGCCTCGACGGGAAAGTGGCCGTGAGGACGGATATAGCCGAGATGAAGGAGGCATGGCAGGGCCCGCTAAGATGGTAGCCGTAAAAGGTAAGCCTAAAGTTATAGTATTGCGCGCAGCAGGAACCAACTGCAACGAAGAGACCGCGTTCGCGTTCGAACACGCGGGCGCAGTTACCGAGCAGGTCCATATAAACAGCCTCGTCAACGGCGAGAAGAAGCTCCGCGATTACCATATACTGGCGGTCCCCGGCGGTTTTACATACGGCGACGATGTCGGCTCGGGAAAGATACTCGCCAATGAATTGAAATATAAGCTGGCCGCCGACCTCAAGAAATTCGTCGCCGCCGGAAAACTGATAATAGGCATCTGCAACGGCTTCCAGGTACTCGTGAAAGCGGGCCTGCTCCCGGGAAAGGGCGTGGGCGGCGAAGAGCTTGAAGCGACGCTGACCACGAACGACACCGCCAGGTATGAGGACAGGTGGGTCTACCTGCGGATGGCAAAAAGCCCCAACATGGAATCGCAGAACAGGTGCGTATGGACCAGGGGGCTCGACGAGGTCATCTATATACCTGCCGCGCACGGCGAGGGGAAGTTCGTCCCGAAGGACGAGGAAGTGCTCGGAAAGCTCTGGGCGAACGGGCAGGTGGTGTTCAGATATGTGGATCCGCGAGGCAAGCTTGCGGGATTCCCGTGGAATCCCAACGGGTCCGTTGATAATATTGCCGGCATATGCGATTTGACCGGAAGGATCTTCGGGCTGATGCCGCATCCCGAAAGGCACTTGTTCTCCACGCAGCACCCGCGCTGGACGCGCGGCGAAGCGCAGCGGGAGGGCGACGGCGTCAGGATATTCAGGAACGGCGTAAAAAGCGCCTAGGAGCAAAAATGGACGGAAAGATCAAGGAATACTGCGGACTGTTCGGAGTGTACGGCCATAAGGAAGCAGCGCGGCTTACCTATCTCGGCCTGTATGCCCTGCAGCACCGCGGAGAGGAATCGGCCGGAATAGCGTCTTTCGACGGTGAAACGACGCATGCCCATAAAGGGATGGGGCTGGTCGCCGATGTATTCAATGAAAACGTGCTTAGCGATCTCAAGGGCCACGTTTCGATAGGCCATGTAAGATATTCGACAACGGGTTCCACCACTTTGAAAAATGCGCAGCCGGTCGTCGTGGATTATTCCCGCGGCACGATCGCGGTCGGGCATAACGGCAACCTCGTGAACGGCGCGAGGCTGCGCGACGAGCTCGAGGCGCGCGGTTCGATATTCCAGACGACGCTCGATTCCGAGATAATAATACACCTGATGGCCAGGCCGGAGCACAAGAACCTGGAAGAGGGGCTCGTATATACGCTGAAGCAGTTGAAAGGCGCGTTCTCCCTCGTCATAATGAAAGAGGATATGCTCGTCGGCGTGCGCGACCCGCACGGATGGAGGCCGCTCTGCCTCGGTAAGCTCGGGGACGCTTACGTATTGGCGAGCGAAACGACCGCGCTCGACCTGATCGAAGCGGAATTTGTCCGCGAGCTCGAGCCCGGAGAGGTCCTTTATATAAGCAAGAAGGGGCTCCGCTCGACGAAACCGTTCGGCGAGAGCAAGAAGATAGCGCATTGCATATTCGAGCATATATATTTCGCGAGGCCGGACTCGTACATATTCGGTGAGTCGGTCCACATCGTGAGGCAGAAGCTCGGCCATATGCTCGCGAAGGAGCATCCGGTCGACGCGGACCTGATAGTCCCCGTCCCGGATTCCGGCACCCCGTCGGCTCTCGGTTTATCCCACGAATCGGGGATAGAGCTTGAGATGGGCATAATACGCAACCATTATGTCGGCAGGACTTTTATCCAGCCGCTGCAGCATATCAGGGATTTCAGCGTGAAGATAAAACTGAACCCGATAAAGGCGCTGCTTAAGGACAAGAGGGTCATCGTCGTAGACGATTCGATAGTGCGGGGTACCACCTCGAAGGCGAGGATAAAGAAACTTTACGATGCCGGCGCGAAGGAGGTCCACATGAGGATATCATGCCCGCCGATAAAATTCCCGTGCTTTTACGGCATAGACTTCCCTACGAAAAAGGAACTGATCGCGGCGACCCATTCGGTCGAGGAGATAAGGAAATACCTCGGCGTCACGACGCTCGGATACCTGTCTGTCGAAGGGATGCTGAGCTGCGTATCATGCCCGAAAAATTATTGCACAGCGTGTTTTACCGGGGACTACCCGGTGCCTTTCGGAGGAGAGGCGAACAAATTCGCAACAGAGCATAAAGGATATTAAAATGGCGCTTACCTACAAAAAAGCAGGGGTCGACACGATCGAAGCGGGCCGTTTCGTCAGCGCGATAACGAAATATACCAAAGCCACGGCGCGCAAGGGTGCTAATTGCAAGTTAGGGGGGTTCGGAGGGCTTTTTGATCTCAGGGCAGCCGGCTACAGGGACCCCATTCTCGTCTCGTCGACAGACGGGGTCGGCACGAAGCTTAAGATAGCTTTCCTCGCGGGCAAACATGATACGGTCGGCATCGATATGGTCGCGATGAATGTAAATGACGTGCTGACGACAGGCGCCGAGCCGCTCTTCTTCCTCGATTATATCGCGACGGGCAAGATCGAAAGGAAGGTCCTCGAGGATGTCGTAAGGGGCATTGCGGACGGATGCAAACAGGCCGGGTGCGCGCTGATCGGAGGCGAGACCGCCGAGATGCCGGCGTTCTACAAGGCCGGAGAATACGACCTCGCGGGTTTTTGCGTCGGCGCGGTCGAAAGAAAGAATATCGTGGACAGTTCGAAGATGAGGGAAGGCGATATCGCAGTCGGTTTGGCGTCGAGCGGCCTGCATTCGAACGGGTATTCGCTCGTCAGGAAGGTCTTCACGCCGGCCGAACAGAAAAAGCTGTCGAAGGAGCTGTTAAAGCCCACAAAGATTTACGTGAAGCCGGTGCTCGAGCTCAGGAAGGCCGTCCCGGTAAAGGGGATCGCGCATATAACCGGCGGCGCGTTCTTCGAGAAGCTGCCGCGCATCGTCCCGGAAGGCAAGACGATCGTGATAGAAAAGGGATCGTGGGAGGTCCCCGAGATCTTCGGCAGGATACAGCGCAAGGGCCGCATCGAAGAGATGGAGATGTTCCGCACATTCAATATGGGCCTCGGCATGATAATAGTGATATCGCCGCAGGATTTCGGCAAGACGAAGAGGATATTAGGGAAATGGGGCGTGGATTCCTGGATTGTGGGCTCCGTTAATAAAGGCACTAAAAATAAGGTAAAGATAATATGCGGGTTCTAGTAGTCGGTTCCGGAGGAAGGGAACACGCGCTGGCCTGGAAGATAAGGCAGTCCACGCTCGTGGATAAGGTCTATTGCGCGCCGGGGAACGGCGGAATCTCGAAGATAGCGGAATGCATCGATGTGAAGCCGGACGATATAACCGGGCTCATCGGTTTCGCGACGAGGAACAAGATAGACCTTACCGTTGTCGGCCCTGAAGCCCCGCTCGCGAACGGGATAGTCGACAGGTTCTGCGTGAACGGCCTCAGGGTCTTCGGCCCCTCGAAGGAGGCCGCCAGGATCGAGGCGAGCAAGATTTTTATGAAAGAGCTCATGCGTAAATACAGCATACCTACCGCGGATTTCGAGGTCTTCGATGACAGCGCCCGCGCGAAAAAATATATCGAAGGATTGAAAAGGAATTTCGTGGTCAAGGCGGACGGCCTCGCAGCCGGTAAAGGCGTAGTCGTGTGCTCGTCGAAAGACGCGGGCGTTTCAGCCGTGGAATCGATGATGGACCGGCGCGATTTCAGGGACGCGGGAAGCAGGATATTGGTCGAGGAATGCCTGGAGGGCGAGGAGGCGTCTATACTCGTCATTACCGACGGGAAAGATTGCGTGCCGCTCGCGTCAGCGCAGGACCACAAGAGGATATTCGACGGCGATAACGGCCCGAATACGGGCGGTATGGGTGCTTATTCGCCGGCGCCGGTAATGACCCCGGAGCTTATGGATTCCGTGATGAAAGGTATAATCAAGCCTGCTATTGCCGCTATGGGTAAAGAGGGCTCGCGCTATACGGGCGTGTTATACGCGGGGATAATGGTGACAAGCGCGGGGCCGAAGGTCCTGGAGTTCAACTGCAGGTTCGGCGATCCCGAGACGCAGGCCATCCTCCCGCGGCTCAAGAGCGATATTATGGAGCTTATCGAAGCCTCGATAGACGACGAGATAGATATGGCCGTTCCCGAATGGGACGAGAGGCCGTGCGTATCCGTGGTTCTCTCATCCGGGGGATATCCGGGCGAATATGAGACCGGTTTCGAGATCGACGGCCTTGATGCGCTCGAAAAATCGAAGGACGTAGTTGTCTTCCATGCCGGAACAAAGATCTCCGAAGGAAAGACAGTAACCTCCGGCGGGCGGGTCCTTAGCGTTACCGCGCTGGGTTCGGATATAAAAGATGCGATCGACAGGTGCTACAACGCGGTCAACCTCGTGGAGTTCGAGGGGATGCATTTCAGAAGGGATATAGGCCACAGGGCGCTGAAGAGGTGAACATAAGGAGTTTCGCATGG
>JBAYMW010000035.1:0-11558 GCA_041663405.1 Candidatus Omnitrophota bacterium | reverse complement strand
TACATCGTTTCAGCAATCAACGGATTGCGAAGGATAGAATATCCGTCTCCTTTGATGAAATCCTCCGGTGTTAGCTCATCAGGGAAGACGCCGGGATTATAGATATCGACCCTGTCTTTGAAGACCGCAACTTCGTTGCCTTTAGGATCGGTGTAATCCCTATGACAGAGTGAGTTGCCAATAGCTTCGGAAAACGCCCTAACTGGGATTTCCGGGATCTCTTTGCGACGACTTTCAGATAAATCAGCCCGCCATTTAATGTGTTCTTGAATATAATACTCGGCCTGCTTACGCAAACTGAAGATGTTGCCTTTGAATTTCTTGATGTCAAGAAACGTTATCTTATCGGTACCGGCAAATACCGCGGCCTGGACTTCCATGGAATTATCGTTGCAGAAAAGCACTTCCGCCGCTTTGAGCAGTTTCTCACCGCTTAAAAGGCGCAGTTTTCTCAAGGTCGTTTTAGCATTCGAATACTTGAAATTAATGCGCCCTTCTTCGTTTGCCCTTTTCATATAATCCCTGAGCGTCTGGACATCAATATCCTTCAATTGACGCTCGGATATTTCGCTTTCCCAGAGAAGTTTTTTGCGGCTTAAGATGCGGGTTTCGATTTCATGGACGCTCAAGGCTTTGTCGGACTCGCCGACACGGATATATGCCCGGCCGTAAGCGAAATATGGAGTATTGATCCCGTGCGCCTCTACCACGACACAGTCTTTATCGTCTATCTTGCGACGCTCGACATTGGGAAAAATCTTGGGCTCTGTATTATCTACGACTGCCTGCGTCACTTCCTTAAGCGTCATCCGGCCAATGGTCATACCTAAAACCTTGCCGCTACGATCATCGATACCGAAAAACACCGCGCCATAACCGTGCTTATTGAGCATAGCGACGATCGAGATAACCGCTTCCTTAAGCTCAGCGGTTGATTTCTTGAACTCTATTGTTTCCGATTCCTTATGCACCGAGTAAGCTCCTGCCTATTTTTTACCTTACTATAAAAGAAAATATAACACAGGCTGGGTGAAAATGAAAGGTAAAAGTTGGGCGTGCGCTAGCGACTTTTTGCTACGGTTTCGTTACGCTTATGTGTTGCGGCGACAAAGTCCTCTAAACATTTGAGCTCGGTTTCTAAAGCATCTGGTTCCGGTAAACTGCGCTCATTTTTTGCCGCTGCCTCATCATGCTGGTATTTTGAACATCTCGTCATGGCTTCATCGATCAGGGAATAATCGCCATCGTCAAACTTAACACCCTTTAATCGGTGCGTTTCCACACTATCGCGGTATCTCTGAACTGCATCACAGAAAACTACCTCTTCGATAGCGCGTTCCCATGTTTCTCTCAACTTCTCCATAAAATCGTTTACTCTTCGCTCGTATTCTTCCCGATCAGTCGGCGCACCTGCCAGTTTTTTTATCTGCACCAAAGCGTGTCCTTTAAGATAGCTGATACGACTTGATACCTTCTGACCGGCCCATGGTGCGTTTGAATCACAAAGACCCGTGCCTCTTGTCCCCCGCGCCCATACGGTCTGAATCTTATAACTAATATCCTGCCTTTCACAAGCATGTCGAAGACCTACCAAAAACACCAAATCATGAGTAAAAATAATGACTTGACGTTTCTTTGCCTCTTCCGCAAGACGCCTGGCAACTAGCTCCCTTCTTGCGTGATCCAGCGAGGAGACTGGATCATCGAACACGATTCCACAGCTGTGCGGCGATGTCTTTAATTCTGCCATAAAGGACGCTATAGCAATGGCCCGCTGTTCCCCTTCGCTTAAAATATCCGAAAGAGTAATAGCCCCCGATACCTTGGTCTGTAGTTTAAGCTTGTGTAGGGCAACTCCTTGTCTTCCTATATTATCCAAATCGATTTTAATATAGTCTACGTTCAGATATTGAAACTCTTTCTTTAGATTCTGCTTCAAGGCTTCGGTAATTAATAGTTCCATGAGTTCCGTATTTTTCCGCGAGATGCCGGTTGTAGTCGTAGCCCTAATGCCTTCATCGAGATTAGACTTCTTTTTTAAATCCTCTATCAATGTAAGAACTACGGCCTTTTTATTCGACAGCTTCTGTCTAGCTACCAGCTCTTCATATTCTTGCGTCAACCTGGCCTTCTCCTCTGGATTGGCCATCTTTTCGAATGCCTTGGCATTTTCTTCCAAAGTATTTATTGCATTGGTTAATTCATCAATCGGAGGTGCGGGGAAAGATATCTCCGTCCATTTTTTGGTCAAGATTGATTTCTTGATATCTTCATGGATACGTTTCATATCCTCTAAGTATGTGGATACAACTACGGCAACGGTTTCATTGACCTCAGCTATTTCTTTTATAAGCTCCGGTTCGCTTCGCAGAATATCTGTCTGTGCGCTGGTTATCTTAAAAGCTTCTGTATCATACTTGTTCTTAGCTTCGCGATAAGTAGATGCCGTCTTATCTTGTATAAACTCGTAGAATTTCTTCATACGATCGGCGGCTTCAGGCAATAGTGGCTGAAAACATAATACGCAGCGGGCATCCTTTCCCGTAAAGGGAAAAGAAACGCCCGGATAGGCATGGCCCTCCGAATATTCCTTTGCTGCCTGAAACAGGGTCTTCCATATATCCGACCCTACGCCTTTCAATGCCTCATGCTCAAATGATCGTTGCGATGCTATTTTGTTTGCCTCAGCGGCCGTATCTAAATCGGTCTGTAGTTTTTTTACTTTTTTCACGACCTCATGCGAAAGCGTGGTGCTTAGAGCGTTTAGATTTGTTATAAGCCGCTCTAGTTTCCGTTTCTTCGTCCTCAACGCATTCGCTTTTTGTGTGGGATCATTGACCTTAATCTCGGTAAGCTTCTTTTCGATGTCGGACAATCGTGCTTTTTCATCAGCGGATAGATTTACTAATCCCTCCACCCTGGCAACCGGTGAGCCTGCAGTAATGGTTCTTACGAAAGTGCCGACAGCGGTGTTGCCCTGAAGGTCACCTATAAGAGTTTGCCCTGTATAAATATTACGGCCGATACTGTCTATTTCCGCCTGAATTGCGCTCTTTAACGATTCGCACACTTTCGCTAATTTGTTAAAAACGTCCAAGCCATAGGGAATATAGGCCACTTCATTCGCCTCGTCTACATATACCCTGGCACAGCGTGCGTCAAATACCATAATGGATGCTAACACATCTGCAGTATCACCGCCATCCGTCCATTTGATAGAGATATCATTCTGACCGTCATTAATATCAATATCCGCTTCGGCTGGATTCTCCGGCACGGGATCAGCAAATACATCCGGCAAAATGGGCCCTTCCTCTCCACGAGCGCGACAGGCCTTCTTGAGCACGCGCGCATAGCCTGATTTACCAGACGCGTTCTTGCCGTAGACAATGGTCATGCCTGTATTATTAAACCCGAGTTCCTGCCCTGGCGCGATCGCATTTACATTTTTGAGGTTGCGCATACCTTTAAGTATTATTCTGATACCGCCAGCACTTTGCAAAGGTATGTCTTTTTCAGATAGCCTTTTTGGTTTAACGGTCAGTTCTTCGGTTCTTATCAGACCGTGTTGCGCCTTAAGAAAGGTCGATATTTCTTTGATATCTTTTGATGAAACCTCCTGCTGCTGAATAATCCGTCTTAATGCGTCGCTTTGCCAGTCCGGTAACCCCTGGGACCACTTTAGTATTTCTTCAAATGCATTGATGGATTTTTCAGATGAGCTCATAAGATTAATTATCCAATAAAAAAGGGCATTAAAAATTAATTCAATGCCCTCAACTTATCTATGTGATATACGGTTTTACGGCCATAAAACCTCGCTATTTAGGTTATTATATCAAGAGGGTGAGGATGACGCAAGTATTAAGGCGGAGCGTTAATAAGACTAGGATGATGATAAATAATGTAGTATATTGAGATGTTATCACATTATTTTTGCCCTTTGGATATCGCGTAAATAATCCATATTATCGCTCCTGCTAACATTACATATACAGGCCAATCCTGATACAAATTACCAGTCACATTAGGCATCTTCTATTAGCAGGTCAAATTAATGAAATGGTTCAAAAAAATTCGGTCGTACCTTTGATGCATTCTACTTCTTTTCGAATTTCTGTTGCCGTCTTAATCTCTCCTGTTCTTGTTGCAATAGCTTCTGCTTATCTTGTTTTTGTTTATCTTTTTTGCCTTTATCTCCCATGACATTGCCTCCTTTGTGTTCAAGTTAATTTTAAAGTTTTATTCAAAATAAAAATACGGCAGCGGCTACTACCGTGGAATAATTTCCTTCCGTATCAACTATTGCGGATTGTGTAATATTTGACGTACTTACTATTTTGTCCTTTAGCTGATATATCTCTTTATTTTCATCCCATGATTTATCTTCATCGTATTCCACGCCAAGCGTGGACGCCAACATTTCAACAGCCAAGTCTTCCGAAAAATCACCGGCAACGCGTTCATTTTCGCCGAAGGCGTGATGTTCGCTCAAATAACCGTATGCATTTGAATCTGCAGGCACCGCACAACCCACGCTGGCCGCTATCAAACGGTGCGGCTCATTAGAACAACATCTTGCCATAACGGTAAATGTAATCATGCCTGAGACAAGCTCTTTCAAGCCTTCTATTCTGGGTATTATTTTACATTCTGGTGGTAAAATACTTGAAACATGTACGAGATTGCATCTCTCGATTCCGGCATCCCTAAGCGCTAACTCAAAACTTCTGAGTTCCGCCTTATGAGTACCCACACCCTTCGTGAAAAACATCCTTTTGGGAACTAATAAATTCTTTCTGGGAACAAGTATCATTGCTTACTCTTTCGCCAATTATTTTTTGCTGTTCATCATAAAAATATATCCCAGCAGTCTATAAACAAGTTTTGCGGCTAAAAAATTCGACATTATATGATTTTCTATCGGGCAAAGCTCTACTACGTCAAACCCGACTATCTTTTTATCCTTGGCCGTCTCTTTTAATAGATCTATCAGTTCATACCATCCGATCCCGCCGGGTTCCGGCGTTCCAACGGCAGGCATAAGAGACGGATCGAAGACATCCAAGTCGATTGTTATATACACATTTTCTGAAAGGCCATTAATAACATAATCTTTCCAAAGCGGTTTTTCTAAAATATCGTAAACATTTACAGTTTTAATATTTCCCTTAGACTTGGTATTTAAAAAATCCTTTTCTTCCTTTGATAAGCTTCGCAGGCCTGCTTGTACTAAAGGACAGATTTCCGATATGCGTCTTGCAGCGCATGCGTGATTATATTTAGACCCTAAATATTCGTCTCTTAAATCATAATGTGCGTCCAGCTGCAGAACAGACACATCGGGATAACTCTTTTTCATCGCACCGACGGCGCCTACAGATACGGAATGCTCTCCTCCAAGAATCACCGGAAATTTGCCAAGCTTCAAAAGATCATCCGTAGCATCATGAACCTTTTTTACCATATCTTCCGGTTCTGCATCGGCTATGCCGGGAATTTCTACGGTATGGATGCCTATTTTATAAGCCTCTTGGTTTAACTCATCATCGAAAAGCTCCATATTCCCTGACGCTTCTATTATGGCGGCAGGTCCTGCCTTTGTGCCTTTAACATATGTGGTTGTCTTTTCATAAGGGACTTGGACTATAACGACTTTGGATTTTTTGAAATTAGAATAATCCTCGTCTATATCGCCAAATCTCTTATCCGATGGAAGATAAAGGACAGGTTCCAAAGCTTGTTTTTCATTCATATTTTTAGCCGTCTATATTACCTCGTGCTTTTTAATATTATCGCTTCGGCCTCCAGCCAATTATTCAAATCCCGGCCCGCCTTCCTGCCGTTCTTCTCATAAATTTCATAGGCTTTCTTTCTGATCGTTTCCATGACTTTTTCCGACTTCTGCGATTCCTTTAAAACATTTTTTCTTGCCATATCAATCACCTCCTCAATTCGGCGCTTAACGCATCATTTACTAAATTTATTAATTGCGAAATCTTTTCGTTCATCTCGAACTTATCCGCTCCCAGCTCCATCGTATCTGTCAATTTATTAGCGTTTATCTCTTCTATATGCTTCACCTTATCGCCTAAAAGAAGCTTTGCTTCTCTTATTAATTGATTGCATCTCTCAGCCGTGACTTTTTTAGCAAACCTACCTTCTATTTTTTCAAGCCTGAATTTAAAAAATTCCAGCTCATTCAAAAGATTCATCTTAAACACTAATTTATTCCCCATTTCTCATTTTTATTCTCTGTGCTGTATTGCTCTTGCCATTCTCTACCGCTTCCGGCTGGTATACGATCTTTTTGATTTTCAGTTTTCTGATACCAGCGGGCACTCTCCATTCGATAATATCGCCTGTTCTATAGCCGAGTAAAGCTGTCCCAATAGGAGATAATACTGATATTCTATTTAGCTCAATATTAGAAAAAGATGGAAAAACCAGAGTATACACAACCTCTTCCTGGGTATCCAAATCTTTAACGCAAATTTGCGAGTCCATAGTAACGACATCTTTGGGAATATCTCTGGGTTGAACTATAATTGCTTTCTCAAGCTCAACCTCAAGATCTCTCAGATGAATTTCGCTCTCAACGGCATTTTTTCTCGTTGATACTATTAATTCATGGAGACGCTCTTTATCTATAGCGGTTATGTATAGTGTCCGCTCTGACATGATCGCTTTTTCCTCTTTAAGCAGCAAGCTTAACTGCATTCGCTATCTTTCTATGAACCGACATATTCATGAAATTAGGTACTATTTCGTTTTTATTACAAATATCGGCCAATTTTTCGGCAGCGGTAAACTTCATCGAATATGTAATTTTCGAAGCCTGCGCGTCAAGCGCGCCTCGCATAATTCCCGGGAAGGCAAGCGCGTTATTTATAGTCCTACCGTCTAGGGCGATGCTCGCTCCGGCCTCTAAGGCCTCTTTAGGCCATATTTCCGGTATGGGATTGGCTAAAGCGAAAACTATCGGATTTTTATTCATGGTTCGTACCGTATCCTTGGTGATTATTCCGCCGGTTGAGAGCCCTATAAATATATCCTTTGCCCTTATAACATCCGATAGCGTTCCTTTTTCTCTTTTCTTGTTAGTCAGATTGGCAAGGCTTCGCTTATACGAGTTCATATTCTTTCTTCTTCCTTTATATATGGCTCCGGAGGTATCGCAAATGACTATATTCTTGAAGCCATATTTAAGCATCATTTTACAGGTTGCCATGCCTGCGGCTCCAGCGCCGTTTATAACAATTTTGGCTTTTTGCTTTTTTCTGCCTGTGATTTTGAGCGCTTTTATAAGAGCCGCCAAAATAACGACCGCTGTGCCATGTTGGTCATCGTGAAAAACAGGAATGTTTAAATTCCTCTGTAATTTTTCTTCTATTTCAAAACACAGCGGAGCCTTGATATCTTCTATCATTATCGCGCTGAATGTTTTCGCTATGCCTGTTAATATAGCAACTATCTCGTCGGTGTTACTGCTTTCTATCAAAAGAGGAACACATCTGATATCTGCCATCTTATTAAGAATGGCCGATTTGCCCTCCATGACGGGCATCGATGCCAATACTCCGATATCGCCCAATCCCAGCACCGCTGAACCGTTTGTGGCGATACAAACGGTATTCCCTATGGATGTATATTCTCTCGCGAGCGATGGTTTATTAAGGATATGATTACAGACCTGGGCAACGCCGGGAGTATATATCATCCTTAGATCATTTAAATTATCTATTTCAACTAGCGACTTTACCGCTATCTTGCCGCCTTTATGTATTCTCAATACTTCATCTTCTATCGATAATATCTTGAATCCCTTGAGCTTTTTTACCGCCAATATCGTCTTAAAGAATTGATGCTTGTCATCGAAAAATATTATAAAATCTCTTATCACATAATTTGAAGTCAGATGAATCTTGGTAATATCGCCTAGCACGGCTCCGTTTGCGCCTAACTCGGATGTCAGCTTGCCCAGCGCCCCAGCCACATCGGGAATCCTGAACCTGATCTTTTTGACTATTTTATTGCTGTGTTTTTCTATAAGTTTCATGGTTAATGTTTCTCTATCTATGCCTCATAATTGAATTGGTACTTTGCAGTTGAAAGTTTTCGGAAAAGCGTCTCTTCCTGCGAAAAGGCCGGCGACGCATTGACTATCTTGGAAAATCCTTCCCATATACCGAACCAGCCAAGAGGTACCAGTAATATTTCGAGTATTTTGATGTAAAGCATCGAGCAAATATTAAAATAAGCCATAAGCGTGATGGAACTTAAAAAGCAGATGCCTACTAAAATAAAGACAACTCCTTTTTTTCGCACGCTATATATCTCCCGCCCTTCCTGCAGCGCCCTGTATTTGAAATACTTCTTAAGCCTATTGACGACCATCTGTTCCGATTTTTCATCCTTTAATCCTTTTGGCGCAAAAAAAGATATTAGGAGGTTTCCCCTTGCGGTTTCTCTATATCTTTTTTTAAGTTCGGTTATGAAGTCTTCCGACAACGCCCTTTCGTCAAGCGGTCTGGGATCGAAATCGGAAAAAATATCATCCCATACATCGAGAATAATAGAGATCTCTTTGAGTTTTTCGCTCATACTCTACCAGCTTCTTTATTTATTTAATATGTAATTAAACATAAGCGGCGCCACGATTGTAGCGTCTGATTCGATTACAAACCTTGGGGTATCAATTCCGAGTTTGCCCCATGTAATCTTCTCATTCGGGACGGCGCCGCTATATGACCCAAACGACGTTATGCTGTCGGATATCTGGCAAAAATACCCCCACAACCTGCACTTCTTCTTCAAATCAAAGTTAATTAAAGGAACGGTGCATATTGAAAAATCCCCTGCAATCCCGCCGCCTATCTGAAAAAATCCTATCGGCCTGTCCTTAGAGATTTTTAAATACCAATCGATAAGCGAGGTCATTTGCTCTATGCCTGTTTTAACGGTGGTAATATTACGTATCGATTTTTTAATGATCTGCGCGGCAAAAACATTTCCCAGCGTCGAGTCTTCCCATCCGGGCGTAAAGATCGGCAAGCCTTTCTTATGTGCGGCCAGAACCCATGAATTCTTGGGATCGATCTGATACCGGTGCTTTAACTGCCCTTCCTGTATTAATTGATAAATATACTCGTAGGGAAAATACCTTTTCCCTTCTCTTTCCGCGCGCTGCCATAAAATAATGATCTTGCGTTCGATAAACCGCATGGCTTTCTCTTCAGGTATGCATGTGTCCGTAACGCGGTTATAGCCGCTCTTTATGATAGATAACTCGTCCTTATCGGATAAATTCCTATAATGCGGGACTCTTTTATAATATTTATGCGCGATAAGATTAAAGATGTCTTCTTCGAGATTGGCGCCGGTGCAGCAAATAGCATGAACCTTATTCTTCCTTATCATTTCGGCTAGCGTGATACCGAGCTCTGCCGTGCTCATAGCGCCGGCCATCGCGACAAGCATTTTCCCGCCCTTATTGATAAATTTCACATATGCTTCGGACGCATCTTTTAATGAAGCGGCATTAAAATGGCGGTAATTATCCTGTATGAACTTTTTTATATTGCCCATGGAGCACCTCCTGTTATTTTTTAGTCCTTAAAAAGAAAATTTTTGAAGCACCAGGGGTTCTCTTTATCAAGATGCGCCGCCGGATTTTCTTTGAAAAATATCTGATAATTTTTGAATGGAGTCCAATCGGACGGTTCCGATATGAATTTCCCAAGATACGGTTCGGCTATTTTAAGCACATAATCATACGGGAGGTCCTCCGGAACGCAGACGCCCTTATTCGGGTTTTCTATCATCCACATAACGGCTGAAACTACCCCTATCGCTACCTGTATAGTAGTGGCATTTTGATGGGGTACGAGTTTTCTCGCCTGGTCTATGCTTAAAATGCTTCCTATCCACCATGAGTTATATTTATGCCCCATCAGGAGCGCGCCGAGTATGTCTTCGCCCTCGACAATATCGTCGCTCATGATCCTCTGCTTCGGCTGTAGCTCATAATTACGGCAGCGGAGCTCATATAATGAAGATAACGTCTCGCAAGACGGCATATAGGCGTAGTGAACGGTGGGCCTATAGACAGGTTTGTTGTTTTCTGTAACAGTAAGCCTGTCTGATATGGTAAACGCTTCTCCGTGCCTGATGGCCATGCCTATAATCTCATGATGCGGTATCCATGACCTTACCCACGTATTCATTCCCATCTGCGAAAGGAATATCTGGTTTTTCGGGCCGTGATCCGGCACATTGGCCAAATTGGGCAGTTCTTTTTCATGAGTGCCCCAGCCCATTTCGGCAGGCGATATTCCCTCTTCCCTTAACCCCTCAATGCTCCAGGTTCCCACAAACTCATTTAACGCTTTCGGCACATTGGTAACCTGGGTATCCCGCTCGCTTATATGTATAACTTTTATACCGAGATCCATCGCCAAGTGGGCAAAATCTTTTTTATTTAGATGCCTCTCCAAAATACTTACATCGTTCTTAGGCGTAGCTTTATCCTTTATCGACGCCTCCGCAATATCTAAAATCCCTTTTTTCGCAAAATGTGATATGAGGCCAGGATTGGCGCCGTGATCTACCACGGCAGTCGTTGAATTATTCCATTTAGCGATTACGCTGCGTAACTGCATATGTCTGTAATATAACGATTTTTGAAGGGGCGTCTTATTATGTATTCCGGCGTATGGATCCCATTCCTCTACGGAAGCATTGACATACAAAACTTTATTTTCATAGCACCAGGTAAGCATGTCTTCACAGCCGATATTCCAAGCGAGATCTATGATAAGCCCTCCGGAGGAAACGTATTTGCCTAATTCCTGCGCCATATTTATCGGGGTAATTCTTTCCTGACAGAATGTTACCCCTTTTTCCAGCCATTGCTTCAAATTTTCGCGCTGATCGACAAAATCCATGACCGTGATATTATGATATGGGATTTTGACGTGCTTCAATAATATAGGTAAGGTGCATTTCGCTACCGCGCCGTAACCTATAATCAAAACCTTATTCTTAAATTCCAAAATTGCGCCCTCCTTTTATGCTGCTTTTTATTATTCTACATCAAGATACCTTATATCCCGCTCCGCCGTATATCGAACGTCTTCTATGGTATAAAAAATACTCGGGTCGAATTTTTTAATTATCCGCATGACATTGTTCAGCGCTTTATTTTTTATAATTGCGTAAATAACCCTTACCTTACCTTTTGTTCCCTCCGCATTAATAATGGTGGTACGGTATCCCGCGGCATACAATATGCTTGCCAGCCTCTTATGGTCTTTACGCGTTATTACCCTGACCTTGAGATAATGACTCGAAATTCTCCTGACGATTGACATCCCTGTAAAAGTCCCCATGCTATATCCGGCTGCAAACGCGATATAATTAGCCGGATTATTCAAATGCTGCATTATCTGCGTTATCGCCAAGAGCCATATTATCTTTTCAAAGAAGCCTATCAGAGCGGCTGTTTTTCTTACACCCCGCGATACAAACACAATCCTGACTGTTTCCATGCTCACGTC
>JBAYMW010000034.1:0-11846 GCA_041663405.1 Candidatus Omnitrophota bacterium | reverse complement strand
GCTCGCGATATTCTCGAACAGTTCCAGCGCCTGGGTCTTCCTGAATTTCATGTCCTTGCGGCGGCCCTCGAGGCCGACTCCCTTATCGAGTTTATCCGCCTTGTCAAACAGCTGGTACGCGATACTGAGCTCGCCGGTGGGGCCGATATTCACATAGACTTCCTCTTCGGCCTTTGCCCCGTAGATCTTGGCCTCCTCCTTCGAGCGAAGTATCTTCGGCGTTATGAATACCGCAAGTTCCGTCTGGGCCTGGTCCTTTGACTTGTTGGTGAACAAAAGCCCTATGATCGGCAGGTCGCCCAGCAGCGGGACCTTTGAACTTGTCCTGGAATCATCCTGTTTTATCAAACCGCCTATTACTATGGTCTCGCCTTCCATTACCCTGACGGTAGTATCCGCCTCGCGAGTCGTTATGCGCGGGCCCGCATCGAGCAACGCCGATACCGAGCTGACCTCGGGATGTATAAGCATCGTTATGTACCCGTCGGCATTTATTGACGGGACTACCCGCAGCGTGGTCCCGACATCTATGAACTTTGTGGTCTCGGTTGTGCCTGTCGTGGTCTGAGTCCTCTCCTTATACGGGACTTTCTCTCCTATGACTATCCTCGCCTCGCGGTTGTTCAGCACCGCTATGGACGGCGATGCGAGCAGGTTCGCCTTCTGGTCCTGGCACAGCGCATCGATCGTGGCGGAAAGCGATAGTCCCTTGAAATTCAGCGTATCTATCTTGAACTGGCCGCCGGAAAGAGTGCCCGAAGGCCCCGGCATCGTTGTCGTCGTCTTCAGCTCTTCCTGGTACCCCGTCTTCCTGCTGAATAACCCCTTTACATCCCCCGCAGGCTTATAATCGGCCGACCATGTAACTCCGAGGTTCTCGAGGTCCTTCGATGTGATGTCTACTATCTTGACCTCAACGAGCACCTGCTGGGGCGGAATGTCTATGCTCTCAATAAGCTTCTTTACTTTTTCTATATTGGCCGTGTAATCGGTGATTATAAGCATGTTGGAGACTTCATCGACCTTGATATCACCCTTCGCGGAGATTACCTTCCTCAGCAGGTTCTGCGCTTCCGCCGCCTTAAGGTATTTCAGGAAGACCGCTTCGCTGGAAAGGTCGATGCCTTCGGCCGAGCCGGAGCTTACATAGATTATATTCCCTTTCCGCATGTGCGTATAACCGCTCGCGGTCAGCATCGCATCGAGCGCCTCGTTAAGCGTGACGTCCTTGAGGTTGACCGTCACCTTGCCTTTTATGTCCGTGCCTGTGACGAGGTTAAGCCCGTAAGACCAGGCGAGGGAGCGCAGGACTGCGCTTATTTCCGCGTCCTTATAATCGAGCGATATTATAGGGTCTTTTTCATCATCCGCCGCTATCCGCGCCGTAAGGCCTATGGCCAGCGACAGGATCACCATTGCCGCGAAATATCTGAGTTTATTGTTCATGTTTCCCCTCTTGTTATCTGTTAAGTGTCACCGATACGTCCTCGGCCCCGTCGGAGAGCGTGACAGCGTCCGGCAATATCTTGACGACCTTCCATTCGCCGATCTTCGCGCCGACCTTTACGACCTCGTCATTTATAATGGCTGTAGACTCTTTTCCCGCCTGCGTAATGCCGGATAATTTGAAATCTTTCGACCTGTCCTTCCCGCCGGCCTTCTTGGATACGAACGGGTCGGACTTAAGGATGATCGGCTCCGGGGCCTGCGCTCCGTCCAGGGCGCCCAGGTCCATGCCCTTCTCGAGAAGCAGCATCGAGACCTGCATGCTGGTCTTTGAGAGCGGCGCGCTTTCCTTCGTCTGCGATATCTCGATATTCGGGACGGTCAGGTAATCGGAGACGTTCTGCAGGCGGTTAAGGTAATTGACGGCGCTCGCATACGGGCCTGAGAACTTCATGTCCAGTTTCAGTATCAGGTAGCCTTCCTTCTCCCTTTCAATGTTCTGCTTTATGGATTCGAAATCCATTCCGAGGCCTTCCGAGCGGCGGGTCATCTCGCCCAGCAGTTTCGATACCGAGCCCGCGGAAGGTATCTTCTGCTCATACGAAGCGATGTCCTTCAGTACGCCGTCGTAGCTCTTCTGCATCTCGGATAGCTCCCTCTCTTCGGCCTTTATGTCGGGGAACTTATCCCTGGCCTTCGCCGCCTCGTCCTCTATCTTCCGGAGCTCGGCCTTTGCTTTTTTCTGCTCCGAATAAAATCCCTGCCCGACAAGGCTGTATGCCGCCAGCCCTCCGAGAACGACCGCAATTGATATTATTAATAATTTCTTTCTGTTCACGACCCCGCCCCTTTAATTGGCCAGGTTAGTGGCGATCTCAAAATTATAGAGAGTCGCGTCGCCCAGATCGCTCTTCTGCGTAAAATTAAAACTGGAACCCTTGAATTTTTTCGACTTATTAAGGCTGTCCATGAATTTAGAGACCGCCTGGTTATCCAGCGTTGAGCCGTTTATGACTAACTGCTGCCCTCCGACGGCCAATTTGTTTATCCATATCTCGTCGGGTATCAGGGTAGGAATATTGACAAGGGCCTGCGATAAT
This sequence comes from Candidatus Omnitrophota bacterium, assembly GCA_041663405.1. Lineage (GTDB taxonomy): Bacteria > Omnitrophota > Gorgyraeia > Pluralincolimonadales > Pluralincolimonadaceae > UBA6215. Next base: position 9,300 of record JBAYMW010000034.1, on the reverse strand, counting down.
TCACCGGGCTTATCGATCTTCGCGCTCTTAAGGTATCGCAGCTTCTCTTCCGCGGCAAGTTTCTTTTTTACAAGAAGGTCATAGTCCTTCGCTATCTGCAGGCGCTGCGTCTGCCTGCGGCTGAGCTCCTTCTTCGCCTCTTCGAGCCGCGCCCTGGCATCGGCCAGCGCGCCGCCGCTGCGGCGGTTTATCACGTTCGGTACCGCTATAACGACCGCCGCTACCAATGCGATAACAAGCACAATATTTATTTTCGGCCTACCGGGCTGTTTGGCGCCTGAGGGTGCCGGCTGGCCTTTCCTGCCCGGCCTGGGCATAAGGTTAAACCGTTTCATCTTTAAGTCCCCTCATGGTCAAGGCAACCGCCGAGGCCAGTTTCGGCCCGGCCCCTAGAGGATCGAATGTCTCCACCGGGATGTTGAATGTCTTTTTCAGGAACGGCCCGATACCCCTGTTTAAGGCACCCGGCCCGGATATCGCTATCCTGCCCGGAGCCAACGAATCGGGCCCCGAAAACAGGTTTGATACGGTCTTGAATGAATGTTCGATATCTATTATAAGGCTTTCGAGGGCCGAAGAGACCGAGGGTTTGGACGCCACGCTGCCGTCATCGTTAAGCGCGCCGCGCAATACCTCTTCGGAAACCGTCACGTCCTGCACCGCCCATACGTCCCGCCCGAGCCCTATTGTGATATCTCCCGACCCGTAACCAATATTTAATAACAGGGTAAGCCCCGACGCGTCTCCCGTCTTCGAGGAGATGGAGCATAAGGCGGCATAAAGCGACAACGGCGACGGCTCTACAGCAAGCACATTAAGCCCTGCGTCCACGACCTCCTTCATCTTTTCGATCACCATCTCCCTGTACGCAGCCGCGACGAGTATTTTCCCTTCCGACAGGACTTCATAATCTATGCTGAATTCCTGTATCCTGCGCGCGTCCATCCCGAGCGCCTCGGCTGCCGCCCATATGACCGCTCCGTCCAGCTCGGACGGCGGCATAGGCGGCAATTTCAATACGCGGAACTGTATATCCTTTACCGACAGGCCGATCACCGCATCGCCTTTCAATCCGTTCTCAGAGATGAGCTGCCTTAACGATCCTCTTGTTTCCGGGGTGCCGGCGGCGAGGACCATCCTCCCTCCTGACATCCCGACCCTCGCAAAGGCCGCGCCCGAAGGCCTTAGGTCCAGCCCTATCGGCAGGTATCTGTCAAAAGCTTTTTCCTTCGCGGGCGCGGAGCCTACGAAGAGCGACGAGATCTTCTTTGACGATATATCGTCCGGCTTCTTCCGCTCGAATATATCCTTTACTACATTCTGGCCGCCATCGGTATCAGGCAACTTTTCCGGCGTCAATCCTCACCTCGCATTTTTGCGTCTTCGCAACCACCTCATCGGCCAAGCTGAAATAATCCCGGGCCCCGAGAGAACGGCTATCGTATATGTGTATGGGTTTCTTGAATATCGGCGCTTCGCAAAGCTTCACGTTGTTGCGGATAACGGTATTGAAGACCATCCCCTTGAAATACTCGCGTATCTGGCCGAGCATCTTCGCGCTTATCTTTGTGCGGGTATCGTAAAGCGTGGCGAGGATCCCGAGTATCTGCAGGTCGGGATTCAGCCTTTCCCGCACGATATCTATGGTCGAGAATAGCTCCTTCATGCCCTCAAGAGAATAATAATGGGTCTGTATCGGTATGAGTATCGAGTCCGCGGCCACAAGCGCGTTTATCGTTACGAGGTTAAGGCTCGGGTTGCAGTCGAATATGATGAAATCATAGTCTTTTTTAAGGAGCATCTTCCTTACGGCTATCCTGAGGACGCTCTCCCTGCCCAATACGGAAGCAAGCTCCAGCTGCGCGCCTGACAATACCGAATTGGAGGGGACAGCGTCGAGCCTTTCCACCTGCGTCTTCGATATGACGTCGCACAGCGGGACGTTATTCATAAGCACGTCATATATTGTCCTGTCTATGTTGTCCTTGTCTATCCCGAGGCCGAGGCTCGCGTGGGCCTGCGGGTCGAGGTCTATTACCAGGACCCTGTAGCCCCTCTCGGCGAGGCAGCCCGACAGGTTGACTGCAGTGGTCGTCTTCGCACAGCCGCCCTTCTGGTTGGTGACCGCAATTATCTGCCTGCTCACCGAGAATATTTTCGGCGACATCGGCACGGACTTGTCGGAAACCACTGGCGTGATATCGGCCGCCACGTCGAGCTCGTTCAGTCTCCTTATGATACTCTTGAGATCGTCGAGCATTATAATAATCCTCCGTCAATTCCCGGATTTCCCTGTAAAGCCGGCCCTGCAAACTGTTTTCGGATAAGCCGAAGGCTGTAGCCGCTCCTGCGGAGCTCTTTTATCTTCTTAAGCCGCTCGTCGACCTCGACTTTATCATACAACCGCTTGTTCCCCTGCTTATCGGCAATATGCAGGAGCCCCATGTTTGTATAGTAGTTAATAGTCGCCTTCGACATGAGGAAGAGCTTCGACAGCTCATCAACAGTTATCAGATTGTTATTCACAGGCCCCATAGAAGATCCTCTTTCATAGTTGTTAATAAGTATTAACAAGTAGTACTTTACATTATATCTTAATATTACTTATTGGCTTATATAGTATTTGTTAACATGTTGTTTGTCAAGGAAAAAAACAAAAGGGGCACCGCATTACTGCAGTGCCCCCGGATCATGCAAAACTATGCTTATTTAAACCGCCTTTTTAAGCCCTTCCTTGACTTTTTCGTTCACTATTTTACATATTTCATATTTACCGCATTGCGAACAGCACTCGTTGCCGCGGCTCGTGTCGCGGTTCCCTGCCCTCGTTGAGCAGTCCCAGAAAGTATCGCATTGTATGCAGCAGCTGAAATGCCCGGCCCCTGCGGGGTCATTCATTGTATCTGACCAGGTATTTCCCGTCAAAATACAGGTACTGTGTCTTCGTCAAATATCCCTCATCGACCGGAAGGTCGTTGTACCTTCCGTGATAAGTCCACCTCTCCTTGGCATTTCCCCACTTCCCCGTGCTGTCGAATTCCTTAAGGTCCGGATCCCCCCACTGCGCCACTACCTCGTCTTTAGTAAGCCCCGCCCTGAGCATGGAGGTGCCAAAAGGATGCTTGATTATCTGTTCGGGTGAAGGAGGTTCGATACCCGCGCAACCCGCCAACACGGCCGCGGTCAAAAATATAGATAATGCCCATAAAGCGAAAAACTTTGCCTTCGTCCTTGGCATCTCCTACCTCCGTTTTTTTAGTACGATGTTCGTCCTTATATGCCTGATATTATAAGCTCCTTTTTCGTCAAAGTCAAAATTATAAAATTTCCCCGCCGGCTCGAAAGACCCCTCCTCCCTTGCTATGCGGCAGAGCTCATCATACAGGAGCATCCTCGTCCTGGCTTTGGACGTGATCGTCGAATCAAATACCGGGCTCTTTACCTTGAATATAAGCTCGTCCTCAAAAGTCCGGTCCGCGGGGTTATAAGTCTTCCCGTGCTGAAGGTACCTCGCGTCGACACGGATATTCCCGGACTCCTGCAGCCACGACACGTCTTCCCATTCGATATCGACGTCCGACGCCGGCATCCAAAGGTCCAGGAAATATATTCCGCCGTTCTCCAGCGACGCCGAGACCGAACCAAGATGCGCCGCTATATCCCGGTCCGTAAGGAGATACCTGAATGAGTCCAGCATGCAGATCGCAAATGAAAAAACGCGGCCGGCACGGAAATCTTTCATGTCCGCGGCGCTGCAATCTATCTTCAGGCCCGAGGCCTCTGCCTTTGCGGCGACAAATGCCGCCATCTCCCGCGATCTGTCCATTCCCGCCGCGCGGTATCCGCGGCGCGCGAATTCCCTAAGGTGTATGCCGGTGCCGCAGGCAAGGTCCAGCACCGAGTCCCCCTTTCTGCCGAAGGCGTACCTCTCCACGCATCTCTCGATAAAGTCGCATTCGGGCGTGCGGTCCCATCCGTATGCCACGTCGCAGTACTCCGGATATGAATACGCATCCTTCATTTGAGGCCGCACCTTTCCAGCGCGGCGGCGAACATCCTGTTTATCATATCTTCGTATGTAATCCCCTCAAGTTCCGCGACCATCGCGAAATAATCATCCTTCGCAAGCGACGGCAGCGGGTTGGCTTCAAGCATGTATATTCCCTTATTTTTCGAGGATACGCGGAAATCAAACCTCGCGAAATCGCGGCATTCCAGCCCCAGGAACGCTTTTGCCGCCAGTTCCTTTATGCGGTCCTCCAGGACCGGATCTATCTCCAACAGTTCCCTGCAGCCGGACACCCCGGGCTTACGGCCGCACTTTTCAAGGACATGGCTGCTGAGTCCGGTCTTTTTATCCACGTGCCTCTGGACCACGGGCAGCACGGACAGGGGGCCGTTCCCTATTATGCCCACGGTAAACTCCCATCCGTCTATGAATTCCTCGACCAGCGCGGGCTGTTTATAGCATTCCGCCACAAAGACGGCTTTCCTCCTTAATGCCCGCATATCCTCCACGACCGAATCAGCGCGGATGCCCTTTGCCGACCCCTCATACCTGGGTTTTACGATGAACGGGAAATCCATGCCGTGAGGCACCCCGGGCATGCGCACTTCGCCCGCCTTCGTTATCTCAAAAGAGCCGGGCACCGGCACGCCGTGGTATTTCAATATTTTTTTTGCGGCGGCCTTATCCAGCGCGACGGACAGCGCCAGCGCGTCGGGCCCCGTATAAGGTATACCAGCGATATCCAGGAGCACCGGCACCTCCGATTCCCGGTTTCGCCCGGATACGCCCTCGGCAATATTAAAGACGATGTCGCACTTCAGCCGCCGTAGTTTTTTCATAAGGGCTTTCGAGTTCCCTATCCGGACCACCTTCCGCCCGGCCGCCTTTAGCGCGGCCTCCACCGATGAAATGGTCGCGGGATCGTCGTGCTCGGCCCATAAGTCATACGGCACAGCGCGGCGTGTTTTCAGGTCGAATGTGAATCCTACGAGAAGGGGCATTACTTCATGAGCTCTATTTCAATGGAATTGCTGCGGGGAATATAGGAGACTGCGGCATATATCCGCCTCTGCGCCTTAAGGACCAGGTTGATCTTCTCGCCGGGGCGCAGCATCGAATATTTCTTTATCAATTTTTCCACAAATTCCTTAAGGTCTTTTTCCGTGGAAGGCTTAAAAGACAGGTCAAGGGTCGCGGATGGCGTGTCTTTCGAGAGGACGACCTCCTCTACGTCGAATTGCGCGTAATACGCGACCGCCTTCTGGAGCGCCGCCTTTACCGCTCCCAGGTCGTAATATACAACGGGCTCTTTCTGCTGCAAGACCAGGACGGATACGGCGATGGCCACCACGGCTGAAGATATCAAGGCCCCCTGGAATATCCTTTTGCCCCTGAGCTTCTCCAGCTTTATCCTCTCCTCGAGCCGCATGCGGGCCTTCATCGCCCCGACATCCATCTCGAGGCCTTCCTCCTCCCTGGCCTGCCTTCTCCTGCTGCCGGACATCGGAAGCGACATAGCGGACCTTATGCTCATTTCGTCTTCCCTGTCCCTCATGAACCTGTCATGCTGTTCCTTCGCTTCGGCCTCTATCTTCGCCTCTTCGAGAAAGAGCTGCATCATCTCACGGCGCACTTTAGCTTCCAGCCTTGCTTTTTCCTCTTCCATACCTTATATGCCCTTAAAATAAAAAGGGGCGATCAGAACGGCAAGCCTTACAGAAACTTGCCTTCGTACCGCCCCTTAATATCCTTACTTGACGAAAGCTATATCGTCAATATATATGGTGCCCTGCTTTTTTCCCGAGCAGGTCATGTCATCAAACACGACCACCAATTCTGTCATCGAGGTCAGGTCGGTCAGCCCGCTGAACTGGGCCAGCGGTATGACTATCTCCTGCCATTCGGCCGTTATATTGCTGACCGTATACTTTCCTACCTCGCCCTTCGCGTTCTTCAGCTCAAGCTTAACCTTTGCGGAATATCCTGCTGCCGCATCGCCCTTTATCCAGAGGCTGAGCTTATCATACTGAGAAGCATCCTGGTTCTGGAGTTTCATCCAGAAACCGTTGTATGCCGGGTTCGGCGAATCTACGTCGTAATCGAGCTGTACGGATGAGCCTGCGCCGCCGTGCATCTCGGTCTGGTTGAAGTTCATCTTGCAGCCCTGAGTCTGGTCGGCTTCGTCCCTGTTCCAGGCGCCGAAATCGCCGCCGATGTTGTTCGGTTTTTCGCCGGTATTGAAATCCGCTATTACCAGCGCCGCCGCAAAAACCTGACCTGATACCATCAAAACTACAGCTAAAGCTACCGCCGAAGCGGTAAGAAAAAACAATAAGGCCTTCATATTAACCACCTTCCCCCTTTCTGTTTTTATTAAGTTCCATCTGATAAGTCTACCCTAATTACCCGCTTAATTCAAGGGCAAATAAAACCCGGTTTTAACGCCTGCCGAGCAAAACCTCGACGAGGTGCGCCTTCTTGTCCTTAAACGGCAGGATTATATTGCCGCTTATCTTCTTGCCGTCGACCTTTATTTCCCTGACCCCGTGCGATACGTGGTCCGGGTCGGAGACCGTTATCTTGTAGACCGCGCCGCGGAATTTCCTTGTCATCTCAAACCCGCCCCATGATTTCGGTATGCACGGGTCTATCAGCAGGCCGTCAAGCACCGGCCTTACGCCAAGGAGCCAGTTCGTGCCGGCCCTGCATAGCCATGCCGCCGAGCCGGTGTACCAGGTCCAGCTGCCGCGGCCGTAATTGACCGAATCAGGCCCGTCGGAATTGCCCGGAGTAACGTAGGGTTCCGCCTTATAATGGTCTATGTCCCCGGTCCTGTTCGGAGGGCATATCTTGCTGTAAAGGTCGAAAGCGAGTTCCGGATTTTTCCTCAGGGACTCGGCTATGACCGACCATGTCGCGGCATGCGTATATACTCCGCCGTTCTCCCTTACGCCCGCGGCGTAACGGCTGATATAACCGATCTTCTGGTTCGGCTCGGAGAACGCCGGATAGAGAAGTATCGCGCCGTAATCCCTGTAAATGTACTTCTTGCAGGAATCCATGGCCTTCTTTATGCGCTCCTCGGTCCCTGTCCCGGCGATGACCGCCCATATCTGCGCATTGAGGAATATCTTGCCCTCCTTGCACTTAGAGCTGCCTACCAGGGAGCCGTCGTCGCATGTGGCCCTCCAGTACCATTCGCCGTCCCAGGCATACTTGTTTATCGCATTCTTCAGGTCCCCGAACTTCTTGAGGTACTTTTTCGCCGCCGGCTTATTGTTGACGCTCTTGCTCGACAGGACTTCCTCGGACCATCTCTTTATGATATCCGCGAAGAAGTGCGCCATCCATACCGATTCGCCCTTGAATTTCACTCCGACGAAGTTCATGCCGTCGTTCCAATCGCCCTCGCCGATAAGCGGCAGCCCGCGTTTGGAGAACCTCGAGAGGACTTTCTTCAGGGAGCGTTCGCAATGCTCGAGGAGCGTCGCGGCGCCGCCGTCCACGAATTTCACTTTCTCCTTGAGTATTCCGAAGTCGGCGGTCTCTTCTATATAGCTGAGCGTCACGAACACGAGCCAGAGCAGGTCATCGACCTTCTTGGTCCTCGGGCCCCATTCGGCGAGCGTATGCCACCAATGGTAGACCGTGCCGTCCTTGAACTGGTGCGCGGCATGGAGCAGTATCTGTTTCTTCGTAAGCGACGTGTCCAGCGGGAGGAATATCTGGCTGTCCTGCAGCTGGTCCCTGAACCCGTACGCGCCGCTCGACTGGTAATACGCGCAGCGCCCCCAGATCCTTCCGGAGATGGCCTGGTATTTCAGCCACGTATTCGTCATTATATTCATCGCGTCGTCCGGCGTCTTTATAATAAGCCCCGAGAGCATCTCCTCCCAGAACTTCTTCACTTCGGAAAGCGCGGCGTCGACGTTCTTCACGTTGGAATATTTGCCGATGGCCTTGGCGTCCTTGGCCTTGCCCTGGCTCATGCCGAGCATGAAGACGACGTCCTTCGACTCGCCGGGGCCGAGTTCCACATTGACCTGGAGGCTCGCGATAGAATCGTTCCACCTGCCGGTCGTATTCGTAAGTACGCCCTTCTCGACCGCAACCGGGTCGGCCATCGTGCGGTACATGCCGATGAAATTATCCTTGTCGCCCTCATAATACTCGGGCTCAACTGACGACGCGAAGAACGCCTCGCAAGGCCACTCGCTGATTATCTGGCCCTCCAGCATCAGCTGCTTCCTCTTTATGCCGTAGAGCGCATGCAGGCCCTTATCGTATTCCGTCCCTATGAAGGTCCTGTGGAACTCCCTGTGCGTGTCGTCCTTGTTCCCGAGGAGCCATTCGAAATACGTGAACAGGGACAGCGACCTCGCGGTATCGGATCCGTTCTTCAGCGAGACCTTCCAAAGTTCAAGCTGCTCGCCGCGCGGCGCGAACATCGTGACGGCCGAACTTATCCCCCTGTATTTTGCGGAAAGGACCGTGTACCCGAGCCCGTGCCTGCATTCATATTCTTCAAACTCGCGGCAGACGGGCTTCCAGCCCAGAGACCAATGGTCGCCGCTCTCCGTGTCCTTCACGTATATATATTTGCCCCACTCGTCGCGCACGAGGTCCTGCTCCCAGCGGGTTATCCTCGCGAGGTTCGAGTTCTCCCACCAGGAAAATCCCGAGCCGGACTGCGACACGACGAACGCCCATGAACCGTTCGATATGACGTTCACCCAGGGCTTGGGAGTGTCGGGCCTTGTTATGACGTATTCCTTGCCGTCATCGGTAAAATAACCGTAATCATTTTGGAATTTCATCTTACCGTCTTATTTCCCTTCGTTGAATAGTTCGTTGGCCTTCGGCACTATAGCGTCAACCGCATCCTGTACGGACTTCAGCCCGTTGAACATCAGGTCGAATTCAGGGTAGATGTAAAGGTCGCGGATCTCGCGCCACTTCGAGTGGAACGGATCGTATACCGTCATCTTGACGGCTTCGTTGAGCATCTTCTTGTTGAGCGGCACGCTGGTGCTGAGCGCGAAATGTTCGCCTTCGGCTATCTTCTTGTTGGCCGGCTGCGCCAGTCCGGAATCCGCCAGCATGATCTGCCCCTCGTCGCCGCTTAATGCCTTAAGGACTTCCCACGCCTCGTCGGGATATTTCGTGGACTTCAGTATCCCGTAGCCGGTCCCGCCGGTCGCGAACTTCCTTATTCCGTTCGGGCCCTTCGGGAACATCGCCACGTCCCAGTCGAAATCCTTGACCTTCTTGACTATCGGGGTCTCCCATAT
>JBAYMW010000033.1:0-11908 GCA_041663405.1 Candidatus Omnitrophota bacterium | reverse complement strand
CCTGAGGATATAGATTTCGTCGTCGTGCGCGAGAACTCCGAAGGCCTTTATAAGGGAATGGGAGAGTTCCAGAAGAAAGGCACGTCCGATGAGGTCGCGATACAGATATCCTATAACACGCGCAAGGGCGTCGAGCGCTGCATACGTTATGCGTTTGAGCTGTGCAAGAAACGCAACAAGAAAAGGAAGCTCACACTCTGCGGCAAGACCAACGTGCTGACATACGCGTGGGACCTCTGGCAGAGGACCTTCAACGAGGTCGCGAAAGATTATCCGGAGGTAAAGACCGATTACGCGCACGTAGACGCCACGACGATGTGGTTCGTGAAGAACCCCGAATGGTTTGACGTTATCGTGACGGACAACCTCTTCGGCGACATCATAACGGACCTCGGCGCGATGATACAGGGCGGCATGGGGATCGCGGCCGGCGGGAATATCAACCCTAAAGGCGTCTCGATGTTCGAGCCGATAGGCGGTTCTGCGCCGAAATATACCGGCCAGAATGTCATCAATCCCCTGGCAGCGATATGCGCCGGAGGCATGATGCTCGAGAACCTCGGCGAAGCGAAGGCCGGGAAGGCGATCGAGGACGCTGTAATAAAGTTGGTCAATACAAAATTAAAATCATTGGCAGCCGGGAAGATGGGCTATTCCACAAGCCAGGTAGGCGATCTGGTTGTCGAAAATCTATAGGGACTAAAATGAAAAAGAAGAATAAGTATAATGTGGCCGTGGTCGGCGTCGGGGTCGTTGGCGTCGAGATGCTGCGCGTGCTGCGCCAGCGGAATTTTCCCGTCGGGGAATTGCGCGTCATGGCGCGCAGCGCGAGGGAGATAGATGTCGACGGGCAGAAGTATGCCGTGCAGGCAGTATCGCCGCAAGGTTTTGACGGTATGGACATAGCGCTTTTCGCGGGCACCGAGGGCGAAAAGGGCGCGGCTGTTACATTCGCTAAGGAGGCGGTAAAAAGGGGCTGCGTCGTCATAGATAACGGCGCGGATTTCCGCATGGACCCTGATGTGCCGCTGGTCGTCCCTGAAGTGAACGGCAAGGACGTTAAGAAGCATAAGGGTATTATCGCGAACCCGAACTGCTCGACCGTACAGATGGTCGTTGCGCTTGAGCCGATACGCAGGAAGGCGGGACTGAAGAGGATCATCGTGACCACCCTTCAGGCATCTTCCGGGGCCGGCAAGAGCGCGGTGGAACAGCTCAACGCAGAGAATGCGGCTGTCGCCGCGGGCGGATACGATAAGATCAATGTCAATGTCGATCGTTCGATGCCGCAGCAGCTGGCATATAACGTCTTCCCGCATATCGGGGGATTCGCCGAATGCGATTATACCAGCGAAGAGTGGAAGCTCGTAAAAGAGACGCACAAGATAATGCATGACTCCAAGATAAAGGTCTCGGCGACCACCGTCAGGGTGCCGGTAAGGACAGGGCATTCCGAGTCCGTCTACATAGAGACCGCGAAACGTATAAGCCCGGACAGCGTGAGGAAGCTTCTCGCAAGGTCGCCGGGCATAGTAGTCATAGACGACGCCAGGAAGGGGCTTTATCCGATGCCCAAAGATGTCGAGGGCAGGGACGAGACCTTCGTCGGACGCATACGCTGCGACTGTTCAGTTAAGAACGGCCTGTGGCTATGGGTCGTCGCAGACAACCTGCGCAAAGGCGCCGCAACAAACGCGGTACAAATAGCCGAATGCGTAATATCCTGCTCAAAATAGAATACGAAGGGACGGGTTATTCGGGCTGGCAATCACAGAAGAACGCCCGGAGCATCCAGGATACGATAGAAGCCGCGCTTAAACGGATAACAGGCCGTGAAGCGCGGCTTATCTCTTGCGGCAGGACCGACGCGGGGGTCCACGCGGTAAGCCATTTCGCGAATTTCAAGACATCCTCCGCCATACCCCTCTACAAACTTCAAAGGGCGCTTAACAGCGTATTGCCAAAGGATATCGTAATAAAGGAAGCGAAAGACGTCCCGTTGAAGTTCCACGCGCAGTTCGACGCCAGGTCGAAGACCTACAGGTACACTATTATGACCGGCAGTTCGCCCTCAGCGATAGAGAGGAACCTCACGGCGTATATCCCGTATAAGCTCAACCTCGCGCTGATGAAAAAGGAATCCGGGGTGCTCTTAGGAAAGCATGATTTCAAGTCGTTCCAGGCGGCGGACAGGATAGACCGCTCATCGGTCCGTACTATCAAGAAGCTGACCTTGAAGAGGAAGGGCGGAAAGATAATCATGGACGTGGAGGCCGACGGGTTCCTGTATAACATGGTAAGGAACATCGCCGGGACCCTCATAGGCATCGGCCGAGGCAGGATCCCCGCAGGAGGCATGGCGAGGATACTTAAAGCGAAGGACAGGAAGGCGGCGGGAGAGACCGCGCCTTCAAAAGGGCTCTGCCTTATAGAGGTTAAATACTAGATGGCGCAGAAGTCCAGGCAGTCGTGGGGCTCGAAGCTCGGCATAATCATGGCCGTCGCGGGCTCGGCCGTAGGGCTGGGGAATTTCCTGAGGTTCCCGGTCCAGGCGGCGCAGAACGGCGGCGGCGCGTTCATGATACCGTACTTCGCGGCTTTGCTGCTCCTCGGAATACCGCTTATGTGGATAGAATGGTCGCTGGGAAGGTACGGAGGCGGATTCGGCCACGGAACCGCGCCGGGGATATTCCATTCACTGAGGCAGAAGAACCGTTTCATTAAATATTTCGGCGTGATCGGGATATTCGGCCCGATCGCGGTACTCGTCTATTATACATACATAGAATCATGGACCCTCGCGTACAGCTTCTTCGCGCTTACCGGCAAATACGCCGGCGCGACGACTCAGGCCCAACTGCAGTCGTTCCTTTCGGCGTTCCAGGGGCTTGAGGCCAACCGGTATTTCAATTCGCTCCAGACCGCTTATGTCTTTTTCCTTATCACCTTTGCCCTTAATATCTTCGTGCTTTATCACGGGATAAAGGGAGGAATAGAGAGCTTATGCAAAATCGCCTTGCCGGCCCTGATGATATTCGGCGTATTGATAGCCGCACGCATATTGCTTCTCGGGATCCCGGATCCCTTAAGGCCCGATTGGAATGCGTTGAACGGGATGGGTTTTTTGTGGAATCCGGACCTTACCGCACTTAAGGACCCGAAGGTATGGCTCGCGGCAGCCGGACAGATATTCTTCACATTGAGCATAGGCATGGGGGTCATACTTACATACGCGAGCTACCTGAAAAAGACCGATGATGTGACGTTGTCCGGGCTTACCGCGGTGGGTATGAACGAATTTGCCGAGGTCATCATAGGCGGCAGCATAGCAATAACGGCGGCCTATGCGTTCTTTGGCCCGGCAGGCGCGCAGGAAGTGGCGAAGAGCGGCTCCTTTAACCTCGGGTTCGTGACGATGCCCGCAGTATTCAGCAGGATACCGTTCTCCGCGGTATTCGGTTTCCTGTGGTTCATGATGCTCTTCCTTGCCGGCATAACATCTTCGGTATCTCTTGCCCAGCCTGCGGTGGCTTTCCTGGAGGACGAATTTAACCTGGGCAGGAAGAGGGCGCTGGGCATACTCACTGCGGTCTTCTTCGTGCTTTGCCAGCCCGCGATATTCTTTCTCGGAAAAGGGGTGGTCGATGAGATGGACTTCTGGGGCGGGACTTTTTGCTTTGTGCTCTTCGCCGCGATAGAGGCGATACTTTTCACGTGGGTCTTCGGGATGGACAAGGCGTGGGAGGAGATGCACCATGGCGCCGAGCTCAGGATACCTCGCGCTTATAAATTTGTAATGCGCTATGTGACGCCGTCATTTCTTATCGTAATATTGGGTTCATACATTCTTTCCGAGGGCGGAAGGAACACAATACTGATGGTCAACGTTCCGGATGCAAACAGGCCGTATATCCTCGGGACAAGGCTTCTGCTGATCGGCATGCTGGCCGGGCTGGTGGTGTTGGTTAGGTTTGCATGGAAGGATAAGAGGTAGATGAACATCGGCGGCTGGATATTCCTTGCGCTTTCATGGGGTTTCATCATCGGGTTATGCATCTTTTGCCTCTATAAGGTATTATCAAAAAAGGAAGGGCTTGACTGACATAACGGGTTTTTAGCATAAGCAAAATAATGCCCACGGGGGCAATTAATTACCCTTGATTTACCTCCAGGCATAATGTATATTAAATTACATGCTTAAGTACCCGGTAATAGCGTTTTTGGCGGCATTTGCAGTCCTCGGCGCGGCCACCCCGGCCTGGGCGGAGACTGATGGGGAGCTTTTTCTTCTCGGAGAGAAGCAGTTGAACGCCGGCGAGTATGACAATGCCGTGAAGACCTTCCAGGCGCTGATAACCAAATATCCCTACAGTAAACAGCTGCCCTATGCATTCTGCAACCAGGCTTTAGCTTACCTGGAGATCAAGGAATACCAGAAGGCCGAAGCGAACTTCAACAGGGTCAATAAGGATTTTGCGTACATGAAGGACCTTACCCAGAAGGTCCAGTACGGCCTTGCAGAATGCTATATGAAGATGGGAAAGGATGACAAGGCCAACCAGATATATAACGCGATGTTATCTAAGGACCCCAAAAAGGCCCCGGATGTCTATTTCAGCAGGGGGCTGGCCTACTATAACCAGAAGAAGTGGGACCTCTCCGCTAATTTCCTCAAGAAGATGATAGAATCGTATCCGGGCGACAGCAGGATAGTCGAGGCGAAATTCATGCTTGCCGGCATATACAGGGAGCAGGGGAAGAACCCGATGGCTTCAGATATATACAGGTCGATCCCGGAGAGCTCAAGGTTTGCCAACGATGCCCGCTTCAGCCTTGGCCAGATAGCATTGAAGGAAAAGGAATATTCAAAGGCGATAAAACTGTTCAGGGAAGTAAAACCGAAGAGCGAGATGTACGGCCCCGATACGGACCTCGCGGAACTCGCGAGGTACCAGATGGCTGCGGCATATTATGAGCAGGGCAGGGTATATGAGACCTGGATAATATGCGAGGACTTCCTGGAAGGATATCCCGACAGCAAGATGAAGAAGGATGTCTGCCACCTGCTGGTGGTGACCTACCTGAAAAAAGGCAACGCCGATGCGGCGGTACAGGCATACGACAATTACGCTAAGCTCGACCCGCAGGCGGCGAAGAAGATGAACATGAATTATTTCATAGCGGAGTCGTATTTCGAAAAAGGCGAATATAAGGAAGCCGTAGAATATTATAAGAAGCAGCTTCCCGAATCGAAGGGGACGGAACTATACGAGAAGGGGCTCGCCAAGCTCGCGGAGTGTTATTTCAGCCTCGATGATTACGGCAAGGCCGTCGAGATATATAAGGAGTATATCGAGAAATATCCGGCGGGGGAATCAGTGCCGTATTTCGCGTTCAGGCTCGCATATGCCCTGGCCAGGCAGAAGGACTACGCGGAAGCCGTCAAGTATTACAACCTGATCGAGGAGAAGTACCCGGCCTCAGAGAACATGGCCGACGTGACGTTCAACATAGGCTGGTGTTATTCCTGCCTGGGTGATTCGGACCGGGCGCAGGTCTATTTCAAGAAGTTCATGGAGAAATATCCGGATAACGAGCTTGTGCCTTCGGTCATCTATGAGGTGGGCAACACCTATTTCAATAAGAGCCAGTACGCTGCTGCCTCCGAATATTACAGGCAGATCGCCGATAAATATCCCGAGAACACCCTCGCGCAGGCAGCCTCGTACCGCCTGGGCGTCAGCTACCTGTATTCCGGGAAGCGGGATGAGGCGCTTAAGGAGCTCGAGAAGTTCCTGGATAAGAACCCTGACAGCCCGATGGCGATCGATGCAATAGCGACGATATATGATATATACCTGAAGCAAAAGAAATACAAGGAAGGCGCGGAGACGTTCAGGGAACTCGTCAGGGCATTCTCCGGGCAAAAGGCTATCCTGTCCGAGCTCTACGGGTGCCTCGCGAACCTGCAATACCTGTCCGGTGATCCGGCCGGCGCGTCGGCCTCGGTGCGCGAACTGCTTGCGGCGTATAACGATTTTACCGATAGTCCGCCTCCCGAGAAGGCCGCCTCTATAATAGGCCAGGTGCTTGTTGACACCAACGAGGGCTCGAGGGCGGTGGAGTTATTCAGCGGGATATTATCGAAATATAACGACGATGCTCTCGAGGAGGTCTCCCTGTTCAGCAGGGGGCAGGCATATATGTCATTAAAGGCCTGGCGTGACGCGGCCTCCGATTTCGGGGACCTGCTTTCGAGATACCCTAAGACAAAATACGCCAGCAGGGCAAAGCTCGGTATCGCGAATTCCTATTATAACCGCGAGATAATCAGCGAGGCGATCGTGTATTATAAGGATGTTTTGGACCACTATAAGGACGATACGACGCCCGATGCGCTATTCCAACTCGGGAACAGTTATTTTGAAATGTATAAATACGAGGAATCGTTCAATAATTTCCAGCGCGTGGCGATATTGTACCCGCACAGGGAGAATATCGCGTCGGCTTCATTGCTGAAGGCAGGTGAATGCCAGGAGAAATTAGGCAAGAAGAAAGAGGCCAAGGAGTTGTACGAAAAGCTTATCGCAAAATATCCGGCAAGCGCAGAAGTGAACAAAGCTAGAGAGAGGGCGGCGGCGATAAAATGACGGCTTGTCACGGGAAGAGGATAATATCGGCGGCGGTGCTTATCTGCCTCATGTTTTCATGCGCGATATCCTTCGCGCTGGACGAGATAAAGCTCAAGAACGGGAACGTCATAAAAGGGTCGATAATGAAGACCGGCAAGTCGGGCATATCTTTTGAGCTCGCAGGGGAGAAAGCGGTCATTACGGTCCCCTTAGGAAATGTAGACCGCCTCAATATAGAGACGCCCGTTTCGTTCCGTCTGGCGGAGAACAGCTATTTCGCGAACAGCTACGACCAGGCGTACGAGAACTATATGAAGACGATAGATAGGTACGGCGGGTTCTCCTACGGCGAGGACGCGTTTTTTAAGGCGGCGGATTGCCAGATAAAATTAGGCAATGCCGGAAAGGCGATCGAGCTATATAATATGTATTTAGGAGATTATCCGGGCGCCAAATCGGTGAACAGGGCCAGGATGAAGCTGGCGGTGATACTGGCAAAGGACGGCGATTACGACGGCGCCGTAAAAGCGTATGATGCCGTGATACGCTCGAGGGATGAGGCACAAAGGCTGGACGCCTATTACGGGAGCGCAGAAGCATATTTCTCAAAGGGCGCATACGAGCAGGCGCTGGTGAATTACCTTAAGATTGCGGTGCTCTATTATGATAAAGGAAAAATTGCATCGGAAGCAAAATTCAAGAGCGGGGAATGTTACGAGAAATTGGGGGAGAGGAAAATGGCGTTGGTAACCTACAAGGAGATCGTGGAAGAGTATCCTAAAAGCGAGGTTGCCGTCAAGTCGGAGGCCAAAATAAAGGAGCTTGAAAAAAATGGGAAGTAGGATGAGGCGTGAGAGCGCGTTGAGGCTGGCCAGTTTTGTAATATTGTCGGTAATTGTGTTGTTTTCGTTCACTGCGATGGCGGCAGATGCCCCGGCAGCGCCCGCGGCGAAGAGCATGACATTGTGGGATACGTGGGTGGCCGGCGGGTGGTGCATGCCCCCGATCGGATTATGCTCGGTCTTTGGCGTAGCGCTGATAATAGAGATGTTCATAGTATTGCGTAAATCGGTCATGCTGCCGGTCGATTACCTGATGGCGGTAAAGACGGCGATAAAGAGCGGGGATATCCAGGGGGCGAAGAATTTAGGCGCCCTGAAAAAAGGTTTCCTCGTCAATGTTATCCAGGCCGGGCTCGAAAAGAGCGGCCAGGAACTGCAGATCATCCAGGATGCGATGACCATGGCGGGCGTCAAGGAGGCGACGAGCCTTCAGCAGAGGATCGGCTACCTTTCGTCGATAGGCACTATCTCGCCGATGCTCGGGCTTCTCGGTACGGTGTTCGGCATGATCTCGTCGTTCAACGTGATCGCGTTCGAGGCGGGATTGGGCAAGCCGACGCTGCTTGCGAAAGGCGTCTCCGAGGCGCTGATCACGACCGCGTTCGGTTTGATCGTCGGTATCCCGGTCATGGCTTTTTACTTTTTCTTCCGTAATAAGGCCAATGAGATCACCACGGAGATAGAGATAGATTCCAATGAGGTCGCCCTGTTGCTTGCCGGTAAGATAAAGGGGTAGAGAGATGAAATTCTCAAAAAAAGCGGAGGAAGAACCCGGTTTCCAGATGGCGCCGATGATCGACTGCGTATTCCTTCTGTTGATATATTTCATGTGCGTATCCAGCTTCCATCAATTGGAATCGGTCGAGAATATAAAGCTGCCCGTCGAGAACCAATCACGGGCGCCCGAAGGCGCGGAACAGAAAGTCTCGATCAATATTAAAAGCGACGGTGCGATAATCATGGACAGGGTTATATACGAGCCCACGGAACTCGCGAACGTATTGGCGAATACCGGAGTGAAGCAGACGGTGTTAATAAGGGCCGATAAAGCGACCCGCCACGGCAGGATACTCGATGTCTTGAGCGCCTGCGCCGCGGCCGGGATCTGGGACATATCATTTGCCACATATCAGGAAGAGCCAAAACAATGAGGCGGGAAAATGAAATTCTTTAGGGGCGGTAACGAAGAACCCGGTTTCCAGATGGCGCCGATGATCGACTGCGTATTCCTCCTGCTGATATTCTTCATGTGCTCATCCAGCTTCACCGCGCCTGAGACCCAGTTGAACGTAAACCTGCCGGCGGTATCGACCTCGACGCAGACAGAGATCGGGGAGGACGTAATAGTGAACGTCCTTGTGGACGGCAATATCGTCGTGAACGATAAGCAGTACGACGATCCCGGGGCGAAAGACCTGCCGGAGCTGGTCGCGATGCTTACCAGCCTGTCGGAAGTATTTGTGACCCAGCCGGTAATTATATCCGCAGATCCGGAGGTCTCGCATGAAAGGGTCGCGGATGTAATGAACGCGTGCGCGGCCGCGAAGATAAAATCCGTCTCGTTCCTGGTACCGGAAGAGACGATACAGAGCATGGGCATCAAATAAAAGCATAAAGTGAGGGATCCGAATGCCAAAAGAATATAAGAAGTCCATGGGTTTCTTCGTGTCGTTATTTATCCATATCCTGGTATTGCTGCTGATCGGGCGTATAATTGTCATGAAGCCCGAGGAGAGGAAGGCGTTCTTCGAAGGCAAGATCATTTCCTCTAAAGATGTGAATTTCGCAAAGGAAAAATTCAAGCCGAATGTCAAAGTGCCGCAGGATGCGGTATCCCTGTCGACAAAGGAGATAGCCGCCCCGGAACGGCAGACGCTTGCCGTAGAGAGGCCTTCCGACCTCCCGAGCATGGCGAAAGTGCCGGCGCTGGCCCCGCAGGAACTGAAGCTTGGGGAGCCGAAGGAAGCAGTCACCTCAAAGCCCGGAAAGGGTACGCTTGATTTCTCCTCTAAGGCGAAGATAACCGGAAGGAACGCCTCGATAAAGGGCACGTTCATCTTCCCCATATCGACATATTCCGACTGGAATAACGACACCCGCAGCATCCCGAACCTCATGAATGAGCTGGGCAGGAGGACGAACGTAAAGGTATCGATAGACTCCAGGCCGATCAATTTCGAGGATAAGAAGGGGGTATTCCAGTATCCTGTCATATATTTGAACGGCCATCAGAGCTTTGTCTTTACGGAACCGGAAGTGGCAAACATCCGCGAGTACCTGACGCGCGGCGGTTTCATGTTCATATGCAACGATAACGCTCAGGGCGGGAATTTCCAGGATTCGCTCTACAGGGAGATGAAGAGGGTATTCCCGGAAACAGGCTTCCAGGCTGTCCCGATGAACCATCCGATATACCACAGTTTTTATGATTTCACCGGGGGGAGCCTGCCCGATGCCCTTTACAAAGGCATAGCGTGTACGGGCTACATGATATATTACGGGGACAGGATGGTGGTCTATTACAGCGCTTCGGGCGACGCTTGCGATGCCTGGGCCGAGGCCGAAGGGCCGAAATGGCCGGGTACGCAATATACGGCAAACGAAAGCCACAGCTTCATGAAGTTGTCCCAGCAGCCGCCCACCTCGGACCGCCACGGAGGCGCCGGTGACGATGGTATCGAGAATGCTTTTAAGCTGGGGATAAATGTGCTGGTTTATGCGCTATCGAACACGCCGGAAT
Source organism: Candidatus Omnitrophota bacterium (assembly GCA_041663405.1). Classification (GTDB taxonomy): domain Bacteria; phylum Omnitrophota; class Gorgyraeia; order Pluralincolimonadales; family Pluralincolimonadaceae; genus UBA6215. Next base: position 1,694 of record JBAYMW010000033.1, on the reverse strand, counting down.
AAAATATTCTTGACAATAACCGGTTTTATGTTATAATCTTACGTCTTAACAACTAATCCAAGTGAGGAAGGCTAAATAAGATGGTAACGAATCCGAAATGGCAGGAAAAATGGTTTATTGTGGACGCCGACGGCGTTGTGCTGGGAAGGCTCGCCGTGGCAGTTTCGCGCGTACTTTCAGGCAAGCATAAACCCACGTACCGCAAAGACTTAAACGTCGGTGACGGCGTAGTGGTGATCAATGCGGCGAAGATAAAGGTGACCGGTAAGAAGCTCTTACAGAAAGAGTACGATTGGTATTCCGGTTATCCGGGCGGCAGGAGGACGGAGAATCTCGAAGACCTGTTGAAGAGGAAGCCCGAATACGTCATAACACATGCGATAAAGGGTATGCTGGCGAAAAATAAGGTCGGCAAAAATGCGTTAGGTAAATTGAGGGTATTCGCGGGCAAAGAACATGACCTGTCCGCTCAGAAACCGGAGACCTTAAAGGTCTAATATCAGGAGAACGATGGAAGCGCAGTTGAAATTACAGGGAACAGGAAGAAGGAAAGAATCCACGGCGAGGGTAACACTGAAGCCGGGTTCGGGCCAGATACTGGTCAACAAGAGGGCATTGGACGATTATTTTCCGAGAGAGACGCTCAGGATGGTGCTCAGGGAACCTCTCGAGGCAACGCAGACCGGTGCCAAGTACGATATAGTTGTCAACGTCGAAGGCGGCGGAGTGTCGAGCCAGGCAGGTGCCGTGCGTTTAGGCATTGCACGCGCCTTGCTTAAGGTGGATTCCAGTTTTCGTCCGGCATTGCGCGGACGCGGGCTCTTGACCCGCGATCCCCGTATGAAGGAACGAAAGAAATACGGACAAAAAGGAGCACGTAAGCGGTTCCAGTGGACTAAACGTTAACGCAATTTACATAGGGCAATATACGCCTATTCCGACGGGACTTCGTGCTTGACGGAATAGGCGTTTTTATTTTATAATCAAGTCATCGATAATATACGAAAGGCGGCCTAACGGCATAACATGGAAAAAGAAAAGGTGAGGGTAGCTGTTGTCGGCGCGACGGGCTATGCCGGCTGCGAGCTCATAAAAATACTGCTTAGGCATCCGGAAGCCGCCATAACCTCTGTCAGCAGAAGGGCGGAAGGGTCCGATAAGATATCCGACATTTTTCCTGTGTTCAAAGGTTTGCTGGAACTTGCATGCGATAACGTGAATGTCCCGCAGATATGCAAATCGGCAGATATGATATTCCTTTCGCTTCCTCATAAGGTCTCGATGATGTTCGTTCCGGATTTCCTGAAGGCAGGGAAGAAAGTCATAGACCTGAGCGCTGATTACAGGCTTAAGGATGCGGCTGTCTATGAGAAATGGTACGGGACAGAACATACGAGCCCGGAACTGCTTAAGACGGCCGTATACGGATTGCCCGAGCTGCACAAGGCGGAGATATCAAAAAGCAGATTCGTGGCCAATCCGGGGTGTTATCCCACAGGCTCGATACTCGGATGCGCGCCTCTTCTAAAGAAGGGGATGATAGATGCTTCGCAAATAATCATCGACGCGAAGTCGGGGGCTACAGGGGCGGGAAGGACGCCGTCGCTCGCGCTGATGTTCTCCGAAACTAACGAGAACCTGAAAGCTTATAAGGTAAACCAGCACCAGCATATGCCTGAGATCGACCAGGCTCT
>JBAYMW010000032.1:0-12091 GCA_041663405.1 Candidatus Omnitrophota bacterium | reverse complement strand
GATGAACGAGTCCGAACTCAGGAAACTCAAGTCGAACAGGAGGGCCAAATGAAGATAGCGGTGATAGGTCCCGGAGCGCTTGGGTGCCTCGTGGCCGCTTCATTGGTGAAGTCCGGCGAAGATGTCTGGCTTCTGGACAAGGTCCAGGAGCGCGCGAAGAAGATAAATAAAGACGGCATCAAGGTGGAAGGGACCGGCGAATTCAGCGCGAAGGTCAGGGCGACCTGCGACGCGAAGGAGATCGGCGCCGCGGAGCTCGCGATAATCTGCGTAAAATCATATGATACCGAAGATGCCATAAAAGAAGCGAAGCCCGTCATAGGGGACAATACGCTCGTCCTGACGCTGCAGAACGGCCTGGGCAACGAAGAGGCTATCGCCGAGATAATAGGCCAGGAGAAGGTCATAGGCGGCGTCACAATGCACGGCTCGACATACCTTGATGACGGCCGCATCCGGCATTCCGGCAGGGGCGAGACGATAATAGGCAGGTGGTATACCCCGTCGGCGCGCAAGGACGTGAAGAAATGGTATATACCTCGCCGCCGGCTGGAAGAAGTAGCGTCTGTGCTGAAGAAGGCAAATTTCGAGACTAAGATATCCGACAGCATAAAGGACGTGATATGGTCGAAGCTGGTTATCAACACCGGCATAAACGCTCTCGGCGCCATCACGCGGCTAAAGAACGGCGACCTGTTCGAATACGAGTGGACAAGGAATATAATGAAGCAGGCCGTAATGGAGGCGGTAAAGGTCGCGAAGAGGCGCCGCATCAGCCTGCAATATACCGACCCGGTAAAGAAGATAGAATCCGTATGCTCATCCTGCGGCAATAACGTATGTTCGATGCTGCAGGACGTATTGGACGGCCAGCGCACGGAGATAGATTACATCAACGGCGCGATAGCCGCCGAAGGCGCGGCCCTCGGTATCGCTACGCCGGTGAATTCCGTACTGACGGACATGGTGAAGACGTTAGAGGCAAGCTGTAAAAAACAAATCAACAAGGAGTGACGCCAGATGCATAAGGTTGTGGAAAAAAAGGTTTTAGCCAGCACCATAACCCTCCTCAAAGTCGAGGCGCCGATGGTTGTGCGCGAGGCAAAACCCGGTCAGTTCGTTATCGTAAGGTTGAACGAGTTCGCGGAAAGGATCCCGCTTACGATCTGTGACATCGACAAGGCAAAGGGGCACTTGACGATGATAATACAGGAACTCGGAAAGTCTACCAAAGACTTATGCGCGATAAAGGAAGGCGAGGCGATACAGGATATACTCGGCCCTCTTGGTAACCCGAGCGATATAGAGAAGTTCGGGACGGTCGTCATAATAGGCGGCGGCGTCGGTTCCGCGGAGCTCTATACGGTCGTGCGGGCATTGAAAGATATGGGCAACAAGGTAATAACGATCCTCGGCGCGAGGAACAAAGAGCTCGTGATACTCGAGGAGATATTCAGGAAACTGGCAGATGAGGTGCTGATCACCACGGATGACGGCAGCTACGGAGCTAAGGGCCTCGTCACAGACGCTCTCAAGAAGCTCTTCGATCGCAAGGAGAAGATCGACCGCATAATATGCTGCGGGCCGATCCCGATGATGAGGGCGGTCGTAGAGACGGCGCGTCCGACGGGCATACCGGCGGTCGTGAGCCTCAACGCTATCCTGCTCGACGGGACCGGCATGTGCGGCTCGTGCCGCTGCACGGTCGAGGGAAAGACGCACTTCTCGTGCGTCGACGGGCCGGAGTTCGACGGCTACAAGGTCGATTTCAATGAGCTGTCGATGAGGAACAAGAGGTTTCTCGCTGAGGAAAGGAGAGCGCTGGAGTCGTAAAATGGCTAAAATATCACGTCAGATACTTGGATGCAGGGAACCTAACGAGAGGAACAGGGATTTCAGGGAAGTGGCGCTCGGATTCACGGAGGAGCAGGCCGTCCTCGAGGCGCAGCGCTGCATATCATGCAAGAAGAAACCGTGCTGCAGCGGATGCCCGGTCGAGGTCGATATACCGGAGTTCATAAAGCTGCTGGCGAAGAAGGACTTCAAAGGCGCGATCCAGAAGATAAAGGAGAAGAATAACCTCCCGGCGATCTGCGGACGGGTCTGCCCCCAGGAGACACAGTGTGAGGCCGTTTGCACTTTTGCGGCCAAGAAGGAGTCCATAGCTATAGGGGCCCTCGAGCGTTTCGTCGCCGACTGGGAGGCGGGCAATAAGGAACAGAAGCAGGCCCCGGCCGCAGGACTGAAGAATAATGCCGGCGCAAAGGTGGCGGTCGTCGGAGCGGGCCCCGCGGGGCTCACTGCCGCGGCGGACCTCGCGAGGTACGGCTATAAGGTCACGCTCTTCGAGTCGCTCAGCGCGAGCGGCGGCGTCCTCAGGTACGGCATACCCGAGTTCAGGCTGCCGAAAGTCATCCTGGACAGGGAGACCGAATATATCAGGTCGCTCGGTGTCGAGATAAGGTACAACATACTCATCGGCAGGACGATCACGATCGAGGACCTCATAAAGGACGGTTATAAATCGATATTCATTGGTTCGGGCGCGGGATTGCCGTATTTCCTCGGCATCCCCGGCGAGAACCTGAACGGCGTATATTCGGCGAACGAGTTCCTGACCCGCGTGAACCTTATGCATGCGTATGAATTCCCGAAATACAAGACGCCGGTGAAGATCGGCGAGAGGGTGGCGGTCGTCGGCGCGGGCAACACGGCCATGGACTGCGTGCGTGTCTCAAAGCGCCTCGGCGCGAAGGATGCGATGATAGTCTACAGGAGGAGCGAGCATGAAGCGCCCGCGCGCCGCGCGGAGGTAGAACATGCCCGGGAGGAAGGAATAGAATTCCGTTTCCTGACGGCCCCGCTTTCGATAGAAGGGAACGAGAAGGGCGAGGTCAAGAGCATGACATGCATAAAGATGGAACTCGGCGAGCCGGACGCGAGCGGACGCAGGCGCCCGGTCCCCATAAAGGGCTCTGAATATACGATGCCTGTCGATACGGTCGTGATAGCCGTAGGCCAGGGGCCGAACCCGCTCATACCGCGCACTTCAAAGGACATCGCGGTAGACCAGAAGAGCGGCGAGCTCATCATAGACGAGAATTGCATGACGTCGAAGAAAGGCGTCTTCGCCGGAGGGGACATAACCACGGGCGAAGGCACGGTCATTGCCGCGATGGGCGCGGGCAAGAAGGCCGCGGCCGCGATGGACAGGTACCTGAAAGGAGCCTGATGAGGAAGGTATTCCCGGCGCTGTTATTATCGGCCGTCGTTTTTCTTGTCAGCGGCTGTTTCATTAACATGTCGGCCGTCACGAAGGTCAACGATGACGGGTCGGGTTTCAGGATAACGACCTACACCGCCGACGGGGCGAGCGAGAAGGACGAGCTCATAAAGGACTATCTCCTTCCCGGGGGCGGAAGCTGGAAGCTCGACAACTACGTCAAGGATAACCCGCCGCAGCATATCTATGAGGTCAAGAGGACCTTTAAGGATATAAAAGAACTGCAGCCGGATTATGCCAGGAAAGGCGCCGGCCCGTCAAGCATCTCCGACAACAAGTGTTCACTGAAGATACGCAGGGGCATCATATTCGATTCCTACGAATATGATGAGGCCTACAAGGACTGCGCGGATGAAGGCAAGATCCGCGAATTCTGCAGGCGCTGGTACGACTCCACGCTCGAAATAATATCGGAAGAGGTAGCGGCCGCGTTCCCGCGTTCGGTTAAAAAGGACGGCGTTGCCCTGTTCCTTGACGGGAAGTTCAGGCCGTATTACGACTATTTCCTGGGGGAACTCGTCACGAACGGCCGGAAGTCCCTGGAAGACGATAATAACACGGCCAATAAGGCGAAGATGGCGGAGTTCGAGGCGCTGTTCGACGAGAAGAATTTCGCCGCATATATGGCCGATTATGCGGCCTCCGCGGATAAGGGGCTGGACAGGAAGAGGGCCTACGATAAGCTGCTTGCGCTCCATGAAAAGATAGACGGGAAGCTGTCCGCCCAGAACGAGTCGCTGAGCGAGCGCAATTACGATGACGCGTTCGGGATCTACGGTTGGCCGGTATTCATGGGCTACTCGTTCAACGTTTCAGTCACGCTGCCAGGGCGCATAGTCGAGGCCAATACCAAGGATATAAGATCGAACACCGCTAACTGGAGGTTCGACAACAACGATTTCCAGATGAACGAGTATAAACTATCGGCCGTCTCGCGCAAGTTCAACCCTGCGGGAACGGTCATTATTTTCGTCGTGTTGGTTTTAATGATATATTCCGCTTACAGGGGGAAGCCTAAGAAGAAGTGAAGAGAGTCGTTGTCGCAATGAGCGGCGGCGTAGATTCATCGGTCGCCGCTTTTTTATTGAAGGAACAGGGCTGCGAGGTCATCGGGCTCACGATGCAGTTGTGGCCTAAGGAGCTCTGCGGAACGCACGGCGCGAGGAGCTGCTGCTCGCTCAGGGCCATCGAGGACGCGAAGCACGCCGCCGCGAAGATCGGAATCCCGCATTATGTGGTGAACTTCCAAAAGGAATTCGAGCGCGACGTCATAAGGTATTTCTGCTCCGAATATTCGCGGGGCAGGACGCCGAACCCGTGCGTCGTATGCAATAGCAAGGTCAAATTCGGAAAATTGCTCGAGAGGGCAAAGATCCTCGGCGCGGACCATCTCGCGACAGGCCATTACGCGCGGATCGGCCGCGGCGCGGGACCCGGAAGATATTTCATCAAGGAAGCCTTAGATAAGACGAAGGACCAGTCGTATTTCCTGTTCGATCTCGGCCAAAGGCAGCTGCGGCGCCTGCTCTTTCCGCTCGGCGAGCTCACGAAAAGCGAGGTCAGGGAGATCGCGGGATCCGCGGGACTCGCGAGGATAAACGATAAGCCCGAGAGCCAGGATATCTGTTTTATTACCGGAGGGGATTACAGGGATTTCATAAGAAAGAGGATCAAAGGGATAAAGCCCGGAAGGGTCATAGACACCCGCGGAAGATACATGGGCATGCATAAGGGGATAGCTTTTTATACGATAGGGCAGAGGGAAGGCCTCGGTATCGCGGCGGGAAAGCCGATATACGTCGTCAGGCTCGATCCTCGAAGGAACGAGATAACGGTGGGCGATGCCGCCGAAGTGAAAGGTAAAGAGCTTACGGCGAAGGATGTCCGGTGGATGGGCAAATCCGGCCTTGAAAGGCCGGCCTACGCGCAGGCAAAGATAAGGTATAACCACGGGAAGTCGGCGTGCAGGGTCATGCAGTTATCGGCCCGCAGGGTGAAGGCGGTCTTTGACGAGCCGCAGCACGCGATAACCCCAGGGCAGGCTTTCGTATTCTACGGCGGAGAGAAGATATTGGGCGGCGGATGGATAGAGTAGCGGTCGCGTTTTCGGGAGGGGCGGATTCCTCATTCCTGCTCAGGCTGCTAAGGGATGCGCATGGCCGCGGCAATGTGCTTGCCGTCACGGTATGGTCGGAATTCGCGCCGAAGGCGGAGATCGATGAGGCCGCGCGGTTTGTAAGGTCGCTCGGAGTAAAACACTCCGTCGTTAAGGTTAAGCTTTTATCCGACCCGAAAATTAAGGCCAATACGCCCCTGAGATGTTATTACTGCAAGAAGAGGATATTTGCCGCGATAAAGAAGGAAGCGGCAAGGAACGGATATAACGTTGTCGTCGACGCGAGCAACCGCGACGACAGGAAGGATTACCGGCCGGGCAGGCTCGCGTTGAAAGAGCTCGGGATATTGAGCCCGTTAGAAAGCGCGGGAATGACGAAAGCGGATATACGCGCGCTCTCAAAAAAGATCGGCTTGTCTACGTGGGACAAGCCCGCGAACGCGTGCCTCGCGACCAGGATATCTACCGGCGAGCCCATAACAGCAGAGAAGCTCGATTCGATAGATGCCGCTGAAAGTATATTGCGGAAGGCCGCGGGGTTGAAGATGGTGCGCGTCCGCCGCCATGGCGATATCGCGAGGATAGAGGTTCCGTGCGCTGATATTAAAAAGCTTTTAGGCATGAGCGCGCATATAATAAAAAAATTAAATTCGTTCGGTTTCAGGCATGTCACTGTTGACCTGCAGGGTTACCGCACCGGAAGCATGAATGCGAGGAAGAAATGAAGAAGAAAGTCATATTTTCATGGAGCGGCGGCAAGGACAGCGCCCTGGCCCTCTACGAGATGGTACAGAGCGGAGAATATGATATATCCGCGCTGTTGACCACGGTCACGAGAGATTATGACAGGGTAAGCATGCACGGCGTAAGGACCGCTTTACTGGAAAAACAGGCGAAGGCGCTCGGCATCACGCTCGAGAAAGCCCTCATGAGTAAAGGCGCCACGATCGAGGAGAACGAATCGAAGATACGTGAAGTCCTCGAAAGGTACTTAAAGGAAGGCGTCCTGCTGAATGCCGCGGGCGATATAGCCCTCGAGGATGTCAAGAAATACAAGGACGACAATCTCGCGCGCATAGGCATGGAAGGCGTATACCCGCTCTGGAAACGCGGCAGCGCGGACCTGGCCCGAAGGTTCATAGGGCTGGGATTCAAGGCCGTGATAGTATGCGTCGATTCGACCCTGCTGGATAAGGGCTTTATCGGCAGGGAATACGACAGCAGTTTCCTTGCGGACCTTCCGGCGGGTGTCGACCCGTGCGGCGAGAACGGCGAGTTCCATTCGTTCGTCTATGACGGCCCGATATTCCGCGGGAGGGTAGGTTTCGCCAAAGGCGAGATCGTCCTCAGGGATAACCGCTATTATTTCTGCGACTTATTGCCAAACTGAAGATTTTGTGATAGTATGATTTCCCTAATCCCGCACAAATTATGATGGCGGCGTAGCTCAGATGGTTAGAGCGAGCGGCTCATACCCGCTATGTCATCCGTTCAATTCGGATCGCCGCCACCAAATTCATAGATGGCCCAAAACAAGGAGGTATACCCGTGAAAAAGTTATTGCTCACCCTGTTGGCGTTCACCGTGGTCTCTTCCGCGCATGCGCAGGTATTGAAAAGGACGGTCCCTTCCGGCGGCATCAAGTCCGTCTCCAAGGTGGCGGTCTACGAGGAAGGCAAAGGCGTCTTCTCGCCGAGCGGATGGATGGGCGACGTGAGCTGTATAAAGACGGACCCCAAATGCCCCGATAAGCCGAAGACAGGGAAAATGTGCATGAAATGGATCTATGACAATTCCAAGGGCGGCCAGGCAGGATGGGCCGGCGTTTACTGGCTTTACCCGGAGAACAACTGGGGCGGCAAGAAAGGCATGGACCTTACCGGGCACAAGAGGATCTCATTCTGGATACGCGGCGAGGACGGCGGGGAAGTCGTCAGCATCAAGATAGGCGGGGTGAAGGGCGAATTCAAGGATTCCGTGATGAAGGAACTGAATGCGCTGAAGCTCGGGTCGCAGTGGAAACAGTATTCGATCGACCTTACGGGCAGGGATCTGTCGAACATCGCGGGCGGGTTCTGCTGGACCGCGGACGGAAAGCTCAATCCTAAAGGCTGCACATTTTATCTGGATGAAGTCATATACGAGTGACGGATGTTCATAAGCGGCGTTAAGGATACGATAAAGAGGCACGGCCTGCTCGATAAGGGGGACACGGTTGTAGTCTCCGTTTCGGGAGGCCCGGATTCGACCGCGCTGCTTTTCGCGTTGGACGGGCTGAAGTCCGATTACGGGCTGAAGCTCCATGTCGCGCACCTGGACCATATGTTCCGGGCCGCTGAGGAGACCCTCGGGGACCATGAATATGTAAGCAAACTGGCCCGCCGCCTGAAACTCCCGTTAATTTATAAAAGGATAGACGTCCCGGCCTTCGCGAAGGAGTCGGGACTTTCGCTTGAGGAGGCGGCGCGCGAGAAGAGGTATGAATTCCTGCTCAAGGCGGCCAGGGACACGGGCGCGAAGAAGATAGCGCTCGGCCACACGCTGGACGACCAGGCGGAGACGGTATTGATGAGGCTGATCCGCGGTTCGGGCCTCGGAGGGCTGCGCGGCATACCGCCCAAGAGGCGGCTGGACGGGACGTTCATAATCAGGCCGCTGATAGAATCCTGGAGGAAGGACGTCGAATCCTATCTCGCCGGAATGAAGATAACCGCGCGCCAGGACGCCACGAACCTCATGCAGAAATTCCTCAGGAACAGGATTCGCCACGAACTGATGGTCCTGCTCGAGAAGTATAACCCGAACATCAAGGAGGCGCTCGCGCGCAGCGCGCAGAATTTCAGCTACGATTACGAAGTCCTCTCCGAAGCGGTCGGGAAGTCGTTCGGTAAGTGCGCGAGATCAAAAGGCGGCTCGGTCTTTATAGATATAAAACAGCTGGAGAAGGAGCCCGCAGGGCTGCGCCGCGGGATCCTGCGCAAGGCCATCGAGTCGGCAAGGGGCAGTTTGCGCGACATAGATCATTCGCATATCGAGGATATCGAGGGCCTGATTGCGTCTGCGAAAGGCGCTATCGACCTGCCCGGCAAGGCGAGGGCGGCCAAGTCCGGTAATACGCTCGTATTCTCGATTGTAAAGCGGGGGCAAGCCGCTCCGCGCGTATTCAGGGAACTGCCGGTCCCCGGTTCGGCCGTTATCCCGGAGCTGAAATTAAGGTTTGAGGCGAAACGCGTAAAGTCGCGCGGCACGGCCGCCGACGGGTCGAAGGCCGCCGAGTATCTCGACCTTGACAGCATCGAGGGCCCGCTGCATGTAAGGACATGGGAGAAGGGCGACCGGTTCAGGCCGCTCGGCATGTCCAAAGGCAAGAAGCTGCAGGATTTTTTCACGGACCGCAAAGTTCCGAGGGCGGAAAGGGCCTCGGTGCCCCTGCTTGTATGCGGCAAGGATATAATATGGGTATGCGGTATGCGCCTTTCCGACGAAGTCAAGGTGTTGCCGGGCACGAAACGTATACTCAGGGTCTCGTACAGGAAGGCCTAATTTTCTTGCCTTGTCCCGCAGCTTTCTGTTATAATCAAATCCCCAAAAGGAAAACAAATGGCAAACGGAAATAAGAAGAAAAAGTTAAATAACCAGATGCCCACGGTCACGCAGCGCGTCATCGTGGCGGTCATATTGTTCACGATATTCTTCTACTTCTCAGGCATCCTTAAGAACGAGCCCCTGAGCCTGCAGCAGCCCAAAGAGATAAGCCTTTCGGAGTTCACTAATTTCGTGGCCGGCAAACAGGTCGAGACCGCGGTAAAGAGGGACTACACCGTCCAGGGCAAGCTTAAGGACGGGATGATCTACAAGGTATATATATCCGACTTCGACCCCGAGCTTACGAAGCTCATGCGCGATAACGTCAAGGATTTCAGGGTGAATATCGGCAACCCGTTCTTCTCGAATTTCTTCTGGCCCGTGCTGTTCCCCCTGATCGTGCTGATAGTCTTCTGGTACCTGCTCTCGCGCAGCGCGCAGGCAGGCGGCGGAAGGATAATGTCGTTCGGCAAGAGCCGCGCGCGGCAGTTCATGGGCGGACAGGTCAAGATAACGTTCAATGACGTCGCGGGCGTCGATGAGGCGAAGGAAGAGCTCCAGGAGATAATCGAGTTTTTGAAGGACCCCCGCAAGTTCACGCGCCTCGGAGGCAAGATACCCAAGGGTGTCCTGCTGATAGGCCCGCCCGGCACCGGCAAGACCCTGCTCGCGAAAGCGGTAGCGGGTGAGGCGGGCGTGCCGTTCTTCTCGATAAGCGGTTCCGACTTCGTCGAGATGTTCGTCGGCGTCGGCGCATCGAGGGTGCGCGACCTCTTTGAGGAAGCGAAACGCGCCGCGAAGATCGGCGGCAAGGGATGCATAATATTCGTCGATGAGATAGACGCGGTAGGCAGGCAGCGTTTCGCCGGCGTAGGCGGCGGCAACGACGAGCGCGAACAGACATTGAACGCCCTTCTCGTCGAGATGGACGGCTTCGGCACGCAGGAAGGCGTCATAGTCATCGCCGCGACGAACAGGCCGGACGTGCTCGACAGGGCGCTGCTGCGCCCGGGCAGGTTCGACAGGGTCGTATATATAACCGAGCCGGATATCGTCGGCAGGGAAGCCATATTGAAAGTCCACGCGAAGAACATAAAGCTCGCGCCGGAAGTCGACATGAAATTGATCGCGCAGAGGACCGTGGGTTTTTCGGGCGCGGACCTCGCCAACCTTGTCAATGAAGGCGCATTGCTCGCGTCGCGCAGGAACAAGGATTCGGTGACGATGGACGAGCTCGGCGAGTCGATAGAGAGGGTCATAGCCGGTCCCGCGAGGAAGAGCCGCATCATCAGCGCGCTCGAGAAGGAGATCACGGCATACCACGAATCCGGGCACGCGCTGCTCTCGCTGTTGATACCAAAGGTGGAGCCGCTCCATAAAGTGACGATACTTCCGAGAGGCATGGCGGGAGGATATACGCTGACGGCCCCGACGGAAGACAAATATTATAAATCGAAGGTCGAGCTGCTCGCCGAGATAACGATGGCGATGGGCGGAAGGGCGTCGGAAGAGATAATCTTCGGCGACGTCACGACCGGCGCGCGCAATGACATAAAGGTCGCGACGGAGATGGCCCGCCGCATGGTGACCGAGTTCGGCATGAGCGACAAGCTCGGGAACATGGCCTTCGGAAGGCGGCCGGAGCAGATATTCCTCGGCAGGGACCTCTACGAGGAGAAGAATTACAGCGACCAGACGGCGCTTCTGATAGACGAGGAAGAGAAGCGCATCGTAGACGAATGCTATAGCCGCGCGAAACAGGCGCTGCTCGATAACAGGGACAAACTGAAGGCCCTCGCGGAGAAGCTCCTCGAGAAGGAAGTCCTCGATGCCAAGGAGATCAAAGAGCTCCTCGGGATGAAATGATGGAACTCCGCGTCCTCGATATCAGGGACATGGAAGAAGCGGCCCGCGAGCTGCGCGCGCTGGGCGTCCATAGCGGCGGCATAGAGATAATGGCGCCGAAGTCGGTCCTGCGCGTCATAAAGGTCTGCGGGATAAGTTCGGATGCCCTGAATATCATCAAGCAGGAGATGCTCTCGGCCGGCGGCGACTGCGCCGTGGCGTGGGACGCGTTCGTCAAAAGAAGGAAGGATACCGAGGGGCTGATCATAGGCACGGCTGCCCAAATAGGGCGCCTCTGCGTAAAACTGCAGAAACAGCCGTTTGGGCTCGCGTCGCTGGGCGGGATGATAACCGCGCTCGAAGCGGATTACGCGAGAAGGGATTTCGTGCTGCGCGCCGGCAAATATAAATTGAATCTCGGCAAACGCGCGCATATAATGGGAGTGTTGAACGTGACGCCGGATTCGTTCTCCGACGGCGGCATGTACTTTGACAGGGAATACGCCGTCGCGAGGGCGTTCAAGATGGAATCCCAGGGCGCGGACATCATAGATATCGGCGGGGAATCGACCAGGCCCGGCGCGAGGGCGATACACGCGAAGGAAGAATGCAGGCGTGTAATACCGGTGATAAAAGAGCTGGCGAAACGTATCAAGGCGCCGATATCCGTAGATACGACCAAATCAGAGGTCGCGCGCATGGCGCTCGACGCCGGAGCGTCGATGATAAATGATATAACCGGCCTGAATAAGGACCGCAAGATCGCGAAGTTCGTGAAGGAGCATAAGGCGGCGGTAGTGCTGATGCATATGAAGGGCACGCCGATGTCGATGCAGAAGGACCCGGTATACGATGACCTTATCGGCGAGATATGCCGCAGCCTCAGGAAGAGCATATCTGCCGCTAAAGCCGCGGGAATAAAGGATGACAGCATTGTTGTGGACCCCGGAATAGGGTTCGGAAAGACGGCCGCGCATAACTTGAATATATTGAAGAACCTCAGGGAGTTCAAATCCCTTGGCTACCCGGTAATGTCGGGGCCCTCGCGCAAGTCATTCATAGGCAAGATAACCGGCGCGCAGGAGGACGAGAGGCAGTTCGGCACGGCGGCGTCGATCGCGCTGTCCATACAAAACGGCGCCGATATCGTCAGGGTGCATGACGTGAAACAGATGAAGCAGGTAGCGCAAATCACGGAAGCCATAATCAATGGTTGACCTATTATTCGATTTCCGGCAGGCGCAGACACCGATGCAGCTTAT
>JBAYMW010000031.1:0-12495 GCA_041663405.1 Candidatus Omnitrophota bacterium | reverse complement strand
GGCCTTCTCCTTCAATTCATCAAGTATAGTAAAAAGGTACAGCGGTAAACGTTTTAACCTGTTGGCTTCATGCATCTAATTGATCTACTCCTCTTCTTCGAAAAGCGCTTCCTCTTCTTCTATGTTAGCGAGGACTTCTCCGACCTCGACTATATCCCCTTCTTCATAATAGACTTCCGTCACGACACCGGAACACGGCGACGGTACGTTGAAAGTGGATTTATCCGTCGCGATCTCGACGAGATCTTCCCCTTCTTCGACCCTGTCACCTTCCTCGAAGTGCCAATAAGAGATGGTGACTTCTCTTCCGCCTTCCCCCACATCAGGCAAAATCACCTTTGCCATAACCTTCTCCTCCTTGCGGCTAGATATTGTTTAAACAAGCTGCGTAATAGGAACTTCTGACAAAAGGCCCTGCGCTCACTCTTGCAAAGCCTAAATTATACGCCATTTCCTCATATTTTGCAAACATTTTTGGCGGGACAAATTCCGTTTCTTCCGTCTTTCCGCCGGCCGGTTTCAGGTATTGTCCCAATGTCAAGATCCCGCAATCCGCGGCCCTGAGGTCTTTCATGGCGGACAATATCTCGTCTTCAGTCTCCCCGAGGCCCAGCATAAGCCCGCTCTTCGTGGGCGTGTCCCGCGACGCATCCCTGGACTTGCGAAGGACCGAGAGCGACACATCGTAATCGGATCTGGGCTTAACGGTCCCGTAAAGCCTGCGCACTGTATCGAGGTTATGCGCGAAAACATCAAGGCCCGGCCCGTGAACCGTCCTTATCGAGGATGATAAGCCCGCAAAATCCGGCACGAGCGCCTCTATCCTGATATCCTTTATCCTGCCCTTCAAATATGATATGACTTCGGCGAAATGCGACGCACCTCCGTCGGGGATATCATCCCTCGTGACCGACGTAATGACCGCATACTTAAGCGCGAGGGCGGCAACGGCATCGCATATCTTCTGCGGCTCTGAGGCATCGGGCGGCAAAGGCTTCCCTGACCGCACCGCGCAGAACCGGCAGCCCCTCGTGCATACGTCCCCGAGTATGATGAAGGTGGCGACCCCCCTGCCGAAACACTCACAGAGGTTCGGGCAATTCGCGCTTTCGCACACGGTGTTTGCGGAAGCGGCCTTCAGCGCCTTCCTCGTGGCGGTTATCTTATCCGACGCAATTATCGGCCTGCGAAGCCAGCGGGGTTTCGCTATCATTAAAACTGCCTCCGGAGGTTGAGCGCAGCTTCCTGTATACCTTCGGAAAAAGTCGGATGGGGTTGAATAGTCTCGGAAAGTTCCTTTACGGTCAACCTCCCCTTTATCGCAACGCTGATGATCCCGATCATCTCGGAGGCATTATAACCTAATATCTGCGCGCCCAGCAACAGGCCGGTCTTCCCGTCCGCGACCAATTTGATGAAACCCTCGGGTTCGCCGTATGCCTGGGCCCTTCCCAACCCGGCGAAATATGACCGCCCCGATACCGCGGCGATCCCCTTGCCTTCCGCGCCTTCGGCCGTAAGCCCTACGCTCGCCGCTTCCGGAAAGGAATATACGCACATAGGCATTATCGAATAGTCCATAGGAGTCTTAATGCCGGCGGCGTTCATCGCCGCAACCCTGCCTTCGGCCGAAGCCGCGTGCGCGAGGTTATATCTTCCGATGCAGTCCCCTGCGGCGAATATTCGGCCCGATGACGTCCTTAAGTACTCGTCGACGGTTATCCGGCCGTCCTTCGCCGATACGCCCGCCTTCTCCAGGCACAGCCTTCCCGTATTCGGGATGCGCCCCACGGATATCAAAACGGCTTCCGAGTTAATCCCGGAGATATCCACCGATGCGGCTCCGGTGACTACCTCTATTCCCTTCTTCTTGAATATCCCTTCGAGCCTGTTGGATATGTCCTTGTCTTCTCTCGGAAGTATCCTGTCCATCGTCTCGACCAGCGTGACCTTCGTGCCCAGTACCGAGAAGAAAGAAGCGAACTCGCATCCGATCGGCCCTGCCCCGATTATCGTCATATCGAACGGGAGTTTTTCGAGGCCTAGTATCTCTTCGGAATAGAATACCCTCCTGCGGTCCGACCTGACGCCGTCCAAAGTCCGCGGCGAAGAGCCTGTTGCAAGCACGAACGACTTTGACCTAAGGACCGCTTCGCCGTTCACGGATACGGTATCTTCCGAAACGAATGACGCTTCTCCTTTGAACAGCTCTATCTTTTTTGACCTTATCGACTGGTCGAGCTGGTCCCTGAGGCGGCCTACCACCTCCGTCGAGCGCCTGCTTATAGCCTTCAGGTCGAAGACCGGGTCCTTGGCATTCAGCCCGAACTCCAGCCAATGCTTGCCCTCATCATAAAGCGATGCGGATCTGAGGCGGGCTTTTGTGGGGATACATCCTTTATTGAGGCAGATGCCGCCGACCTCTTCCTTTTCGATGAGGGCGGTTCTTGCGCCAAGCGCGGATGATTCGATCGCGGCTGATGTGCCGCCCGGGCCGGCGCCTATAATACAGACATCAAATTCTTTCATCGGGATCCAACGCCGTTACCGCAGCGCCTTGATTATCGCGTCTGCCATCTCGCACGTCCCGACAGCTGTCGGATCGTTACGGTCGGCCTTCATGTCATATGTGACGCTCTTGCCGTCGCTTATTACGCGCTTCACGGCATTTTCCAGCATGTCAGCCGCATCCTTCTCCCCGAGATGGCGGAGCATAAGCACGCCGGAGAGTATCATCGCGGTCGGATTCACCTTGTTCAGGCCCTTATATTTCGGCGCGCTTCCGTGGGTCGCCTCGAATACCGCGACATTATCGCCTATATTCGCTCCGGGAGCCAGGCCGAGGCCTCCGATGAGGCCGGCGCAAAGGTCCGAGATGATATCGCCATAAAGGTTCGGGAGCACCAGGATGTCGTATTCCTCGGGGCGCTGCACGAGCTGCATGCAGATATTGTCGACTATCCTGTCCTCGAAAGCGACCTTTCCCGCGTATTCCCCGGCGACCTGCCTTGCGGCAGCCAGGAACAACCCGTCGGTCGCCTTCATGATATTGGCTTTATGTATGCAGGTAACCTTCTTCCTCTTATTTTTCAACGCGTATTCAAACGCGAACCTGACTATGCGTTCCGATCCGAATTTCGAGATCGGCTTAATGCTTATCGCAGAATCCTGCCTTATCTGCTTTTTGGGATTCGAAAACGAATTTACTAAATCTATTACTTTCCTGGATTCGGGAGTTTCGTTTTCGAATTCCACGCCCGCATAAAGGTCTTCCGTATTCTCCCTTACGATGACGAGGTCGACATCCGAATAGCGGCTGCGGACACCCTTGTACGACCTGCAGGGGCGCAGGCACGCGTAAAGCTCGAGGGCTTTCCTGAGCTCGACATTCACGCTCCTTATGCCTGTCCCTATCGGCGTAGTGATCGGGCCCTTTAACGCCACCTTGTTCTTCCTTATGGACGCAAGCACATGCTCGGGCAATGCCGTACCGTACTTCTCCACAACATCTATGCCGGCATCGCAGGCTTCCCATTCTATCCCGGTGCCCGCGGCAGCCGCGGCAGCGTCTATGCAGCGCCTGGCGGCGCCGGAAAGCTCCGGCCCTACCCCGTCTCCCGGTATAAACGTGACCTTGTGCTTCAAATCATCCCTCCCTGCTACAGCGCTTTGACCCAAACTTCTATCCTGTCCAGGCCCTTCTTTATATCTTCCATGCCCGTGGCGAAACTAAGCCTTATGTGGGTATCCCAGCCGAAGGGCTCTCCCGGTATTACGGCGACCTTGGCTTCCTCGAGCAGCCTCTTCGAGAATTCGAACGAATTCAACCCTGTCTTGGATATATCACAAAAAACGTAGAATGCGCCCTTCGGTTTCACGCAGCTTATGCCCTTCATAGAATTTATCCTGCCGGTCATATAATCACGGCGCTTTTCGAACTCGGCGGCCATCTTCGCGACGCATGACTGGTCTCCGCCGATCGCCTCAAGGGAAGCCTTCTGGGCGAATGACACGGGGTTGGACGTGGAATGGTCCTGCAGGCGCCCAACAGCCGCCGCAAGCTCCTTATTCGGGGCGGCCAGGTAACCTATGCGCCATCCGGTCATCGAATAGGACTTCGAAAGGCCGTTCACCGTGAACGTGAGCCCGTAGGCTTCCTTGCTCAGCGATGCGAAAGATACGTGCTTTTCGCCGTCGTAGATAAGTTTCTCGTAGATCTCGTCGGATATGACCGTTATCTTTTTGCTTACCAGCACATCCGCTATCTTTTCAAGATCCTGCCTGTTATAGACCGAACCTGTGGGATTTGACGGGCTGTTGAGCACAAACGCGGCTGTCCTCGATGTTATCGCCTTCGCGAGCGCATCGGGCTTTACTTTGAATTCATCGCTTTGTTCCGTGCGCAGGATAACGGGGACGCCTCCGGCAAGCCTGACCATCTCGGCATAGCTGACCCAGTACGGGGAAGGTATTATAACTTCATCCCCTTCATCGCAGATCGCCTGGAATATGTTGTATAGTGAATGCTTCGCGCCGCAGGATACTATTATCTGCGCGGGTTCATAGGTAAGGCCGTTGTCTTTGAGGAATTTCCCGCAGATCGCCTTTTTTAATTCCGGTATGCCCGATGATGCGGTATATTTGGTGAATCCGCCTTCGATCGCCTTTATGCCTGCGGATTTGATATTGGCGGGGGTGTCAAAATCCGGCTCACCCGCGCCGAAACTTACTACGTCCTCGCCTTTGGCCTTCATCTCCTTGGCCTTCGCGGTAATAGCGAGGGTCGGGGATTCTTTGACCTTCTCGAGGCGTTTTGAGATCTTCAAAGCAATCCCCTCCTGGAATGCACCCTAACGTCAGCTTATTTTGTCCTTCCCCTGAAGAATTTACGAAGAGTGCCGGCGAAACCGGGTTGCCCCTGATGCGCCTCTTTTATCTCCTTCTTGGGAGGGATATGCTTTTCCTGGGCCGGTTCTTTCGGCTTATCGGCAACCGCTGTCCCGGTCTCTTTCGAGGCCGCTTTTTCACGGGAAGGCGCCTGCTTCGTCTCGGCGGGCTTCTCTTTCTTCGGCTTGGACTTCGGAGCGACAGCCTTCTTCTCGGTCAGCTCGAGGATAACCATTTCAGCGTTATCGCCGCGCCTCTTACCGAGGTGTATGATCCTCGTATATCCGCCCTTCCTGCCTGCGAAAAGCGGCGAGATCTCCTTGAAAAGCTTCTTGACGAGATCCTCGTCGCGCAGAACGGCGAAGACCTTCCTCCTGGAATGGAGGGTATCAACCTTCCCCATCGTTATCAGTTTTTCGGCAAGCTTCCTGGCTTCCTTGGCTTTCTGTACGGTGGTCGTGATGCTCTGCGATATGAAAAGCCCCCTTGCGAGATTTGTGAACATCGAATCCCTCTCGGGCTTATTCCTGTCGAACCTTCGTTTCATGTTATTATGGCGCATATAGTTTACCCGTTAATCTTTCTTTAACAGTTTTTTATCGACCTTCATCCCAAGCCCAAGGCCCATGCTCACGATTATTTCCTTTATCTCGGCCAATGATTTCTTTCCGAAGTTCCTGTACTTCAGCATCTCGGCCTCTGACTTCTGTACGAGTTCCCCTATCGTCTTGATCTTCGCTTCCTTGAGGCAATTCGCGCTCCTCACGGACAATTCCAGCTCCGATACGGGCATCTTCAACTTGGAATATAATTCCTCGTCGACCTTTACCTCTTCCTCCGCTTCTTCTACCGGAAGCTTCCCGAATCCGAGGAATATCTCGAGATGTTTCTCGAGTATATGCGACGAATACAACAGCGCGTCCTTCGGAGTTATGCTGCCGTTCGTCCAGATCTCGAGCACGAGCTTGTCGTAATCGGTTATCTGCCCGACGCGCGTGTTCTCGACCTGGAAATTCACCTTTATGATCGGAGTGAAGATCGAGTCGACTGGTATTATGCCTATCGGCTGGCCTTCCTTCTTATTCTTCTCCGCCGGGTAATATCCCCTGCCCCTGCCGACTTCCATCTCGACGTGGAACTTCGTGCCCTTCGTCAAAGTAGCGATATGCAGGTCGGGATTGAGGATCTCGATGGTCTCATCGTGAATTATGTCCTCGGCTTTTACGTCGCCCTTGCTGTCAGCCTTGATCTCGATCACCTTAGGCTGCCTCGAATGCGAACGCAGGATGAGCTTCTTGATATTCAGTATTATATCAGGTACATCCTCCGTAACGCCGGGTATCGTGGAAAACTCGTGTTGTACCGAATCGATCTTGACCGAGGTAACGGCGCTTCCTTCTATCGAAGAAAGCAGCACTCTCCTTAAAGCGCTCCCGAGAGTGGTGCCGTAACCGCGCTCAAAAGGCTCTGCGGTGAATTTACCGTAATTATCGGTATAGGTCGCTTCTTCGCAGACCAGTTTCTTTGGCATTTCAAAATCTTTCCAGGCAATACCCATATTATTTTATCCTCCCTACTTCGAATATAACTCAACTATCAATTGTTCCTGGACAGGGAATCCGATATCGTCCCTAGATGGAAGCTTTAATACCTTAACCTCCAAACCATTCGTATCTACGGCAATCCATTTCGGAGTGCCCTTGTCTTTTGTAAGCTCGACGTTGGCCTTTATGTGCTTGATTATGTTCTCTTTGTTATTTATCGTCACGGAATCCCCTGCCTTGACCTGGAATGAGGCGACGTCTACCCTGCGGCCGTTCACCTTAACATGGCCGTGCGCCGTTATCTGGCGCGCATCAGCGGTAGAACTCGCGAGGCCGGAACGCTGCAATACGTTGTCCAGTCTCCTCTCCAGTTGCTGCAGCAGGATCTCGCCGGTTACACCCTTTGACTTGTCGGCTACCTTGAAATAAAGCCTGAACTGCTTCTCCAAGACCCCGTAGATCCTCTTCACCTTCTGCTTCTCCCTTAACTGGAGACCGTAGTCAGAAAGCTTAATCCTCCCCTGGCCGTGCTGGCCCGGGGCGTATTCGCGGCGGGCCATTGCGCATTTGGGCGAATAGCAACGCGTGCCCTTAAGGAAGAGCTTGGCGCCTTCCCTTCTGCAAAGCCTGCATACGGCATCCTTGTATTTCGCCATTTACTATACTCTCCTTCTCTTCGGTGGCCTACAACCGTTGTGCGGAATAGGCGTGACATCCTTTATCAGTGATATGGCCAGGCCGGCAGCCTGCAGGGCGCGTATAGCCGACTCGCGTCCGGCGCCGGGGCCCTTTACGAATACCTCGACTTCTTTTACGCCGTGCTCCATGGCCTTTTTCGCGGCTACTTCAGCAGCAACCTGCGCAGCGAACGGAGTCGACTTCTTTGAACCGGCAAAACCGCTTCCGCCGCTCGATGCCCAGCAGATCGTATTCCCGGATTTATCCGTGATCGTGACCACAGTATTATTAAAAGTCGCCTGTATATGCGCTACCGCGCTCGGGATGTTCTTCGCGACTTTCTTCTTAGTCTTGTGTTTCTTATGTTTTACTTCTTCTTCCTTCTTTTCCTCAGCCATTTAGCAGAACTCCTTAATTATGCTTTAGTTTCTTTTTTCTTCATTGTGACAGCCATCCTGCGCGGGCCTTTTCTGGTCCTCGCGTTTGTCTTTGTGCGCTGTCCGCGGGTCGGAAGGCCTCTCTTGTGCCTCATACCCCTGTATGAACCGATATCCATGAGCCTTTTGACGTTCTGCGCGATCTCTCTCCTGAGGTCGCCTTCCACCTTATATTCTTTCTGGAGTATGGAAGTTATACGGGCGACTTCCTCATCGGAAAGGTCCTTTGCGCGGACTTCCGGATTGATGTTGGCTTTCTTCAATATCTGCCTCGAAATGACCCTTCCCACCCCGTAGAGGTAGCAGAGCGAAAACTCTATCTTTTTTTCCTTCGGTAGATCGATACCTAAAATCCTAGGCATTAACTCCTCCTGATTATTAGCGTGTCGTTAGCCCTGGCGCTGCTTGTGCTTCGGGTTCGCGCAGATCACGTAAATGATCCCTCTTCTCTTAACGATCTTGCACTTCTCGCATATCTTCTTTATACTCGAACGGACTTTCATTTTATTTCACCCTGAAAGTTATCCTGCCCCTGGTTAAATCGTACGGCGAAAGCTCAAGCTTGACCCTGTCCCCGGGAAGTATCCTGATGAAGTTCATCCTCATCTTTCCTGATACATGGGATAACACCTTATGGCCGTTGTCCAGCTCCACGCGGAACATCGCGTTAGGCAACGCCTCAAGCACTATGCCCTCAACCTCTATTGCCTCTTCTTTCGCCATTTCGTCAATATCTCCGGCCCGTTCTCTCCGATATACACCGTATGCTCGAAGTGAGCCGAAAGCTTCCTGTCTGTTGTCACGGCCGTCCAGCCGTCGTCAAGGATCTTAATGCCATACCTGCCGGCATTCACCATCGGTTCTATGGCCAGCACCATGCCGGCCTTCAGCCTTACGCCTGTGCCCGGCACTCCGAAATTAGGTATCTGCGGATCCTCGTGCATCTTTGTGCCGATACCGTGCCCTACGAACTCGCGCACAACGGAAAACCCGTTGCTCTCGGCATGCTCCTGTACGGCACTCGATATATCATAGAGCCTTTTTTCCGGCCGGGCATTCTCTATGCCCTTATACAGGGACTCTTCCGTCACCCGGAGCAGCTTCTCCGCTTCTTCGGATACCCTGCCCACCGGAAAACTCATCGCGGCATCGCCGAAATACCCGTCCAGCTTGACGCCGACATCCAATCCGATAATATCGCCTTCCTTCAACACGAGCTTCCCGGGTATGCCATGTACAACGGTCTCGTTGACCGACGTGCATATGTTCGCCGGAAACCCCCTGTATCCCTTAAAGGCTGATACGGCGCCCCGTTCTTTTATGTACCGGGCGGCCATATCGTCAAGGTCTTTGGTAGTCACCCCCTGCTTTATCTTTGTACCCAGATACTCAAGGGTATCGGCGACTATCCTGCAGGCGGCCTCGATCTTTTCCGCTTCCGCCCGCGACCTTAGTGTTATCATTCTTAGGCCTAAATTTACTTCAGTTTCTCTTTGACAAAGAGCTTCGACAGATAATCATGCGCTTCATCCACGTCGAAGTCGCCTGAAACGGTCCTCAATATCCCCTTGCCTTCGTAATAACTTATGATGCCGGGGACTGTGTTCTCGTACACCTTTATCCTGTTAAGGATAGTGTCTTCCTTATCATCCACCCTCTGGTAAAGCTCGCCGCCGCATTTATCGCATTTGCCGGCCACCTTCGGGGGTATATTCTTTACATGGTAGTTCTCGCCGCAGTTCTTGCAGACCCTCCTTCCGGAGAGCCTCTGAATTATCGTCTGCTGGGAGGTCTTGAAATATAACACGAGGTCGATCGGGCGCTTCAGTCCGGCAAGCGTGCCGTCAAGCGCTTTCGCCTGCGCCGCGGTCCTCGGAAAACCGTCAAGCATGAAACCTTTGCCGCAATCTTCCTTAGCGACCCTCTGCGCGACCATCTCGATGACCACATCGTCCGGGACCAGCTCGCCCTTATCCATGTAGACCTTGGCCTTCAGCCCTATGGGCGACTGCGCCTTCACGGATTCGCGCAGTATATCCCCGGTCGAAATATGCGGCATACCGAATTCCTTAGAAAGAACTTTTGCCTGCGTGCCTTTTCCGGCGCCCGGAGGTCCGAGAAGGACGAGTTTCAACGGCCCCTCGCTTTCAGCCTTCCCGATTTCATGAAACCGTCATAGTGCCGCATCAGCAGGAATGACTCTATCTGTTTCATCGTATCGAGCATGACACCGACGATGATCAACAGCGCCGTGCCGCCGAAGAAGCTCGCTACAAGATACGGTATCTTTAGCCATTTGCCTACAAAATACGGTATTATAGCTATGATCGCCAGGAAGACGGCGCCCGGCAGCGTAACGCGGTTCAAGATAAAATTGAAATAATCTTCCGTGGGCTTGCCCGGCCTGACGCCGGGGACAAAACCGCCGTACTTCTTCATGTTATCGGCAAGATCACGCGGATTCAGCGTTACCGCCGTGTAGAAATACGTGAAAAATATGATAAGGGCCGCGTAAAGAGAGTAATGCACGAATCCTTCGGTCGACATAAAATTCAGCAGGTTCTTTATCGTCTGGTTGGGCATGAACTGGGCTATCATCGCCGGGAACATCAATATAGACTGCGCGAATATGATAGGTATGACGCCCGCCTGGTTGACCCTGAGCGGAAGATATGTGCTCTGGCCTCCCATTACCTTCCTGCCGACAATGCGCTTCGCATATTGCACCGGTATGCGCCTCTGCGCCTGCGTTATCATTATTACCGCGACGATGACGCCGAACAGCATCGCGGCCATCATTATTATGCTCAATATATCTATCTGCTTCGATGTGACAAGCGCGTACAGGTTATTTGACGCCGTCGGGATCCTCGATATGATCGACGCGGTGATTATTATGGACATGCCGTTGCCGATGCCGAATTCGGTTATCTGCTCGCCGAGCCACATGATGAACGCGGTACCGCTGACCAGCGTCAGTATGACCATGAGCCTGAAACCCCATCCCGGGTGCTGGACGACCTGTATGCCTATGGTATTGTGCAGGTTCTCAAGCCAGAAGCTCGTAAAGAGCGCCTGTATAGCGCCGATGACCAGGGTGCCGTAGCGGGTGTACTGCGTTATCATCCTGCGGCCGTGCTCCCCGCCTTCTTTCGCGAGCTTCTCGAAATACGGGAACGCGAACGTCAAAAGCTGCATTATGATCGAGCTCGATATATACGGCATTATACCGAACGCGAATATCGTCATCTGCGACATGGCATTTCCGGTAAAGAGGTCCATTATATCGAATATGCTTCCGCCCGACCTCTTGGATTCCTGCTCAATGAATTGAGAAAGAGCGTGCCCGTCTATGCCCGGCGTGGGTATATACCTGCCGAAACAATAAACGGCAAGCAGAGCCACCGTCACGAGCAGTTTCTTTTTCAGCTCGGGTATCTTTAATATATTTGAGAACGCCTGGATCATTATTTTACGATCTCGGTTTTGCCGCCGGCCTTCGATATCTTTTCGGCAGCCGATGTTGAGAAGGCCTGCGCCTTTACCGTAAGGGCCTTCTTTATCTCCCCGTCCCCGAGTATCTTGACGGCGGTCTTCTCGTTCTTAATTATCCCTTCCTTTACAAGCTCTGCGGGGGTCACTACCGAATTTTCCTTAAAGGAATTCAGCTGCGTAAGGTTGACCACCTGCGATATCCTCTTGGACCTGCTCGTAAAGCCCCTCTTGGGCACGGTCCTGATCAAAGGCATCTGGCCGCCCTCGAATTCCGGGTGGATATGTGCGCCCGACCTGGACTTTTGGCCGGTCTGGCCCCTGCCCGATGTCTTTCCGTGGCCGGAACCCGAGCCTCTGCCAACTATCTTCCTCTTCTTTGTGGCCCCAGCAGGGACCCTGATCTCTCCGAGTTTCACTTAGACTGCTCTCCTTTCATCCTTGTGTTATCTTCTTTATATGAAAGGCTCTTGAAAGCCACAACAGCCGCTTTAATGACATTAACAGAATTGTCAGATCCAAGCGATTTTGAAAGTATGTCCTTGATACCGGCCGCGTCGCAAAGCGCCCTTATCGGGCCTCCTGCGATTACTCCGGTACCCGGGGAAGCCGGCTTCAACAGCACCTTGCCCGCGCCGTATTTGCCGTACACTTCGTGCGGTATCGTATGGCCGACCCTCGGGACCTCAAACATGCCTTTTCTCGCGTCCACGAGGCCCTTCCTGATGGCTTCGGCGACTTCGTTCGCCTTGCCGTAACCGAAACCGACTTTGCCTTTACCGTCGCCAACGACCAACAGCGCGGAGAACGACATCTTCTTGCCGCCTTTGGTGACTTTAGCGACTCGGTTAATGCTTAATACCTTCTCGCTTAACTGCTTATCCTGCGCATACTTGTCAGCCAATTTCTTTCTCCTAAATTACTTATCCAGCCCTAAAGGGCTAGAACTCAAGTCCAGCTTTTCTGGCGGAATCGGCCAGCGACTTGATCCTGCCGTGATAGAGGTATCCGCTGCGGTCAAAGACCACCTTCTTTACACCCTTTGTCTGGGCCAGCTTGGATATCATCTCCCCCAACAGTTCCGCGGCCTTCACGTTTCCGCCTGTCTTATGCTTCTCCCTGAAACTCTTATCGTTTGTGGAGATCGCGCACACGGTCTTGCCCTCGATATCGTCTATCAGCTGGACGGATATATTGTTCAGGCTGCGATTGACGGACATCCTCGGCTTGTCCTTAGTGCCGACGATCCTTCTTCTTATCCTGTTATGGCGCCTCTTCCTGTGTAATTCGCTTTTTGCAGTCATGGCTCTAGCCTACCGCCTTTCCGACTTTCTTCCTTACGTATTCGCCGACATACCTTATGCCTTTGCCCTTGTAGGGTTCCGGCGGGAAGACGTCCCTTATCTCGGCCGCTACCTGTCCGACCTTATGCTTGTCTATTCCCTTGATTATCAGCG
>JBAYMW010000030.1:0-13006 GCA_041663405.1 Candidatus Omnitrophota bacterium | reverse complement strand
CCTGACGGTTCCCCTGCCGCTGGGTTCACCGTTACCGCCATCCGAATATTCCAGGAACAGGGATAGCGAACCTTTCTTCGCGCCGGTCGACTTCGTTGCCAACATGAGCCTGCACCCGTCTTCTGATCCGGTGACGGACATGGACGCGATATCGTAGACCCTTTCAATGGAATTCCCGGGCGCCATGCGGTCCGAGTACCTTGCCTTCCCGCCCAACAGCCTCAATTCCCTTACGGTTACCTTAAAACCGCCGAACTGCTTTGCCGCAGCATCCCCCATACCGATGCGGGCCAGCGGCCCGATGTTCCATTTGCCGTCGCTGCCGCGGGAGACGTTCAGGTCCACATCCGTCATATCGAACCTTCTTATGGTCACGCGCTTGAACAAGAGGTCGTGCCACACGAGGTCGATATCCACCGCTTTAGACGAGGCGATATAGTCGGACGGGGAGCCCTGCTTCGTGTAAAGCCGGACGTCTGTGAACAGGAATCCGCTGACCGGGTCGAAACGTATGTCTCCGACCGATATCTTGAGAGGCTCCGAGGCGCCGGATTCGAGATACGCGCGCATCTTCGGTATCACGACGCGCGGTATTATGAAGGAATTTACCGCGTGGCAGAACGCGGCATAAATGGCGATGGCCGCGGCCAGCAGGTACGCGGCCCGCCTGAACTTCCTGTATGAAGGGTTACTGTGTCTCTCCATGTCCCATCAGGCTTTCGTAGAATTCCCTGTAATCTTCCTTTTTGTCGCCGCCCCTGAGCGCCATCGCGGAGCGCGGGTGCTCGTCCAGTATCCCGGTTATCGCGTAAGGGATCAGGTAGCCCCACTCGATCTTCTCCCTCAAAGGTATGAACTCCTTCGATATCAGGTCGAGGACCGGGCGTATGTCGAACTTCGGGTTCTTAAGGAAGCCGAGTATCAGCTCGAGGGGGCAGTTGCCTGCGGCCCTTCCGAGGCCATAGACCGTCCCGTCGACATAATTCGCGTTATGGATTATCGCCTCTATCGTGTTGCCGAACGCGAGCTGCTGGTTGTTATGGGCGTGTATGCCTATCTCCTTGCTCTTTATTATGCCCTTCGCCTTCTTGACCAGCATCTCTATCGACTCCTGGTAGAGCGAACCGTTGCTGTCGACTATATAAATGACCCCGGCCTTGCATTCCTGCTCGAGCTGGTGGAACGCCTCGGTAAGCTCATTATCGGGCGCCCTCGATATCGCCATGATGTTTATGGTCGTCTCGTAGCCCTTATCGGCGCAATGGTTGGCGAGGTATATCGCTTTGTCGATGTCCTTAACGTATGCCGCCACGCGCATCATGGCGACCGGGCTCTGCTTGCGCGGCTTGATATCATCCAGGTCCACGCGGTCGACGTCTACCATTACCGAGATCTTCGTCTGCGACTCAATGCCGTCTATGACCTTTCGTATCAGGTCATCCTCGCAAAATTTCCACTGGCCGTACTCCTTGTCGGAGAAGAGTTTCTTAGAGTTCTTATACCCTATCTCCATATAGTCGATCTTCGCTTCCGAGAGCGCCTTATATACCGCGCGGACGAACCTGAAGTCAAAGTCGTGCTTGTTTATCAGGCCGCCGTCGCGTATCGTGCAATCAAGTACCTTTATCTTGTCCCTGAACACTTTATTATTCTCCTTATTTTCCTATGTCTTCATCCCATAACCGCGGTTTATCGATTATGAACCGTTTCATCAGCTCCCTGCACTCCCTATCATCAAGGTTGATGAGCTTGACGCCCCTCTTCCTCGAATAACCCTCCGGACCCTTGAAGGTACTGTTCTCGCCTATCACCACTACCGGTATCTTATATAAGAGGATCGCGCCCGTGCACATTTCGCACGGCGAGAGCGTCGAATATATTACGCACTTCCGGTAATCCTTCGCCTTAAGGCGCCCCGCGTTCTCAAGGCAATCCATCTCGGCATGAAGTATGACGGACCCTCTTTGTTCGCGCTTGTTATGGCCGCGGCCGATTATCTTACCGTTCTTTACTAGGACCGAACCTATCGGTATGCCGCCCTCCATTAATCCCTTGCGGGCCTCTATTACGGCCTCTCTCATGAATTTAATGTGATTTTTGGCCGCGGCAGCGCTCGTCACTGGGATTTTCTCCTGGTCGCTATATCGACCCAAACGGCCAGCAGGAGTATCATTCCCTTTATAATATATTGGAAAGTTATATTTGTGTCCATAAGGCTCATGCCGTTATCGAGGCTCGCCATGATAAGGGCGCCTATCAGCGCGCCGAATATGGTACCCTCGCCTCCCATGAGGCTCGTGCCGCCTATTACCGCGGCCGCTATCACATCGAGCTCCATTCCCTGTCCGGCGGAAGTGGTCGCGGCGTTAAGCCGCGCGGTCAGGACGAGGCCGGCTATAGCGGTCAGGACGCCGAATATCGCGTAGAGCATAAGGACCCTTTTCCTGGTATTCACTCCGGAGAGGGCGGCGGCGTCCGGGTTGCCTCCGATCGCGTAAAGCTGCCTGCCGAAGACCGTATTCTGGGCGATGAAGCTGAACCCGAGCGCGAGGACCATCACGAGCAGGACCGCGTAAGGGATGCCCCTGTTATGCACCATGACCCAGAAGAACGCGCCTATCGCGGCGGATATCACGGCCGCTTTCGCGAGTTCGGCCGGCAGGGACGCCACGGCAAATCCGTATTTCTTCCTCTGCCTCCTCCTGTTCAGGTCGAAAAACAAGTAGGCCGCGATCGTCGCTATCCCGACTATAAGGCTGAGCTCCGGCGAGAGGTAGCTCTGCCCTATCGCCTTGAAATGGTCCGACAAAGGCGCGATCGTCGCGCCCTTAGTTATGCCGAGTACCGCGCCCCTGAAGATCATCATGCTCGCAAGGGTCACGATAAATGACGGCACATACCTGTATGCTATCCAGAACCCGTGCCATATGCCGACCAGCAGCCCCGCGCCGCAGGCCGTAAGTATCGCGGCCTCCGCGGGCCAATTCATGTTCACCTGCAGGAAAGCGCCGATAGCGCCCGCCAGCGCGGCGACGGACCCCACGGAAAGGTCTATGTTCCTCGTCACGATAACGAGGGTCATGCCTATCGCAATGATCGCGACCGTCGCGGTCTGCAGGAACAGGTTCGAAAGGTTGCGCGGGGTCAGGAATATCCCCTTCGTCATAAATGTGAATATGAGCCATATCGCGACGAGCGCGATCAGCATCGTGAACTTGCGTATCTTATCCTGTGCGAGGAACTTCCTGAGGCCGGCCTTCTTCTCCATTTTCTTATCCGTCTCCCGTCATTGGGCGCAGACCTGCTGCGTTCCGGTGGCGTACATCATGATATTTTCCTGCGTAGCGTCCTTCTTCAGCAGCTCGCCTGTAATATGCCCTTCCTGCATCACGATGATCCTGTCGCTTATTCCGAGGACCTCGTTGAGTTCGGACGATATGACCAGCACCGCGACACCCTTATCGACGAGCTCATTTATAATATTATAGATCTCGACTTTCGCGCCTACGTCGATGCCCCTTGTCGGCTCGTCGAGAATAAGGACCTTCGGTTCGGTCATCAGCCATTTGCCGAGGACGACCTTCTGCTGGTTCCCGCCGCTCAGGTTGCCCGCCTTCTGCTCTATCGACGGGGTCTTTATTTTCAGGTCGGCGGTGTATTTTTCCGCGTATTTTATCTCCTCGTTCCCGTTGACGACCTGCAAGGTCGATATCTTGTTCAGGCTCGCGAGCGAGATGTTCCTTTTTATGTCCTCATCGAGTATCAGCCCGTAACGCTTCCGGTCCTCGGAAGCCATGCTTATCCCGACCGCAACCGCATCTCCGGCGTCATGCATGGAGATCTCCTTGCCTTCGAGGTATACTTTGCCCGATACCGGCTGCCCCCACATATGGAAGAGGCTCATCACGAGCTCCGTCCTGCCCGCGCCGACGAGGCCCGCTATGCACAGCACCTCGCCCTTGCGCAATGTCAGGTTAATGTTGCGCACCGCCCTGTTCATGCCGGGGTGTATCGCAGTCCAGTCCCTTATCTCCAGGACCGTCGCGCCGGGAACGCGCTCCTTCCGGGGATATATATTGGCCAGCTCGCGCCCGACCATCAGCGATATCAGCTTGTTCTCGTCGAGGTCCTTCCCGGGGTATGTGCCGACCGTCGCGCCGTCGCGCAGGACGGTGATGCTGTCGGATATATCGAAGACCTCCTTGAGCCTGTGCGAGATATATATGCAGGTGACCCCTTTTTCCTTAAGGGACTTAAGTATATTCAACAGCCTTCCGGATTCGCCCGAGGAGAGCGAGGCCGTCGGCTCATCGAGGATAAGTATGCTCGCCTGTTTAGACAGCGCTTTTGCGATCGCCACGAGCTGTTGTTCCCCGACGCCGAGGTTGGACACTTCCATGGAAGGGCTTACATCGAGGCCGACCTGCTTCAGGGCTTTCTCGGTCTTAAGGAAACACTCGTCCCAGTTTATCACGCCGTTATGCGCGGTCTCGTCCCCGAGCGTCACGTTCTCCGCTATGCTAAGCTGCTGTATCAGCGCGAGCTCCTGGTGGATTATCGCGACCCCGGCGCGTTCGCTGTCCTTTATATCGGCGAACTTCCGCGCCCGGCCGTCGATCGATATGCTGCCGTCGTAACTGCCGGACGGGTATACCCCGCTCAATATCTTCATCAGGGTCGATTTTCCGGCGCCGTTCTCACCGACCAGGGAATGTATCTGCGCCTTCTCTACGCTGAAAGTGACGCCGTCAAGCGCCCTGACGCCGGGAAACTCTTTTGTTATACCCTTCATCTCGAGGATATTCACGCCCATGTGTATCTACCGGCCTTATTATTTATATACATCGGCTTTCTTCAGGTATCCGCCGTCTATCAGCACCGCGTCTATATTGCCCTTATCTACGACGATCGGTTTCAGCAGTATCGATGGCACGTCCATCTTGTTGTTGTTGACCGCCCCTGTCGCCCCGGGATCCTGTCCGCCGGCCATCTTAATGGCCGCATCCATCGCCCTGGACGCGAGCTCGCGCGTGTCCTTGAATACGGTCATCGACTGCGTGCCCTTGACTATGCGCTGGGCCGCCGTGAGCTCGGAATCCTGCCCGGTCACGGGAACCTTGCCGGCCAGCCCGACTTGCGCGAGCGCCTGTATCACGCCGCCGGCGGTATTGTCATTCGGGGCGAGCACCGCGTCGATCTTATTATTGTTGGCCGTAAGCGCGTTCTGCATGAGGTTCATCGCGACGGTGGGCTGCCAGTCCTGTATCCACTGGTCCATGACTATCTTTATATCGCCCTTAGCCGCGAGCGGCTTTATGACCGACATCGCGCCCTGCTTGAAGAGCTTCGCGTTATTATCGGTGGGAGCGCCCCCGAGCACCGCGTAATTTCCCTTCGGGACCGCCTTTACCAGGAATTCCCCCTGCAGCCTTCCGACTTCCAGGTTATCAAACGATATATAAAGGTCGACCTTCGTATTGAGCACGAGCCGGTCATACGATATGACCTTTATGCCCGCGCTATGCGCCTCATCGACTATGGCCGCCGCGCTCGTCGCGTCGTGCGGGGCCAAAATAAGTATATCTATGCCCTGCGCGAGCAGGTTCTCGCACTGTGACATCTGTTTGGCGGCATCGTTATCCGATATCTGCATCTTCAGGTCGATATTTTGTTCCTTCGCGGCCTCCCTCATCTTCTGGGCATCCCTGACCCAGCGTTCGTCCCTCTGGGTCGGCAGCGAGGCGCCTATCCTCAGCTTCTTTGCAGCCGGCGCGGCATCGCACGGACCAAACGCGGTGATCGCAATAAAAAACGCCGCGACTGATGCGGCATATCTGAGTTTTGCGCCCATATTACTGCTCCTTTTTAGGCAACCCTATTCGTGTCCGAGCACCTTAATGAACGCCTCGACGACTTTCGGGTTGAACTGCGTGCCGCTGTGTTTCATTAATTCCTCGATCGCCGCGGCCTTTCCCATCGAATCCCTGTAAGCGCGTTTTGACGTCATGGCGTCATATGAGTCCGCTACGGAGACTATCTGTGCGAGAATGTCTATCTCATCGCCCTTGAGCCCGTCGGGATACCCCTTGCCGTCATAACGCTCGTGGTGCGACCTGACAATAGCGAGTTTCTTTTTATCAAGGAAGACCGGGGTCAATATCTCTTCGCCGGTCTTCGGGTGCTCCTTTATGATCTCCCATTCTTCCGGGGTCGGCTTTCCATCCTTGTTCAGGATGCTCTCCTCGATCCCGAGCTTGCCTATATCATGCAGCTCGGCGACGCTCTTGAGCATATCGGCCTCTTCCTGCGCGATGCCCATCTCGAGCGCGATCTTCCTAGCGTATTCGGCGACCCTGTCCGAATGGCCTTTCGTATACGTGTCCTTCGCTTCAATGCTTCGCGCCAGGGTCTGGACTATCCTGTAAAAATAATCCTGCAGCGCCTTGCGCGATTCGGATATGCTCTCGGCCATCCTGTTAAAAGCCTTGCCGAGGCGGCTTATCTCATCGTTGCCCCTTATGTCTACCCTGTACTTGAAATCGCCGGATGATATCCGCTGGGTCGCCTCTTCCAGCTTCTTTATCGGGTCGGTCGTGCTCTTCCCGATCAGGAGCCCCAGGATGACGGCGACGAACACTCCGAGCGACAACACGAATATCGCGCGGCGGTTCAGCTCCCTCTCCATATCTCGGACCTTCTTTGCGGACATGTCGATGCCGATGACCGCGACGGTCTTGCCGCTGCTGTCGCGGATCGGCGCGTAACCGGAAATTGTCACGCCCCATTCGTCCTCGACAAGCTTCTTGTCCGCCGAGGGTATCTGGAGGGCTTTCTTCATCTCGGGGAAACGCGAGACGTCGTACTTATCCCCGGGATAGGATGTCGAGGCATCCTTCCTCTTCGACCTTGCCAGCGGCTCCGGATCGACGACGAACTGCCATACGTCCTCATCACCGGTGCGCGCCATCGTGTAAACAAAAAGTATCTGCGGGTCCGCCGACTTTATCTTACGGAGTTTCTCGGCGATTATCTTGTATTCCTCGCTGTCCGCTCCGGACCTGTCGAGCGGCACTCGCATAAGGATATCCTCATCTATGCTAAGGGCCGCGGTCTGCGCTACGAGCTCAAGTTCCTCCCTTAACTGCATGAACCGCGAATTGTAACTGTATTTGTATATGAGGAAATTGCTGAGGGCCGCTATGAGGAAGAGCGACAGCACGAATGCAATAGTGACCTTTGTGCGAAAGCCGCCGAATAACGGATGGGAATATCTCATTTTACCAGGCTATAGGCCAAGGCCGATATAAGCGCCGAACACGGGATGGTCAATACCCATGCCCAGGCGATTTGCCCCGCTACACCCCAGCGGACCGCGCTGAGACGCTTCAGCGAACCTACGCCCATTATCGCGCCGGTTATAGTATGCGTGGTGCTTACGGGGATGCCGAAAGCGGATGAGATGAATAACGTTATAGCGGCGCCCGATTCGGCGCAAAAACCGTCAACGGGCTTGAGCTTCGAGACCTTCTGTCCCATCGTCTTGACTATACGCCATCCGCCGAACATGGTCCCCAGTGCTATAGCAGCATGGCACATTATAACGACCATGAATGGGATATGAAATTCTTTTCCGAGAAGCCCGGCGCTGAAAAGCAGGCTCGCTATGATACCCATCGTCTTCTGCGCATCATTGCCGCCGTGCCCGAGGCTGTAAGCGGCGGCTGAGACGAGCTGGCCCTTCCTGAACAGATGGTCTACCTTTAAAGGTGCGCTGTACCGGAATATCCAATGGACAGCCACGCCGAAAGCAAGTCCGAGGAAGAGCCCGGCCACAGGAGATATAACGATAAATGCGGCAGTCTTTATGATCCCGGGCCACATCAAGGCACTCGTGCCCGCTTTTACCAGCGCGGCGCCGATAAGGCCGCCCATCAACGCGTGTGAAGAGCTCGTCGGCAGGCCGAAATACCATGTTATTAAGTTCCATCCGCAGGCCCCGATAAGCGTCCCGAAGATTATGCCCTTATCAACTATGGAAATATCTATTATGCCCTTGCCTATTGTATTTGCGACGTGAAGGCCGAAGAAAAGGAATGCAATGAAATTAAAAAACGCCGCCCATATGACTGCATGGCGCGGCGAAAGAACCCTGGTTGACACGACCGTGGCTATTGAATTCGCCGAATCGTGAAAACCGTTCAAAAAATCGAACAATAATGCGAGCAGGATCAGAAATAGGATAGTAATAGTCATAAATTTAGCTCGACTTCACGCATCATTATAGATAACGGCTATCGCAGCGTCAAGATATTAAATCAGGGCCTGCGGCTGTGATACCTCGAACGCCTCTGCTTGAATACATACCTCGGCCTCTTGCCCTCAGCCGGCCCCTGCAGCTTACTGAACTCAGCAGGAGTGACATCGGGATGCTTCGATACGGGCAGCGATGCCCTCATGAGCTTTTCTATATTGCGGACATCGCCGCTCTGGTCCGGCGTCGCGAATGAGATCGCGTGCCCCTTGTGCCCTGCCCTGCCGGTCCTGCCTATCCTGTGGACGTAATTTCCCGCGTCCTCAGGAAGGTCGTAATTTATGACCAGCTCAATGCCGGCAACATCTATGCCCCTCGAGGCGATATCCGTAGCGACGAGGACCCTGTACTTTCCCGATTTAAACCCGTCGAGAGCTTCCCTGCGCTGGCCGAGCGAGCGGTTAGAGTGTATCTCCGCCGAGTTACATCCCGAGTTCCTTATGGACTTCGCGATCTTTTTCGCCCCGTGCTTGGTCCTGCAGAACAACAAAACCGCGCCGTGGTATTGCGACAGCAGCTTAGTGAGGAGTTTAATCTTCGATTCCTGCTGGATAATGAACAATTCCTGCGTGACCTTTTCCGCTACCGTGCCCGAAGGGGCGATCTCGACGGATACGGGAAGCTTCATATGGCGCGAGGCCATCTGCAATATCTCCCTCGGAAGCGTCGCGGAGAAGAGCATCGTCTGCCTCTCCTTCGGCAGGTAACGCAATACCTTTTCTATCTGCGGCGCAAAACCCATATCGAGCATGCGGTCCGCTTCGTCCAGGACGAGCATCGCGGTATCCGAGAGCGAAACGCTGCGCTGTTCGAGATGGTCCAGGAGGCGTCCGGGCGTCGCGATTATCACGCGCGGGTTCTTGCGCAGCGCGCGCAGCTGCTCATGCATGGAGGCGCCGCCGATAAGGCAGGCGGTCTTCATGCCGAACGCGTATGCGAGCCCCTTAAAGACCTCGTCTATCTGAAGCGCCAGTTCGCGCGTCGGCGCCATGACAAGGCCCTTGCCCTTTACCTGGGCGAGGCGCTGCACCATCGGTATCGCGAACGCGTGCGTCTTGCCAGTGCCGGTCTGCGCTATCCCTACGACGTCCTTGCCTTCGATGGCAAGCGGAATGGCCTTGAATTGTATCGGCGTCGGCACGGTAAACTTAATACGCTCGAGAATATCGAGTATCTTCGGCGCTATACCGAGGCCGTAAAAGGTCTGGGCAGGCTGCGCCGGCTGCGCGGGCCTGACATTGTGTTCGTTTTTATTCATCATAATTATACCTCCGCCTTGGCTTTGTTATCCTGAGGCATTTGATGCAGATGGACATGGCAATAGGCCTCGTGATTATAGATGCTCAGGACCTGCTTACAGTGCAGATGCTTGCATTTTCTTCCCTTTGATGACGTCCTTACTCTTTTGATATCGGCTCCTTTTGTTAATTAAGCCCTGTTCACTACGAATGCCCTCTTGAGCGAATCCTTAAGCCTGCCCTTTTTCAGGTCGCGCGCTATCGCGCTGGCGAGAAGGCGCGGCATCACCGCGATCAGGGATAACAGCTCCCTGAAGGACAAGAACCTGTTGCTGAAAACACCTTTCCAAAACACCTTCATAAAACGCATCGGCGTATAAAAAGAGAACTTTATGGTCCTGCCTATTTTTTTGAGGTCGGCATGGCTGTAGGTATCCGAGTAGAGTTCCCCCTTCTCCGTAATGTGGTACCCCGGCGTATTCTCCGCAAGGGTCCTTAACGGCGAGAACCTCTCTATCCTCAGCTTGTTGCACGATATAAAATCCAGCCCTATCTCCTTGGCGAATTTGGGGATATAAAGCATCTCTTCCTTGCTCTCCCCGATATTACCGTAGATGAAATAACCGTTATAGAAGATCGGGTATCTCTTCAGCACCTCGAACGCCTCACGGACCGTCGCGGAATCGAAGCCCTTGTTCAGCTGCTCAAGGATGCGGTCAGTCGGCGATTCTATGCCCATCAGCAGCGCCTTGAATCCCGCCTTGACCATCTTATCGAGCAGCTGCGGATATTTATATATCTCTATACGCGCCTGGGCTATGAAACGCTTCTTTATCCCGCGCTTGATTATCCCGTCGCATATCCTCTCGGCCCTTCCGGGATCGGCGAAGAGGTTGTCATCGCTGAAAAGTATCACCTG
This sequence comes from Candidatus Omnitrophota bacterium, assembly GCA_041663405.1. Lineage (GTDB taxonomy): Bacteria > Omnitrophota > Gorgyraeia > Pluralincolimonadales > Pluralincolimonadaceae > UBA6215. The sequence continues at coordinate 2,538 of JBAYMW010000030.1, read as the reverse complement.
GGCTGTTATGCCTTCGAGCTCCTTAATCACGGAGTCGACGCTGCGCGCCGCGTAGGTCCTGCGCTGGCCCAGCGGATTGAGGCTGAACGTGCAGAACTTGCAGTTCTGCGGGCATCCCCTGGCGCTCAATACGGAATCGAAGGTCAGGTCCATCACGTCGATGCCATTGATCGCGAGCTTGTACGTATTCGCCCTCAAAGCGCGGTCCGGCGCTTCTATATCGTTCACGTTCCGCAGCGGCCTGTTCTTGTTGTGGACCACGACGCCGTTCTCTATATACGATATGCCGAGGATATCCTTCAGGGGGACGCCGTTGAGTATGTCCTTTATAGTCTCCTCGCCTTCCCCGCGGACGATGATACTTATCTTAGGGCAGAGCCTGAACAGTTCATCCGCCATCTCGGTCGCCTTGTACCCGCCGACAACAAGCGGGATGCCGGACGGCATGCGGTTGAGCAGGCCGCATATCTCCTTGAACTGGCGGTCCCATCCGATGCTGACGCAGATTATATCTATATCTTTAGATATAAAATCCAGCAGCTTACCGGTATCTGAAAGTTCTTTCTCGTACCTGAGGTCCAGCATCGAAAGCTTGCCTACCAAGCCCTCGGCGCTTGTGGCGACGTATTCGAGGCCCGTCGGGGGAAAAAGCTTCATTACACTGGTATTATTGCTCTCGATGTAGGGATTCAGGAACAAGGCATGATCGTATTTCACGCAAGTATTATAGCATATTGCGGGCGTAATCTGTAAGAAACTTTGCTTTCAGCAGGCCTTCTTCCCATTCGCCCCGCGGAGTGGAATCCCAGACTATTCCCCCGCCGACGCCCATCTCGCCGGCGCCTTCCCTTATAAGCAGCGTGCGTATCGGTATATTGAAGTACATATCCCTCTCGGGGGTTATATAACCTATAGCGCCGGTATATATCCTGCGGTCCTCCCTCTCAAGCTCCCTTATTATCCGCATCGCGCGTATCTTGGGCGCCCCGGTGACCGAACCCGATGGAAAGAGCGAGGCGAATATCTCGCGGACCGGGATGCGCGCATCGAGCTCGCCGGTAATGGTGGAAGTCATCTGGTGGAGCTTCCTGTATTTCGTGACCTCGAACAGTTTCGGCGCCTTTATGCCCGTACCCATCCTGCCGAGGTCATTCCTTAACAGGTCGGCTATCATAACGTTCTCTGCCCTGTTCTTCTTGTCATATTTGAAACGGATGCCCGCTACCGCGTCGGATATTATGTTGCCTCCCCTCGGCCAGGTACCCTTCATCGGCTTTGTCATTATGCGGGAGGACATCTTCCTTAAGAACATCTCGGGAGAGAGCGAAAGTATATGGAAACCCCCGGACTCGATGTAGGCCGGATAAGGGACCGGCTGCTCCCTCAAGAGGACATTGTAGAGCGAGAAAGGGTCGCCGCGGAACGTGAACAGGAATTTTACGCAGTATGTGACTTGGTATACGTCCCCGTTCTCGATATATTCGCGTATACTGCCGATATTCAGGAAATAATCATCGTATGGGATATTAAGGCGCATATCCTTAAGCGATATCCGCGGGTGTTTGGGCGCGGGCGGAGGGCTGACCGCTATGGGGGAATCGTATACTCCCATGCGCATGAGAGGAAAATCCCTTTTGGCGGGCCCCGCAAGGCTCTCCTCGAAGCAATACCCCGCCTCATAGGATATGAAGCCGGCGAGGTAATACCCGCGCTCGATCGCGTCCTCGATCTTCCCGAAGCACGCGTCGAAAGACGAAGGCTCCTCGCAGGATATCACGTAGACGGGATCGCGGAATAACAGCGGTTTCTTATCGAATTGTATGAGTACCTTCATGACCTCTCGGCGGGTCTGGATGTTCCACAAAAACCATAAGCGGGGAACTAGGTCATGACCTCATTAAAGATGGGACTTCAGTGCCTCGTATTCCTTCCAGATCTCGGCGGGCATGCTGTCGCCGAACTTTTTCAGGAACTTCTCTATATCTTCCAGCTCAGGGCCCCACTCCTTGGTATTTATCTCCAGGAGCTTCGTGAGGTTTTTGTCCGGTATCGAGAGGCCCGTAAGGTCAAGGTCCGAGGCGCGCGGGACATATCCGATGGGGGTCTCCTTGGCTTTCGCGCCGTCGTTGACCCTTTCGATTATCCACTTGATCACGCGTATATTCTCGCCGAAACCGGGCCATATATACCTGCCGTCATCGTCGGTCCTGAACCAGTTCACGGAGAATATCTTCGGCGGGTTGTGCATCTGCCTTCCGATATTAAGCCAATGGCTGAAATAATCGCCCATGTTATATCCGCAGAACGGGAGCATCGCCATCGGGTCGCGCCTCAGCACGCCGACCTTATGTGACGCCGCGGCCGTCGTCTCCGAACCGGTGCGCACTCCGAGGAAAACGCCCTGCTGCCAGTTCATCGCCTCGGACACCAGCGGTATCAGGTGCGTCCTGCGCCCGCCGAGTATTATCGCGGATATCGGCACCCCCTTCGGGTTGTCGAATTCCTTCGAAAGCGTGGGGCAGTTATATATAGAAGCTG
>JBAYMW010000029.1:0-13030 GCA_041663405.1 Candidatus Omnitrophota bacterium | reverse complement strand
CATACTTACCGCCGCGCTGTATTTTACGGCGGGTGAAGCCCATATACAGGTAGGAAGGGCGTGCGCGTTCCTGATGGGCGCTTTCTTCTCGGCTATGGTAGGTTTCGTCGGGATGAACCTTGCTGTCCAGGGCAACGTACGCGTCGCCGCCGCGGCAAGGACGAGCTTCGGGCAGGCGCTTAAGATCGCTTACCGTACCGGTACCATTACGGGCATGCTGACCGACGGCCTCGGGCTTTTGGGCGGCACGGTCATATTCATGATATACGGCGAACAGGCCTATGAAGTCCTTCTCGGTTTCGGTTTCGGCGGCACGCTGCTGGCCCTCTTCATGAGGGTGGGCGGCGGTATCTACACGAAGGCCGCTGATGTCGGCGCCGACCTCGTCGGTAAGATAGAGAAGAATATTCCCGAGGATGATCCAAGGAACGCCGCGACGATCGCCGATAACGTCGGAGATAACGTCGGCGACTGCGCAGGTATGGCCGCGGATATCTTCGAGTCATATGAAGTCACCATCGTCTCGGCGATGATCCTCGGATGGGCCTCGTTCGGCCACAAGGGCGTCATATTCCCGCTTTTGGTCCGCGCGATCGGCGTATTGAGCTCGATATTCGGGACATACCTTGTCCGCACGAGCGACAAGGTTCGCAACGCCATGCACGCGATCAACGTAGGCTTCTGGTCGTCGGCCGCGGTCTCGATAATCGGTTTTTGCGTAATAGGGTTTTATTACCTGAGGTTCCCCGGCTCGGAGCAGCTCCCGAACTGGATAAGCCTCGGCGTTGCCGGGCTCGACATGAGGCCCGTATGGACGACGATGGTAGGCATCGTCCTGGCTATCACGATAAACCGCGTCACGGAGTATTTCACGAAACCCGAGGGCGCGCCGGTCAGGTCGATCGCGAGGGCCACGCAGACCGGACACGCGACGACGATAATCACGGGCCTTGCAGTCGGATACGAGTCGACGGTCTGGGCTATCCTGATAATCGCGGCGGCCATCGGAGCTTCGGTCCTGATCTATTCCGGCACGAACCCGACGTTCATCGCTTACGGTGTCGCCATGTGCGGTATCGGCATGCTGACGTTGACGGGAAACAATATTTCGATGGACGTCTTCGGCCCGGTCGCGGATAACGCGAACGGCATAGGAGAGATGGCGCACCTCGATAAGGGCGCTCGCCAGACGCTGGCCGACCTCGATGCCGTAGGAAACACGACGAAAGCCATCACGAAGGGTATCGCGATAGGTTCTGCCGTTGTCGCGGCCGTATCGCTCTTCAATGCTTATATCACCGATATTGCCAAAGCCACGGGAAAGACATACGAACAGATAGCGGCGTCGTTGTCGATCTCGGAGCCGAACGTATTCATCGGCCTGCTTATCGGCGGCGCAATACCGTTCCTGTTCAGCTCGATGACTATAAGGGCCGTCGGCCGCGCCGCGTTCCTGATAGTCAGGGAGGTAAGGAACCAGTTCAAGGATAAGGAGATATGGGAAGGCACGAAGACCCCGGATTACGGCCGTGTCGTAGGCATCTGCACCGCAGCCGCGCAGAGCGAGCTCGTCGGGCCGGGCCTGCTGGCGATATTGACCCCGATCCTCGTCGGACTCCTTCTCCATAAGGAAGCCCTCGGCGGTTTTCTCGCGGGCATGATCCTTTCGGGCCAGTTGTTGGCGGTCTTTATGTCAAACGCCGGCGGCGCGTGGGATAACGCGAAGAAGACCATTGAAGACGGGCTTTACGGCGGCAAGGGCTCCGAGGCGCATAAGGCCTCCGTTACCGGAGACACGGTCGGCGACCCGCTGAAGGATACCGCGGGCCCCGCGCTTAACCCGCTCATCAAGGTCATGAACATGGTGGCGCTGCTTATTGTCGGTATCATGATAAAGAACGAGACCCTCAGCGGCCCGGTTATCATAGTCGGGATCGTGGGTATAGCCGTTATATTATGGGTAATACTTAGGTCGAGGAGGGATACGAAAGAGATGTCCCTCGGCGACGAGTCAGGCAAATAGCATAGACGCGGAGGAACTAATGTTTAAACTGATCCCTCAAGAGGTGAAGTTCTTCGAGATGTTCGTCCTGAGCGCGGAGAACCTTCTCAGGGGCGCGAAGGTATTGGTCGAAATAGCGAACAACTTCGATACGCTGGCCGAGAACGCCGCAAAGCTCGAGAGGCTCGAGCATGACAGCGACCAGATCACCCATGATATCATGGAAAAGTTGAACAAGACGTTCGTAACTCCGCTTGACAGGGAGGATATACACGAGCTCACAGCGGCCCTCGATGACGTCATGGACTTCATCGAGGCCGCCACCGAGCGGATGGTCCTCTACAAGGTCACGAAGCCTACCCCGGAGATGAAGGAGATAGCCGAGGTCATACTGAAACAGGCCGAAGAGATCAACTATGTCATGCCGAAGATAAAGGAGATCAAGCATGCCCAGATCATAGGGCACTGCATTGAGATAAACCGCCTCGAGAACGAGGGAGACAGGATACTCAGGGAGGCGGTCGCCGGGCTCTTCGACAGGAAGACCGACCCGCTCGAAGTCATTAAATGGCGGGATATCTACGAGTACCTCGAGACCGCGACGGACAAATGCGAGGATATTGCGGTCACAATAGAGGGTATAGCCCTAAAATACTCTTGATTGACATATCACGGCTTATTTGATAATATAAAACCAAAGGAGTTGCGCCCGTGAGGCGGCATTTCTTTTTTGCGGTTCTAACCCTCATCCTGATCACTTTTTCGCACACGGCAAATCCTGAGGATAAGGCCACAGAGGCTGAAGTTGCGCCCGCAGAGCCTGTTGAGGCGATCGCGGTTACAACGGAAGAGAAACCGCAGGAGAGCCCCGGCGCGATAGTCATATTGGACGGCGTGCTGCCGGAAGGCGCGGTAACGCAGGGGAAGTGGGATTGGGATGCCTCGCTGAGGTACAACGAGGCTAAATCGCATACGGAGCCTCCGGCGAACGGCGTCACGGAACATTCGTACAGGATACCGGCGCTCGATATCCCCGGAGACAATAACATAGAGCAATATATCTATCTTGATCCCGGCGATCCGCCGGAAGGGATATTATTAAGGTTCAGGTTAGAATCGGAAGGCAAGGAAGGCGAGATAGGCGTTTACCGCGAGGGCGAGCAGGAAGTATTCATGTTCAATGACGATGAAGCCGTGATATATGACGGCACGCTGCCCGAGCCCGGCAGCTGGTCAAAGTGGGAGATCGACCCGGACGACCTCGGCCTCAGGAACGCGAAGATCACGGGTTTCTCATTCGTTGTTTACGGCGGCAGGGCAAACTGGGGGCTTCTGCAGTTTGCGCCGTCGAAAAAATATAAAAATAACTTACAGCCCGAAACGGCTGGCAATTAAAGGAGAGCGAAGATGTCGAGAAAGTCGGTAATTGTTGTAGTCGCGTTGATCACAATATTTTTGTTGTCCAGCGTAGTAATGGCTATGGGAAGGAAGGTTGTAAAACCCGCGGAAGGGCAGCCGGCCTCCCTCGGAACGACGCAGCCGGAAGTCGAGCTTATCAAGCCGGAGCAGCTCGAGCCGAATGCTCCGATAACGGAAGAGATGAAAGAGAAGACACCCCAGGAGATTGCCGTCCAGCTCGCTCCGGATGAGAATACAAAGAACAAGCAGGTGCAGACAGCGCTGAAGAACGCCGGATACGACCCCGGGGCCATTGACGGAAAGCTCGGCCAGAAGTCGAAGAAGGCGATAAAGGATTTCCAGACCGCGAACGGGTTTAAGGCCGACGGCAAGGTCGGGCCTAAGACATGGTCCAAGCTAAGCACATACCTTTCACTTAACGCAAACGATAGTAATGCTGCGAAAGGAGGCAATTGATGTTCAAGATCTCAAAGCTAGGATTTGTCGCGTTAATAGTCATGACAGTTTTTGTGTTTTCGGGCTGCGCCGTCGGATTCTATAAGAGGAGCCCGAACGACATAAAGAAGATAGAGGACCTTAAGGCCGAGATCGAACGGCTGCAGCTGCTCAGGGAGCAGGAGAACAGCGAGCTCCAGGCCGCCAAAGCCGAACTCGAGAAGAGGCTGAAGGGCGAGAAGGGCGTATCGGTCGGCATGGACGAACGCGGCCTCGTAGTGACTTTCGTCGCTGAAGTCCTCTTCGATTCGGGCCTCGCGAAGATCCGCCCGTCGGCGGACGATGTGCTCAACAAGGTCACGAATGTGTTGAACGACCAGGTCGCGGACAGGAATATCGCGATCGAAGGCCACACGGATAACGAGCCGATAAAGAAATCGGGATGGAAGTCTAACTGGGAGCTCTCAACCGCCAGGGCGACATCGGTCCTGCATTATCTCGAAGGAAAAGGCACCGCCCCGACCAGGCTCCAGGCGACCGGCTACGGCGAATACCGCCCGATCGCTTCGAACGACACAAAGGAAGGCAGGCAGAAGAACAGAAGGGTCGAGATCATAATACTTCCTAAGATGTCGAAGGCGGAGACGGAATTTCTCAAAGAGCACGAAAAAGATTCGGAGTACATTAAATAACCCGTTCTTTTTCCGGATCGCATGAAAACGTCGTCCGTCCTCCGACGGACGACGTTTGTTTCTTAAGGAGGAAGAAATGAAAAAAGCGGTAAAAAAGAAAACAAAAAAACTGCCTGTCGCTAAAAAATCAAAAAGGCTGCCTGTAATCAAGAAGGCCAGGAAAGCCAAGATCGTCAAAAAGGCCGCAAGGGCAAAAAAGACCGTCTCGCGGACCGCTAATGTCATGGAATCGCCGCGCAGCAAGACCGAAGAGACGAAATACTATCCCCGTCCGACGCCTTATCTTCCTCCGAGGCAGTGGGAACACGAAGAATTACCCGAACGTTACGGAGATACGCGCATAGTCATCATGGCCAGGGACCCGTACTGGGTCTTCGCCTACTGGGAAGTCTCAGACGAAAGGCGCATGCAGGTCGAGCGCGAAGCGAGCGTTTCCTGGAATGAGATGCGCAAGGTCCTGCGCGTATACGACATCACAGGCAAGGATTTCAACGGTTACAACGCCAACAGGTATTTCGATATAGACCTCCACCCTGCCGCGACCAGCTGGTATATCAACGTGGGCGCAGCGGACAGGTCGTGGTGCGTGGATCTCGGCGTGATAACGCCTAACGGCAAGTTCATCATGATAGCGCGCTCGAATATCATCATGACACCGAGGGACAGCGCCTCCGACGTCGTCGATGAGGAGTGGATGTCGATCGAGGAGGAGTTCCTGAAACTTTATGGGCTGTGGGGCGGTTTCGCGGGAGCTTCCCCCGGCAAGGCCAAGATAAAGAAGATTATGAAAGAGCGCCTGCAGCAGGAGCTCTCATCCGGCGGCTTCAGCTCTTCCGTCCGTCCGCCGAATTACAAGGGCCGCGGTTTCTGGATGGTGGTAAACACCGAGCTCATCGTATACGGGGCTACGGAGCCCGACGCGGCGGTGACGGTCCAGGGCAGGCCTATAAAACTCAGCCGCGACGGCACGTTCAGCCTGCGGTTCGCGCTTCCGGACGGCGACCAGGTCATCCCGGTCAAGGGGGTCTCGGCCGATAAGGAAGAAGAGCGCGTCATAACGCCGATAGTCAAGAAATTCACAAGATAATGGAAAAAGGCTACCTTTGCATCGTCCTGCACAGCCATCTTCCGTACGTCCGCCATCCGGAGTACGAGGATTTCCTCGAGGAGGACTGGCTTTACGAGGCGATCACAGAGACCTACATCCCGCTGATAAACGTCTATAACGGGCTCGTGCGCGACGGCGTCGATTTCCGCATCACGATGTCCATCACGCCTTCGCTCTGTTCGATGCTCGCGGACCCGCTCCTGCAGGACAGGTATATAAAACATCTCGATACGCTGATCGAGCTGGCCGGCAAGGAAGTGGAACGCACCAGATGGGAGCCCGCCTTCAACCGCCTGGCCCTGATGTACCAGGCGCAGTTCATCGAGACGCGCCGCACTTTCGTCGACCGTTACCATAAGAACATCCTGACAGCCTTCAAGGAATTCCAGGATATGGGAAAGCTCGAGATTATCACCTGCAACGCGACGCATGGGTTCCTGCCGCTCATGGAAGTGTGCCCGAAGTCGGTCAGGGCGCAGGTGCAGGTCGGCGCGAACAACTACGAGCGGTTCTTCGGCAGGAGGCCCCGCGGGACGTGGCTTGCCGAATGCGGATATTTCCCCGGAGCGGACGCTTTCGTGAAGGAGGCCGGTATACGGTATTTCTTCACGGATACCCACGGCATACTACACGCGAGCCCCCGCCCGAAATACGGCGTATACGCCCCGGTATTCTGCAGGTCGGGAGTCGCGGCGTTCGCCAGGGATTTCGAGTCCTCGAAGCAGGTATGGAGCGCGATAGAGGGATACCCGGGGGATTTCAATTACCGCGAGTTCTACCGCGATATAGGTTTCGACCTTGATTTCGATTACATCAAGCCGTACATACATAAGGAAGGCATCAGGATAAACACCGGAATAAAATATTACAGGATAACCGGCCGCACCGACCAAAAGGAGCCCTACAACCCGGACTGGGCGCGCGAAAGGGCCGCCTCGCATGCGGGCAATTTCATGTTCAACAGGGAGAAGCAGGTCGAATTCCTCTCCGATGTGATGAAGAAGAAGCCGATAATAGTCGCCCCGTACGACGCCGAGCTCTACGGCCACTGGTGGTACGAGGGGCCGATGTTCCTCGATTTCCTTTTCAGGAAGCTGCATTACGACCAGAAGTCGGTAAAACCGATAACGCCTTCCGAATACCTCGAACAGAACCCGCGCAACCAGGTATCTACGCCGACGATGTCGAGCTGGGGATACAAGGGCTACTGCGAACACTGGCTCGACGGGTCGAATGACTGGATATACAGGCACCTGCACAAGGCGTCCGACCGCATGACGGAACTCGCTAACGCATATCCCGGCGCGACCGGGATCACGCGCCGCGCGTTGAACCAGGCGCTGCGCGAGCTGCTGCTCGCCCAATCCAGCGACTGGGCTTTCATCCTGAAGACGGGAACGGTCGTCCAGTACGCCGTAAAGAGGACTAAGGACCATATCCTGAGGTTCACGCGCCTATATAACGACATAAAGGCGAACAGCGTGGACGAGGGATGGCTATCCGACATCGAATACAAGGACAACCTCTTCCCCGAGATAGATTACAGAGTCCATACCTGATATGCTCGATAAGAAAAGAATCCCCTTACATGTAGCGGTAATAATGGACGGGAACGGAAGGTGGGCCAAGAAGCGCGGGCTTCCGCGCGCTATGGGCCACCGGGAGGGGATGAAGTCGGTCCGCGAGGTCATTAAGACATCCCGCGAACTCGGGATAAAGCACCTTACGCTCTACGCGTTTTCCGCTGAGAACTGGAAGCGCCCGAAGGAAGAAGTGGATACTCTGATGCGCTTCCTCGGAGAATACCTGGATAAGGAAGTCCCGTCGTTCATAAAGAACGGGGTAAAGCTGAGTTTCATAGGCAGGCTGGACGGGCTACCGGATAATATCAGGCCGAAACTAAAAAAAGCGTTAGAGGCGACCACGGCCGGCAGGGTGCTGACGCTGAATGTCGCGCTGAATTACAGCGGCAGGACCGAGATAATAGACGCGGCTAAGGATTTTGCCTCGCTGGTCAAGGCCGGCAAGGCGGAGATAGACGATCTCGACGAAAAGATGTTCGAGAGCCTTCTCGACACGGCCGGCCAGCCCGACCCGGACCTTTTGATACGCACGTCGGGCGAAATGAGGCTTTCAAATTTCCTGCTCTGGCAGATATCCTATGCCGAGATATATATCACCCCTAAGCTGTGGCCCGATTTCAGGAAGAATGACCTCGTGGAGGCGGTCCGCGAGTTCCAGAAACGCGAAAGAAGGTTCGGCGCATGATCGAACAGGGTAATAACAATAACCACAACAATATAGTCCCGCGCTTCATCAGCTCGGCGCTGATAATCACCTTAGTCTATTTCACCGTGATGGTATGGCCTAACTGGGTCTTCTGCATGGTGCTTACGCTGATGGTCGGGGCGGCGCTTTACGAATTCTATTCCCTCGTAGAGAAGAAGGGGATACCGATATTCAAGACGAGCGGGATCTCGATAGGGATCCTCGTTCCGCTCTCGATATTCTTCACGTTCGAGCCGACGAAGGGGTGGGAGTTGCTGTTTATAATAGCGGTACTGCTCACGATATTCATCCTTCAGTTCACGCGCAGGGAGAACAGCAACGCGATATTCGGCGTATCGACGACGATATTCGGGATATTATATATAAGCTGGACGTTCAGTTTCATGCTGAAGCTGAAGCTGATGCCGAACCCGGGTATGCTTTCGGGAAGCCTTCTCGTGGCGTTCCTCCTGCTCGTCACGAAGATGGGGGATATAGGCGCCTACATAGTCGGCACCTTTACCGGGAAGCACAGCCTGATACCGCGCATAAGCCCCAAGAAATCCGTCGAGGGCGCGTTGGGCGGGTTCGCCTTCAGCGTCGGCGCGGCGCTCGCAAGCAAGAGTTTCCTGCCGACCGTACCGGTCCATCATCTGTTGATATTGGGCTGCCTGCTTGGGATACTGGCGCAGGTAGGCGACCTTTCGGAATCATTGATAAAGCGGGATTGCCAGGTAAAGGATTCCGCCGATTACATCCCCGGTCTTGGAGGCGTGCTCGACCTGATCGACAGCTTGTTGTTTACCGCGCCGACGTTATACTTCTATGTGTTCAAATTCCTATGAAAAAGATCAGCATACTCGGTTCGACGGGTTCTATAGGCACTAATGCCCTCGATGTGATAGCGAGGCACCCGCGGGAGTTCTCGGTGACGGGGCTCGCGGCGCATTCGAACTCCGACCTGCTTATAAAGCAGGCCAGAAAATTCCGCCCGAAGACGGTCGCGATATGCGACGAGTCGAAGGCGAACAGGGTAAGGAAGGCGCTCTCCGGCGCAGGCATAAAGGTCCTCGGAGGATACGAGGGCGTCAACGAGCTTGCCGGATACGACGACGCGGACATAGCGCTCGTCTCGATAGTCGGAGCGGCGGGGCTCATCCCGACGCTCAGGGCGATTCATGCCGTAAAGACGGTCGCGCTCGCTAACAAGGAGCCACTCGTAATGGCAGGGCAGATAATAACGTCTATGGCCAGGCAAAGGGGTGTCAGGATACTTCCGGTAGATTCGGAGCATAGCGCGATATTCCAGTGCCTTCACGGCCATAACAGGGAAGATATAAGGAAGATATACCTTACGGGCTCGGGCGGCCCGCTAAAGAACGTGGATGCGAAGAAATTCCACGCTCTGTCGCCCGAGGAAGTCGTGAACCACCCGCGCTGGAAGATGGGCAAGAAGATATCGGTCGACTCGGCCACCCTGATGAACAAGGGGCTCGAGATTATCGAGGCGAAATGGCTTTTCGGCGTCGGAGTGGACAAGATAGACGTGCTGATACATCCGGAGGCGATAATACACTCGATGGTGGAGTTTGTCGACGGCTCGATAATGGCGCAGTTGTCGCAGACGGATATGCGGCTGCCGATAACGTACGCGTTCTCCTATCCGGGGCGCGTAAAGTCGGTCCTGCCGGCGCTCGATTTCATAAAGCTCGGCAAGTTCACGTTCTCGCCGCCGGATTTCAAGAAGTTCCCGTGCCTGAAGATGGCATACGATGCCGCGAAGAAGGGCGGCTCGGACCCGGTCGTGCTCAACGCCGCGAACGAGGAAGCGGTGCTGGCTTTCCTGGATAAGAAGATAAGGTTCACAAAGATACCGGCAATAATAGAGAAGGTCCTGTCGTCGCATAAGACGGCCAAGGAACCCTCACTTAACGAGATACTCGAAATCGACGCTTGGGCAAGGCAACAGGCGAGGAGACTTATCTGATGCTTGAAGTGATCCTGGTCATTCTGGCTTTTTCTTTGATGATATTCATCCACGAGCTCGGGCATTTCATTATGGCCCTGCGCGTCGGGATAAAGGTCGAAATATTCTCGCTCGGGATGGGGCCGAAGATCTTCTCCGTCACACGAAACGGCATAGAATACCGGCTTTCGCTGGTCCCTATAGGCGGATACGTGAAGATGCTCGGCGAGGACCCGTCCGAGGCGGTTACCGGTGAAAAGGGCGAGTTCGGCGCGCAGCCGGCATGGAGCAGGTTCAAGGTCCTTATCGCGGGTGTCACGCTGAATTATATACTCGGCCTCGTGCTGATGTGGATAGTCTTCATGGCCGGTTATCCTATAATCACGACCAAGGTCGGCGCGCTTGTCGATGATTTCCCGGCCAAGAAAGCGGGCATAGCGGTCGGCGACAAGGTGCTAGCGATAGACGGCAATGCCGTCAGCGACTGGGAAGTCCTAATTGAGCTCATGCACAAGAAGACCGCGGGCGAAGTAAAGGTAACCGTCGACAGGGACGGCAGGAAGATGGACTTTACCCTCAAACCCGTAGTGAAAGAGACGAAGGACCTTCTCGGCAATGACGTCAAGATCGCGCAGGTAGGCATAGTGAATTCGGACGAGAGGAGTTACCTGAAATACGGCCCCGGCGAAGCGCTTGTAAAGGGCGCCCAAAAGCAGGTGAGTTTCGTCGTAATAACATACCGCGGGCTCTGGAGCCTTATAACGGGGCGCCTGGCTTTCAAGGAGAACGTCTCCGGGCCGGTCGGCATATTCAATTTGATGACGCAGGCCGCGAAGATAGGTATAATACCGTTGGTCCTGCTGACCGCGCTGATCAGCACACTGCTCGGCGTATTCAACGTACTTCCGGTGCCTCCGCTCGACGGAGGATTGATATTATTCCTCGGCATCGAGAAGTTAAGGGGCAAACCGCTGAGCAAGAAGGCGCAGGAGATAGCGATGCAGGCGGGATGGATGTTCTTTATCGGGTTGATGCTTTTCGCCACGTATAACGACATATTCGGGAAACTCGGAAAATGAAGATAACAAGGCGCAGGACGAGGACCATAAGTTTAGGCGGGGTAAAGATAGGCGGCACTAGCCCGGTCTCGATACAATCGATGACGAAGACCAGCACTTTAGACGTCGCCGCTACGGTTGCGCAGGTTAAGCAGCTCGAACTTGCCGGTTGTGATATTGTCCGAACGGCAGTGAAGGACATCTCGTGCTGTACAGCGCTCGCCAAGATAATGAAAAAGATAAATATCCCGCTCGAGGCCGATATCCATTTCGATTACCGGCTCGCTATAGCGGCGATCAACGCGGGCGTCGACGGCGTACGGCTCAACCCGGGCAATGTCTATAAGAAGGAAGAGGTTGCCGCGGTAATCAATCTCGCGAAGAAGCGCCATATACCCGTGCGCGTAGGCGTGAACTCGGGCTCGGTGCGTATACCTGCGGGCGGAGTTTCGAAGGACAAGGTCCTGAGCGGAGCGAAGGGCAGGTTTCCATCACTGATGGTGAAGGCGGCGCTCGATTATATAAAAATAATAGAGGATCTCGATTTCAGGAATTTAATGGTCTCGCTTAAGGTCTCCGATGTCGGCCAGACGATAGACGCATACCGGCTAATGGCCAATAAATGCGACTACCCGTTCCACATCGGCGTCACAGCCGCGGGCCCTGAGTTATCGGGCACGGTGAAGTCCACGCTCGGTATAGGAATACTGCTTTCCGAGGGGATAGGCGACACGATACGCGTATCGCTTACGGGCGACCCGGTCCAGGAGATCATCGTCGGAAAACATATCATCCAGGGGCTCGGTATACGCAATTTCGGCCCGGAAGTCCTGTCATGCCCGACCTGCGGCAGGACGGAAGTGGATATTATAGGCATCGCGAATAAGGTCGAACAGGCGCTCGGAAAGATAAAGGACGAAAAGGGCAAGCTCTCGGGCCTGCGTGTGGCCGTCATGGGCTGTGTGGTCAACGGCCCCGGCGAAGCGAAAGAGGCAGACCTCGGCATCGCCGCGGGTAAGGGCAGCGGTTTTCTCTTTATCAAAGGCAAGGCCGTGCGTAAAATTAAAGAGAGCGAGTTTGTAAGCGCCGTCATAACCGAGATAAACAAAATATTAAAGGGCTGACAACATGAGATGGACTAAATCATTGATCCCGACACTTAAAGAAGATCCGGCAGAAGCGGAGATCGTAAGCCACAAGCTGATGATCCGCGCGGGGCTTATCCGTAAACTGACCGCGGGCGCTTACAGCTATTTGCCGCTCGGCATGCGTGTAATCAATAAGGTTGAAAATATCATCCGCGATGAGATGGATAAGGCGGGCGCCCTGGAAGTAATGCTTCCGGCGGTCCAGCCCATCGAGCTCTGGAAGCAGACAGGACGCGACGTCGATTACGGCGAGACGATGGCGAAGTTCAAGGACAGGCACGGACACCTGAACGTCATCGCGCCGACGGCCGAGGAAGTCATTACGAGCGTCGCCGCGGGCGAGATAAAATCGTATAAACAGCTTCCCGTAAATCTCTACCAGATATCTTTCAAGTTTCGCGACGAGTTCCGTCCGCGCTTCGGCGTCCTCCGCAGCCGCGAGTTCATGATGAAGGACTCATACAGCTTCCATGCCGACGCCGTGTCCCTCGATAACGAATATTGGAATATGTACGAGACGTATAAACGGATATTCAAGCGCTGCGGGCTCGATTTCGTCATCGTCGAGGCCGAATCCGGAGAGATGGGCGGCTCCGGCTCGCACCAGTTCACGGCTCCCTGCGATTCCGGCGAGGACGTCATCGTTTATACCGAAGACAACAGCTATGCCGCCAATATCGAAAAGGCCGCTGTTGACGCGCTGCCTAAACAGGCCGCCGTTGCCAACGCGCCGAAACCCGAAGATATCCACACGCCGAACGTTGGCTCTATCGAAGCAGTCTGCGCGTTCCTGAAGTCTAAACCGCAGGAGATGATAAAGACGCTCATATTCTCCGTGGACAAGGACGTTGTCGTCGCCCTAGTTCGCGGCGACCACGATCTTAATCCGGAAAAATTGACCCAGGTCCTCGGCGGAAAGCACAATGAGCTCGCT
>JBAYMW010000028.1:0-14264 GCA_041663405.1 Candidatus Omnitrophota bacterium | reverse complement strand
TGGCTTGCTGTTCATGAACGGCAAGATTGGTGACCCGAAACTGATGTGGGGCTGCGCTACATTTGCCGGGGCTGTTTTCCTTATATTTATGCTCTTTCTAAATAAAAACCTTGCCAAAGGACTGTTTTCGGGGGTACTGAACATGTCCGCTTTTCGGAAGGGCTCAAAATTGCGCAAACTGTATAACGCCCTAAACGCGTACAAGGAGCATCCGGTGGTTGTCGTTAAGGTCGTTGGCATATCCCTAATGGCCCAGGTCGTCTCCGTGGTATCGCTTTATTTCATCATAAAGAGTCTTTCACAGGAGATATCTTTCCTTAACCTTTTTCTGATAATGCCGCTTGTATCGGTTGCCTCCATGATTCCGTCCATAAATGGGTTGGGGGTAAGGGAGAGCGCTTTTGTGATGTTCCTAAGTGAGTTCATAAGCAAAGGAAGCTCCGCGGCTGTTTCGATACTTTTTCTGGCGACGGTCCTCCTGACCAGTCTCATGGGAGGCATAGTGTATCTTTTTTCAGACAAGCTTTACAAAATCCCAAAAGTGGGTTAAAATAGGACTATGAAAAAGATACTTGTAATACACGGCCCGAACCTGAACCTCCTGGGAGACCGCGAGGTCGGCGTATATGGGAAGATGACGCTTAAGCAGATCAATTCCGAACTGGAAAAGATAGCGAAGGCGGATAAGGTCAGCCTTGAGATATTCCAGTCGGACCACGAAGGCGAGATCGTCGGTAGGATAGGCAAGGCTAAGGGTAAGTTCGATTGCATACTGATCAATCCCGCGGCGTATACCCACACCTCGGTTGCCATAAGAGATGCCGTTGCGGCAGTTTCGATACCGACCGTCGAAGTCCATCTGTCAAATATCCACGCCCGGGAAGAATTCCGGCATACCTCGCTTATCGCCCCGGTCGCTGTCGGGCAGGTCAGCGGCTTCGGCCTGGACAGCTACAGGCTCGGGCTTAAGGCCGCAATTGGAATAGCCAAAAAAACTAAATAGATCGGATTCAAATTGAGCCCCTTTAATAAACGCCTCAACAGGGTCAAAGGCCTTTTGGAAAAGCATGATGTCGACTCGATCCTTGTGACCAAGCCGCAGAACGTGCGGTATATCAGCGGTTACACGGGAGAGGATGCCTGCCTGCTTATAACGCCCTCTAAAAGATACCTGATCACTGACGAGAGGTTCGCCTTGCAGGCGAAGAAGGACGTCAGGGATTTCAGCATAGTCATAGCCGGTCCATCGCTTCCCGACGTAATAACCGGGTTGGCGAGGAAGGCGAAGATAGGAAGGCTCGGCTTTGAATCGTCCGATCTCAGCTATGCGTCCTATGAGAGGATCAAGTCCGGAGTGAAGGGAGCCGAGGCGGTATCGGTACACGGCATGATAGAGGCCATCCGCCAGGTCAAGGACGAGGCGGAGATAGGGCTGATAAGGGACTCCGTAAATATACTTGAGAACGCGGTAACGTACTTCAGGTCGATACTCAAGCCTGGCCTCAGCGAGAACGACCTGGCCGCCAGGACCGAGTATTTCATAAGGGCCGCGAGCGGAGAATGGGCGTCATTCGAGCTGATAGTGGCCTCGGGGGCCAACAGCGCATTCCCGCATGCCCGTCCGGGTGATAGGCTGATCCGTCCTAACGATATGGTCCTATTGGACTTAGGCGTCAGCTACGAAGGATATAAATCCGACTTGACACGGGTGTTCTTTTTGGGTAAAATTGATTCCGAACATAAGAGGATTTACAGCATAGTAAAGGAAGCGCAGAGGCGCTCGATTAAGGCGATCAAGCCCGGTGCGAGGATATCGGATATAGATAAAATCGCGCGGGGCTTTATTAACGGAAAAGGTCTCGGGAAAAGGTTCGGGCATGCCCTCGGCCACGGGATAGGGCTTGAAGTCCACGAGAGCCCTTCCATCTCCAGCAGGAACCACGCCGCTCTAAAGACCGGGATGGTGTTTACTGTCGAGCCTGCCGTTTATATCCCGGGATGGGGCGGGGTAAGGATAGAAGATATGGTATTAGTAACCAGGAAAGGATGCGAGGTATTGACAGATGATATCGACAAGTGATCTGAAGAACGGTTTAACGATAAAAATGGACGGACAACTCTTCGTGGTCATAGAGTTCCAGCACGTGAAACCCGGCAAGGGCGGGGCTTTCGTAAAGACGAAGCTGCGCAGCCTGTCTACCGGCAACGTCCTTCCGAAAACGTTCCGCTCGGGCGATAAGCTTGAGGACGCATTCATCGAGTATAAGAAGCTCCAGTTCATGTATGCTTCGGGAGACGAATACCATTTCATGGAAGAGAAGACATACGAGCAGTTCCAGCTTACCTCCGAGCAGATGGGCGATGTCCCGCATTTCCTGAAAGAGAACATGACGGTAAACGCCTCTTTCTACGAGAACAAATTGATGACTATAGAACCTCCGATGTTCGTGGAATTGGCCGTAGTGGAAGCGGACCCCGGCCTTAAGGGCGATACGGCAAAGAGCGGCACGAAAGCCGTGAAGCTTGAGACGGGATACACGATCCAGGTGCCTCTGTTTGTCGAGGCGGGAAATGTCCTTAAGATAGATACCCGCACAGGCGCATACGTCGAGAGGGTCTGAGAGGACCAAAAGGGGGATATATGAACGTCAAAGAACTTAAAGAGATGATTGCCCTGATGAATGAGAACGGCCTTGTCGAGATCGAGATCGAGAGGGAGGGGCTCAGGATCAGGCTGAAAAAGGCCGCAGGATCCGGCGTTCCCGAGATAACGCAGGAAAGCTATATCGTCCATGCCCCGCAGGCTGCGGGCGCAGCCGCAGCGGCGGCCGCGAAGGACGCTGAGGCCGCGAAATCAAAATATATCGAGATAAAGGCCCCAATGGTAGGCACCTTCTACAGGGCTCCGGCCCCGGACGCGCCTTCTTTTGTCGAAAAGGGCGCCATGATCGAGCCGGGCCAGGTCATCTGCATCGTCGAAGCGATGAAGCTGATGAACGAGATAAAGTCGGAGGTCAAGGGCAAGATAGTAGACATTACGGTAGAGAACGCGCAGCCGGTCGAGTTCGGGCACGTGCTTTTCTTAATAGAGCCGGCTTAGAAGATGTTCTCGAAGATACTTATCGCCAACCGCGGAGAAGTGGCCTTAAGGATAATCAGGGCCTGCAGGGACCTGGGCATTAAGTCCGTCGCGGTATACTCCGAAGCAGACAGGGATTCCCTCCACGTGAAATTCGCGGACGAATCCGTCTGTATCGGCGCCGCCTCGCCGCAAAGCAGCTACCTTAACATACCGAGCATAATAAGCGCCGCGGAGATAACGGATGTCGAAGCGATACATCCGGGATACGGTTTTCTTGCCGAGAACGCGCACTTCGCGGAAGTCTGCGAATCCTGCCAGATAAAATTCATCGGGCCTACTCCCGAAGCCATGCGTTTGATGGGTGATAAGATGGCGGCGAAGGACACGATGAGGAAGGCGGGCCTGCCTACGATCCCCGGCAGCGCAACTATCGTGAAAGAGAAGGAAGAAGCGCTTCGCGTCGCGCACAAATTGCAGTATCCGGTCATAGTAAAAGCCGCTGCGGGCGGCGGCGGACGCGGCATGAGGATCGCGCACAACGATATAAGGCTGGTCAGCGTCCTTTTGACATGCCAGGCCGAAGCGGAAGCCGCATTCGGGAACCCTTCCGTGTATATCGAGAAGTATATCCCGAACCCGAGGCATGTCGAGTTCCAGATAATAGCCGATAAGTACGGGCATATCGTGCATCTCGGAGAGAGGGATTGCACGATCCAGAGGCGCCACCAGAAACTGCTGGAGGAATCCCCTTCTCCCGCGGTGGACGCAAAATTAAGGAAGAAGATGGGAGACGCCGCGATCAAGGGGTGCAAGGCGGCCAATTATACGAGCGTCGGCACGATAGAGTTCCTGCTGGACGAGCGCGGGAACTATTATTTCATGGAGATGAACACGAGGATACAGGTGGAGCATCCGGTGACCGAGATGGTCACGGGCATAGATATCGTCAAGGAGCAGATACGGATCGCTGCCGGAGAGAGGCTCTCCTTCGACCAGGACCACGTCAAGTTCAGCGGCCATGCGATAGAGTGCCGCATAAACGCCGAAGACGCGGACAATAATTTCATGCCTTGCCCGGGGAAGGTGTCGTTCTTCCATGCTCCCGGCGGGCCCGGGGTCAGGGTCGATTCCCACGTATATCAGGGCTATACCATCCCGCCCAACTATGATTCGATGATCGCGAAACTGATAACCTACGGCAAGAACCGCGCCGAGGCGATACAGATCATGCAGCGCGCCCTTTTTGAATTCACGATAGAACCCATAAAGACGACCATAGACCTGCATAAACGGCTGACATCCGACCCGGCGTTCCTGCGCGGGGAAGTGACCACCGAATTCATAGAAAAGATGATGGCGGAAAAGGAGGGCTCGCAATGAACGTGTTGAACAGGCTGACGATGTTGTTCTTTCTGGTAGTGTTTTTGGCGATAGGCCTCTTCCTTATCGCGGTATCCGTCAGGTCCGTCGAGAGCGAGCCCGTGATGAACGCGCTGGACTCCATTAATTCATCCATGACGCTGAGGGTCGGCGTCGGCGTGGTCGGTTTCCTGCTGATAATAGTCTCGTGGGCCGCTTACCAGTTCACGGTCGGAAGGATACAGCGCCAGAAGAACATAGCATTCAATAATCCGGACGGCCAGGTATCGATATCGCTTTCAGCGATAGAGGAATTCATAAGGAAGATCGGGTCCTCCTTGCCGGAGGTTAAAGAACTTAAATCCGATTGCATAGCAACTAAGAAGGGGATTGATATTTCAACGAAGGTTATATTCTGGGCCGATGCGAACATACCGGAGGCGACCGAGAAGATCCAGGGTATAGTGAAGGCCAAGATACAGGAGATGCTGGGCATAGACGAACCGATAATCGTGAAGATACATGTGACAAAGATCGCGACCCGCGTAGAGCCTAAGCCCGTCTTGAAGAAAGAGAAGGACAAGGAAGATGTGAGCCTGCCGTTCGGCAGGATCGATTAAACAAAAGCTAAAAGGGGGAATTGATGAAGAGATTGGCAATACTAACGGGCGGCGGCGACTGCCCCGGCTTGAACCCCGTCATAAGGGGAGTTGTCAGGAAGGCTTTTCTTGAAGGATATGAGGTGCTGGGAATAAAGAACGGATGGAAGGGCCTGGTCGAGGGCGATATCATCCCGCTCGACCTGCGTTCCGTATCCGGGATATTGCCGAAAGGCGGCACTATACTCAGCACATCCAGGACAAACCCTTATAAGAAGGAAGGCGCCGTCCAGATGGTCAAGGATAATTTCAAGAAATTCGAGCTGGACGCCCTTATTGCGGTCGGGGGGGAAGATACTCTCGGCGTCGCCTATAAGCTCGTAAAGGAAGGGATCAATGTGGTCGGCGTGCCGAAGACGATTGATAACGACCTTAGCGAGACGGATTATACGTTCGGCTTCGATACCGCCGTCAATATCGTGATGGAGTGCATAGACAGGCTCCATACGACTGCCGAAAGCCATAACAGGATAATGGTGGTCGAGGTGATGGGCAGGCACGCGGGCTGGATAGCGGTGCACGGAGGGATAGCAGGCGGCGCGGACGTCATATTGATACCCGAATTGCCGATAGACATCGAGGAAGTATGCGCGATAATCAAGAAGCGCCATGCGCAGGGCAAGAACTTCTCGATAGTCGTGGTTGCCGAAGGAGCGAAATTCAAAGAGAACGAAGAAGTGCTCCAGGCGGAAAAACTCGATGATTTCGGCCATGTCAGGCTCGGAGGTATCGGACAGATGCTCGGAGAGCTGATAGAAAAGAAGACAAAGTTCGAGACCAGGGTAACGGTTCTCGGCCATATACAGCGCGGCGGTTCACCCACGGCGTTTGACAGGGTCCTTGGTACAAGGTTCGGCGTCAAAGCCGTCGAGCTGGTAATACAGAAAAAATTCGGATACATGGTAAGCCTCAAGGGCAACAAGATCGAGGCGGTCCCGATCGAAAAGGCCGTTGGAACGCTGAAGACGGTCGACAAGGACTTCTACGATATAGCGAAAGTATTCTTCGGCTAGAAGGTTAAAATATGAAGAAAAAGATAGAAGGGATAATACAGGAGAGCATATCCGTTAAGACAGCCCTGATCGGCCCTCAGGTAGACAACATTATGAGGGCTGCGGAGTCGATGATCAAGGCCCTTAAGTCCGGCGGAAAGGTAATAGTGTTCGGGAACGGCGGAAGCGCCGCCGACAGCCAGCATATCGCGGCCGAGATAGTCGGAAGGTTCATGAAGGAGCGCAAGGGGCTGCCTGCTATCGCACTGACAGTCAACACATCAGTGCTGACCGCTATAGCGAACGACTATTCCTATGATGAAGTCTTCTCCCGCCAGCTGGACGCGATTGCAGCGAAGAACGACGTCGCCATCGGCATATCTACAAGCGGGAAGGCCTCAAATGTGATAAGGGCGGTCGGGTTGGCGAATGATAAGGGCCTCGATACGATAGCCCTTACCGGGGGCGACGGCGGCGGGCTCGCGAAAACGGCAAAGATCTCCATTATAGTCCCTTCGAGATCCACCCCAAGGATCCAGGAGTCGCATGTCACCATAGCGCATATCCTCTGCCAGCTGGTAGAGGAGGCGTTATTTTAATATTGTCAGGCTACCGTATATGACAGACAATAATAAGATGGTCCCGTTCTCCGCGTTGAAACCGCTTTGCGCAAAGCTCAGGGCAAGGGGGAAGCGCATAGTATTTACGAACGGCTGCTTTGATATCCTGCATGCTGGGCACGTGAAATACCTCCGGAAGGCAAAGGATCTCGGCGACGTCCTGATACTCGGGCTGAACAGCGATTCCTCTGTAAAGAGGATCAAGGGCCCGTCCAGGCCTATTGTGCAGCAAAAGGACAGGGCGGCGGTAGTCTCATCCCTCGGATGCGTAGATCATGTCGTAATATTCGGCGAAGACACGCCGGTCAAGCTGATAAGGGAGATAAGGCCCTCGGTGCTTGTAAAAGGCGCCGATTGGAAGGTCGGCGATATAGCGGGTGCGGATTTCGTGAGATCTTACGGGGGCAGGGTAGCCACCGTGACGCTCGTCAAAGGCAGGTCCACTTCAGATATCGTCCGCAAGATAAAAAAATCCAAATGAAAGAGAAGCTCTACAGGATCATCGACGCGAACCTCAACAGGTCGAGGGAAGGGCTGAGGGTCTGCGAGGAGATCGCAAGGTTCGTTCTGGATGACGCGCCGCTCACTAAGGAGTTCAAGGCGATCCGCCACGGCGTATCTGGATGTATCAAGCTGTATCCCGCAAGGCTAAGGGGGATAGTTTCCGCACGTGATTCCGAAGGCGATGTGGGCAGGTGCAAGCAGGCGATAGAAAGGAAGCGCGCCGGATGGAAGGGCGTATCCGCGGCAAATATGGAGCGCGTGAAGGAATCGCTGCGCGTGCTCGAAGAATTTTCCAAGCTGATAGATAAGAAGATCTCCGACAGGTTCAAAGGGCTCAGGTTCAGGGCGTATGACGCGGAGAAGAAGCTCGTCTCGAGGTTTTAACGGTGCGGGATTTCAAGCTATACGTGATAATCGACAGCAGGGCAGCGGGCGGCCGCAGCCTCGTAGATGCAGCGGCGGAGGCGGCCAAAGGCGGCGCGGATATCATACAGCTTCGCGAAAAGGATGCGGCAGCGCGGGAGATAGTTGACCTTGGCCGGGCGGTAAAAAAGGCCATCGCCGCCGTTTCGAAAGACGCGCTGCTCATCATCAATGACAGGCCCGACATAGCGCTTGCGTGCGGCGCTGACGGCGTGCACATAGGGCAGGATGACATACCGCCGGATGCCGCTCGCGCGGTCATAGGGAAAGATAAGGTATTGGGCATCTCGACGCATTCGCTCGAGCAGGCCTTTGCGGCCCGGAAGGGCGGCGCGGACTATATAGGGGTCGGCCCCGTTTTTTCTACGCCGACGAAGCCCGATTATAAGGCCGTAGGATTGGGCCTGGTCCGGGAGGTACGGAAGGCGGTAAATATACCCTTCGTAGCGATAGGGGGAATAAACGCGGATAATATCGGGCAGGTCATCGATGCGGGCGCCCAAAGGATAGCGGTAGTAAGGGCTGTTTGCGGCGCCGGCAATATCGCGGCTGCGGCGAAGACATTAAAAGAAAGACTGGATAATATATGACACAACTGGAATCTGCAAGGACAGGAAGGATCACGCGGGAGATGCGGCAGGTCGCGAAAGCCGAAGGCATCGACCCGAGGATATTGTCCGGAAAGATCGCGGAGGGAAAAGCCGTTATCCCCTGCAACCTGCTTAACAGGAACAGGAAGCGCAAATTATGCGGGATAGGCGAAGGGCTGAGGACGAAGGTCAACGCGAATATCGGGACCTCCGGCGATTCCTCGAAACTCTCCGCAGAACTCAGGAAGCTCAAGATATCCGTGGAGAACGGAGCCGATGCCGTAATGGACCTTTCGACCGGCGGGGATCTCAAGAGGATACGCAAGGCGATACTTAAGGGTTCCGCGGTCCCGGTCGGGACCGTCCCTGTATATGAAGCCGTGGTCAGATCGGCCCGCGCGAAGAGGCCGATATCGTCCATCTCAACGGATGATATCTTTTCGGTCCTCGAGGAACAGGCGGCTGAGGGCGTCGACTTCTTTACCGTGCATAGCGGTGTTACTTTGGAAGCCGTGAGCCGCTTAAAGGAAGAGGGAAGGATAACCGGGATAGTCAGCCGCGGGGGGGCGATACTCGCGGAATGGATGGTCCGCAACGGCAGGGAAAATCCTTTTTATGAAGATTTCGACAGGATACTGGACATAGCGCTTGAATACGACGTGACCCTGAGCCTCGGCGACGGAATGCGTCCCGGCTGCCTCGCGGACGCGACAGACAGGGCGCAGATACAGGAGCTGATAACCCTCGGCGAACTGGCGCAACGGGCGTCGGAACGCGGCGTACAGGTCATGATCGAAGGTCCGGGCCACGTGCCGCTGGACCAGATAGAATCCAATATTTTGCTGGAGAAGAAGATCTGCCGCGGAGCGCCGTTCTATGTACTCGGGCCGCTCGTAACGGATATTGCTCCCGGCTATGACCATATCACGTCGGCTATCGGCGGAGCTGTTGCCGGAGCTGCGGGCGCTGATTTCATATGTTATGTCACTCCGTCGGAGCACCTTGGGCTGCCGTCCGCAGATGATGTGAAGGCCGGCGTCATCGCTGCCCGCATCGCGGCACATGCCGCCGACATAGCCAAGGGCGTAAAGGGTGCCATCGACTGGGATATCGCGATGTCAAAGGCGCGCAAGAAGAGGGATTGGAACAGGCAGATCGGGCTTTCTATAGATCCCAAGACAGCCAGGGAATACAGGAAACGCACCCATTCGGCCTTAAAGGATACATGCACGATGTGCGGGCAATATTGCTCGATGAAAATTTCGGAGGATTGCTTAAAATAATGTCACTTCTGGTCGTAGGTTCGATAGCCCTTGATTCCGTCAAGACCCCTTTCGGAAAGGTTGATGAGGCCCTTGGCGGGTCTGCGGTATATTTTTCCTGCGCGGCCACGTTCTTTAATTCGGCAAGGCTGGTCGGCGTGGTCGGGGCCGATTTCCCGAAGAAGTACATAAAATTGCTCGATAAGAGGGGAGTCGACACGAGGGGCTTGAAGGTCGACGGAGGCAGGACCTTCAGGTGGAAAGGCGAGTATGATTACGACCTGAATACGGCGCATACGATATATACCCACCTCAATGTCTTCGCGGATTTCAAACCGGAGATACCCGCGGAATACCGGGATTCGGAGAACGTATTCCTTGCGAATATCGATCCTTCGCTGCAGCTCGATGTCCTGAAACAGATCAGGGACCCGAGGCTCATCGCATGCGATACGATGAATTACTGGATAGAGAACAAGCCGAAGCAGCTGAAGCACCTGTTGAAACACGTGGATATATTTTTCGCGAATGACAAGGAAGCCAGGGAGTTTTCGGGAGAGCATAACCTGCTGAAAGCGGCAAGATATATATTCTCTTGCGGCCCGAAAATTGCTATAATAAAGAAAGGCGAGCACGGCGTTCTTTGTGTATCCAAAGGATTTATCTTCTCTTATCCCGCATATATCCTCGAAGACCCGTTCGATCCGACCGGAGCGGGCGATACGTTCGCGGGAGGATTCATGGGCTATATGAGCAAGGCGCGGCGCGTGAATGAGGCGGAGTTGCGCAAGGCCTGCGCCTTCGGGACGATACTTGCGTCATATACGGTAGAAGATTTCAGCGTCAACAGGCTTTTGCGTTTAAAAAATAAGGATATCAAGGAAAGATTCGCAAAGTTTCGGAGACTTATGCATCTTTCCGGTTAGGGATAACGGGATCTTGCGGGTGTAGTTCAGTTGGTAGAACGTCAGCTTCCCAAGCTGAATATCGCGGGTTCGAGTCCCGTCACCCGCTCCATTTTATCAAAGATGTCATATAAAAAAGCCGTATTCGCGTTTTTCCTTGCCGTAGTTGTCGCGGGTTGCGCAGGCGCGCCCGTGACAAGGACCCCGAAGGTGGAAGAACTCCCGCCAAAGGCATCCGGAGGGGTCTACCATAAAGTCGCAAAAGGCGAGACCTTGTGGCGCATCGCCAGGAACTACGGGGTGGAGATCAAAAGCATAGTCGATGCCAACCGCCTTTCCGGTGCCGAGGAGATAAAGGCCGGACAAGTCATTATAATACCCGGGAAACCTGCCGGACGGACAGGAATAATACCGGTACTTTCCGCGGCTTCCTTCCCGCACGAAGAGTTCATATGGCCGGTCAAAGGCCGTGTTGTTACGGCATACGGCGAAAAGAAGGGCACGGTCCCCAGTAAAGGCATAGATATCGACGCTAAGGAAGGCGCTGTCGTCGCGGCATCGCGCAGCGGCAGGGTCATCTTTTGCGAGGATAAGGTCAGGGGTTTCGGCAAGACCGTCATCATAGACCACGGCGACGGCATGCAGACCGTATATTCCCATAATTCCGAGATCCTCGTGAAGACCGGCCAGGACGTAAGGCGGTCGGAAGCGATAGCAAAAGTCGGGTCGGGAGGCAGGGGTAATTCAGCATACCTGCATTTTGAGATCAGGAATAAACATAAACCGCAGAATCCTTTGCACTATTTACAATAAAGTTTAGGATACGAGATAATGCTGCTTGATCCCGCGATAGGAAATAATTTTTACGGCAGGGGCGATATACTGGCCCTTCTCCAGAAGAGGGCGGACGGCCTCCGTTCGGGATACCGCCAGAACGTCGCTATCATAGGGCCGGCATATTGCGGCAAGACCTCCCTGATCTACCGTTTTACCTCCTTCCTGAACTCGAAGGACCTGGTCCCGGTATATATCGAAGTAAAAGATAAGGGGCTGACCTCATTTGCGGAAAAATTTGCGTCCACGCTGCTTTACAGGTATCTCGACCGGACGGAGAAGGTCTCAAGGACTGCAAAGGCCGTAAATGCGGTCGAACTTCTCGCCAGGTCTGGTAAGGGCGCGAAGGCGTTCAGGGCGGCCCTCGAGCTTCCTGCGATAGCTTTCTCGGAGACAGGCCTTAAGCCGGTGGTCATGATCGACGAGTTCGATAAGCTGGACGGGTTGGGCATCGAAGATGTCTTTGCCGAACTCGGTAAATTCATAATGGTGCAGAAGGACACTATGTATATCGTCACTTCATCGCGGATAAAACAGGCGAGGGAGATACTGTCGGAAAAGCTTTCGCTGCTGTTCGGGAATTTTGAGGTATGCGAGCTCGGGACGTTCGATACAAATGAAGCGTGCGGGTTCATAGATTCCAGGCTATCGAGCAGGAAGCTTCCTCCTGAATTGCGGGAGTTCGTGGCATCCTTCACCGACGGGCACCCGTTCTATATGGATTCGGTGCTGTTGAGCATGGAAAAACGCGCGGGAAGCCTCCCGGCGAGCTGCCATAAAGACGAGCTGGTAAATACGTTCACCGAGACGCTGTTCGACTCGAAGGGAATATTGAACCAGCATTTTTCCGTAGTTATTACAGAATTCGAGGACCTTGACAGGCGCATGACATCCGTGCTGCTCGCCCTTTCAGGCGGCGCGAAAAAGCTTGTCGATATAGCCGCGGTATCGCGAATAAAGAAACCCGAAGCGGCCGCGCTCCTCGAAAAGCTGATCGACCCGGGGATGGTCTCGAAACACGGGACCTGCTATCTTATCCGCGATAAGGTTTTCGAGTTCTGGCTCAAGAACGTTTATCACAGCAAGGAGTTCCTGTTTGACAGCGGCCATGAGCCGAAGATCACGAGGTTCAGGGATTCCATGTCCGGTTTCATAGATTCATATGTTTCAGAGAACAGCAGGGACAGGATAAGGATAACCGGCGAATTGTTCATGTCCTTCAAGGGCGAACTGATAGAGCTGTCGGGCAAGAGCCTTAAGATCCCGCATTTCAAGTCCTGCGAAATAGAGAATTCGAGATCGGAAGGTGTTTCATACATAAACCTGTCAGGCGGGGACTCTGCTTGGGTGGTACTGTTCAGCTCGAGGCCGTTGAAGGACAGCCACATTATCGATTATATAAGTTACTGCAAAAAACATAAGGACATCCTGAAGCGCAAGATAATCGTCACGGCGGCGGAAGTCGGGGCTAACGCGAAGTTATTGGCCAAGGACGCAAAGTGCCTCATATGGGGCCCGGGCGAGCTTAATACGCTGATGGATATAGCGGGCAGGCACAGGACGGTGCTCCCTGTAGAACAGCAGATGGCGGCCGGAAGGTGGGAAGAGCTTATGGGTTCGGAGACAGCCTGATGAGGATACTTGTGCTCTCGGACACCCATATACCGAGGATGGCAAAGGAGATGCCGAAGGCGGTATACGAGGAGGCGAAAAAATGCGACCTTATCCTGCATGCGGGAGACCTGACAGAGAATAAGCTGCTCGAGAAGTTGAATAAGATAAAGAAGACCATAGCGGTCTGCGGGAACATGGACTCGCCGGGCCTTTCCGCGTCGCTTAAGAAAAAAGAGGTGATCGAGCTGAAAGGCCATAAGATAGGGCTGACGCACGGCTGGGGCGCTCCCGACGGCATGATCGAAAGGATCTATGGGGAATTCAAGGATGACGGGGTCGATTGCATAGTCTTCGGCCATTCGCATCATGCGCTTAACGAGAGTTTCAAGGGCGTATTATTCCTTAATCCCGGCAGCCCCACGGATAAGGTGTTCGCGAAGTTCAATTCCTACGGGATCATTGAGATATCGAAGAAGATCAAGGCGGAGATAGTCAAGCTATAAGAGGAGAGTATCTATGGACAGGCTGTGGGCTCCCTGGCGGACGAAATATATCACGAACGTCAACTCGATGAAGGGGTGCATTTTTTGTTCGAAGCCCCGGTCCGGCAGCGACAGGAAAGCGCGCATCATCGAAAGGAGCAAGCACTCTTTTTCGATCCTTAACATATATCCTTACAATAACGGGCACCTGATGATCGTCCCTTTCAGGCACGTCAACAGCCTCACGAAGCTTACGGACGCGGAACTGCTGGACATGCTCCGCCTGCTCAACAAGACCCAGCGGATGCTCGAAAAGGCGCTGAAGCCTGACGGGTTCAATATAGGCGTAAATATCGGCAGGTCCGCCGGCGCCGGCGTCAGGGGCCACGTCCATATGCATATAGTGCCGAGATGGAACGGCGACGTCAATTTCATGCCGATCTTCGCTTCATCGAAGGTCATATCCCAATCGCTCGATTCCCTTTATGCGATGCTGAAGAAATGCTCACGCGAAAAGATTTAGAGGAGATAGAGTCCAAGACGTTCGCGCCCTACGCGATGAAGTCGCGCGATTCAAGGGGCAGGATGCATAAGGAAGAGGAGCATCCCTACAGGACCTGTTACCAGAGGGACAGGGACAGGGTCATACATTCCACCGCGTTCAGGCGCCTCGAGTACAAGACCCAGGTATTCGTCAACCACGAAGGCGATTATTACAGGACAAGGCTCACGCATACTCTCGAGGTCTCGCAGATCGCCGTTTCGATCGCGAAGACCCTTGGGCTTAATGTTGACCTGACGGAAGCGGTGGCCCTCGCCCATGATATAGGGCATCCGCCTTTCGGCCATACGGGGGAACAGGAACTCCATGAGCTGATGAAAGACCACGGCGGGTTCGACCACAACATCCAGGGCCTCAGGGTGGTCGATATGCTTGA
>JBAYMW010000027.1:0-14357 GCA_041663405.1 Candidatus Omnitrophota bacterium | reverse complement strand
TCTCCTTCGAATACTGCCACGCGTCGGAGCACTTGCCGCCGGAGCTGATCTTCAGGCATGTAAGCGAATACGGCGGGAATGAATAATACCTGTCCTGCGCTTTCTTCAGGGCCGCCGGCGCCAGTTCCGCCTCGACCTGCCTGCTGCCGCTCTTGTTGATGACCATCAGTATCACATTGCCGCTTTTGTCCTTCGCGCCGTAAACCTTCAGTTCTTTCCTGCCCGGATTCACATCTATAAGTTCCCCGCGGAAATTCTTATACATCACGAACGTGTAATATGTCGGGTACGGCTTGAACGTCTCGTGCTCGAGGAAGCCGATCGTCCCCCTCTCCATGATATCCCAGAAGTTCGTCATGAACACCTGCTTCTCGGCCATCGCCCCGAGGAAATCGGCGAGATAGAGCCCCGCGTAAAAGGAATTGTTCGCGCCGTCTCCCTCGGCGAGCCAGTCCCATGTCAGGTTATACTCGGTCACCGCAATCGGTATCTCGCGCCCGGCGATCTCTTTCGTCTTTTCCCTTATGCTGTCTATTACGCGCCTGTAATTACCGAGGCCCATCAGCGTCTGCTGGGGCGGCTGCTTGCCGCTGTACGGGTAGAGATGGATGGAAATGATATCGACGATATCGCCGCACTCCCTGAGGAACGGCTCTATCCAGTTATCCTGCGCGGCAAGGTAGTATTTCGCGGTCAGCTCGGGGCCCATTATCCTTATAGAGGGGTCCACCGCCTTCATAGCGTTGTAATACGCGCGGTAATCCCTGCAGTAATCCTCCGCGCCGTATGGCCCCCACTCTTTCTGGTTGTACCAGTCGGGCTCGTTGCCGATTATCCAGTATTTGACCTTATAGCGCTTGGCAATATTGCAGTATTTCACCGCCTTCACGGCTTCCTCTATGCTGCCCTTTATGAGCCTGACCTGCACGACGGGCTCCGTCTTTACCGCCTTCGCATAGGAAATGAACTCGTCCATCTTCGCCTCGTCGACCTCGATCAAGTCCTTGCCGATGCCGCCCCACCTCATTATCGTGAAACCGGCGGCCCTGACCTTGTCCTTGACCGGCAGGAGGTATCCTTCCGTCTCCCAGTCGTTGAAATTAACGCCGAAGATATACGGCTGGACCTTTCCGTCCCTCTTCGGGACCTCCGAAAGCCTGAAATCCACGTAGAAATCTTCCTTCGGCACAAGCGGCAACACGCCGAACCCCGTAAAATAGCCGTCCTTCACGCAATATATGCATATCCTGTCGAGGTTCACACCCTCGAAATAATACCTGCCGTCCTTGTCGGACCTGGTCCTCTTATCGTCGGGATAAGTCCTGATCGAGGCGTCCGCAACGGGTTCTCCCTTTTCGTCGGTCACGCGGCCGTAGATATTCCCGATGCCGTATTCGGTCGTGAAATTCACGAGTTTCCTGTATATCTTATAAAGATAACGGCTCTTCGCGTCGAGCGGCTTCACGGGAATGGCTGTCAATTCCCTGCCGTCCGCGGAAACGGTTATATTGCATTCGACCGGCTTGCCTCCCTGGTCGACCTTGATGAGCTTGAAATTTTTTTGGAGCTCTTCCGCGGCCACGGGAAAATTAAAAGATATCTTCACGGCCGAGTCCGCCCTCACGCCGGACTCCTTGTCCGCCGGGATCTCTCCCCTTATCTCGAGCGGCCCCCTGTAAAAGGTTACATCGTCTATCCACCCCTTCTCGCTCGCGCCGGCCGACAGGCTGTCGTCCTCCATTACCGCGAACTCTATCGACTTGCTCCAGTCAACCTGCTTTTTCGCCTTCGGATGCTGGCTAAGCCACCACTGCGGGGTCTTGAACTGCTCAAAAGGTATTTTATACAATACAAATTTGTCGGACGTCTTTATTGAGGCCTCGTTATGCCTGTAGGTGCCGCTGTTGCCCATATCGGTCACCCCGTCCTCGGAAGTGAATATGACCAGCCTTACCTGCGTCTTGCCCTCGGTCTTCATCCAGAGAGAGACGCCCGAATACACGCTGAGGTCCGTGGTGCCCGCAGCATCGTCCTGCGAAAGCGGATATAACAGCTGGACATACGGCCACTGGAAGCCCTTCCCCAGGCTATATTCAAAATTTATCGACCCGTCCCCGCCGGCTGCATTCGTCTTTTCGTCCACCTTGAAATTGATCGTGGAAGTGCCCTTATCCGGAGAATCGTCTTTCGTGTACCATTTTCCGGAATTCGGGAGGACAAAAACCCCGCATGCGATCATGGCCAATAGCGAGTTTATCTTATTCTTCATGGCGTAGTTATGTTTATGTCGTCGATATATACCGTGAATTCGGCATTCTTGTCGTAAGGGCGGCTCGCGATCTTGAACTCGACGATCTCTTTCCAGTTTATCGCGTTCTTGACCGTCTTCGCCCCGTCCCAGTACTGCCCTTCATCGGGGAACGCCTTCAGCGGGATGCTGACCTTCTGCCAATCCCTGGTTATCGTGGCGTATTTCGGCGCGATGACCACTCCGGCTTCGGTCTTCGTCCCGTCGTTGTTCGAGTCGTCGAGCAGCAGTATCTCGCATTTCTCCCCGCCCTTCTCTCCCTTTATCCAGAACTCGAGCGCGCCCGTCTCGCGGCACTGCGCGAGGTCCATCGGCGGGTAATTGCCGATCGCCGCGCCGGAATATCCCGCGGGATTAAGGGTCACTTTCATCGAATAGTTGCCCGAATGCTTTTCGATATTGGTCGTCCTGATCTCGCTGGTGCCGTCGGTCGGGTAGGAATAGCTGTAGGTCCCTTCCCTCTCTATCTCCTCGGAGAATATACTGTATACCGCCGCCGCGCATAGAGCGGCCGCGGGCATGAACATCAAAATGAACAGAACCGTCTTCTTCACCGGTCATCCTCCTTTATTTTTTTGCCGAAAAATAGCCCGATACGAACACGAGCGGCGCGTTATAATTGACCGCTATCTCATCGACGGTAAAATCGTAGCCGACGTTCTTGTAGCAGCGGCCGGGGTAACGCGAAACCCTGAAATTATCGGCATTAGGCCCCCCGACCATGAACCCGGGAGGCAGGGTATCGTGATCGCTATTATTAAACCACGTGTGATAATATTTTTCTATACTTTTCTCTCCTATGCCGCTGACCATCGACAGCCCGAACACGTTCCTGCCCAGGACGTAGTGCAACTGGTCGAGCGCCGCGGACCTGTACCTGCGGTCCCCGGTCAATTCGTATAGATATACCAGGTCCACGCCGTAATTCAGCGCTACTGTGTTCGAGCCCCAGTAATATTCATAATTGTGCAGCGCGTTTCCGTACGCGTTTGCGCGGGCAGCCTTCAGCATCCCGTTCCCGTACCTGTCCATCGATTTGATGATCTCTTTTTTAATCGCCGCATCGGCTGACGCGGACATGCAGTAAGCGTACAACCCCATGTTCTGGAGCTGCTGCCAGTTCATCGCGTGGCCGGCCTTGAATAAGGAATAGTTCGCCCTGATATAACCGTGGTATTCCTCTTTTCCGGTCGAGCGGAACAGCTCGCAGGCGGCCCAGAACCTCTCGTCCCTGTCGCCCTGGGTCCACTTGCCCTGGGGGTCGTCGCCGTATTCGCCTCCGTCAATATCACCCTTATCCAAGACAGGATCGGAGTAGCCCCTCGGCGGATAATCCGAAGGGTGGGACTTCAGGTACGCCCACGCCCTCTCCGCCGCATCCAGGCATTTCTTCGAGAAATCCGGGTCAAACTTGCCGTAGGTCCGCGAGGCCATCGCGGCGACAGCGGCCAGGTTTGCGGTGGCAGGGGTCGATATGTCCATTATGAACCTCTTCTCGAGGTCCCTGTCAGGGGACCTGTCGACCGGGACATATTCGGCTGCCAGTTTATGGCAGACCCCTCCGTCCTCCCTCTGCATCTTAAGGAACCACGAGACCTCCCACTTCGCCTCATCGAGTATATCTGGGACGGAGTTCCCGCTCTCGGGTATCCCAAGCTGGCCGTCGGTGAAATTCCCCGGGCAGAGTTCGTATATCGCGAGCAGCGTCCCCGCGGCTATCCCGCCGTTGACCACATATTTGCCGTAATCGCCGGCATCGTGCCAGCCGCCCGCCGCTTCTATTTTTTTGGATCCCTCAGAAAACAGGTATGCGTCATCATTATGGCATAAAGGGTGGGTCCATTTGCCTGCGCAGCCCGTCTCAAGGGCCGTGCCGCACCTCTGGTAGAAATACATCCTGAGCGAATCGCGCAGCACGACCTCATAGGCCGAATCGGAGATGCAGAAGACGGGGCTTTTAATATCGGTCCCATCGACCCGCACCCTGTATCTTCCGGGCCTGTCGAATGCCGTAAAGTCCGCGTCGAATACCGCGTCGCCGGTCACCCTGTCGCGCGCAGATACGAGCTTGAGCCTCCCGGAAAAGACATCCCGCGCGGAATCTTCATCGACTATGCGGAAGACGCCCCCCGCTCGGCCCTTTATCCCGATGCCCGAGACCTTCGCGATCTTTATTTCCGCCGGCGCATATCCCGCCTGGTCGACCTTTATCAGCGGATAGGCCTTCTCGACGAGTTCGGAACGGAACGAAACATCCTTAACGTAAAACGCGAACTTCCCCGGCTTTCCGCCGTTCCTGAATATTATGTGCGATATCCTGTCGAGGTCCAGGCTCTGTTTTACGGCGGAGAATTCCGCGAGCGGTATCCTGACGCGCTGCCATTCCGCCGTGACCGCAAAGAATTTAGGGGAAGGCAGCATCGCCTCCCTTTTTAATTTGCTCTTGTCAGCGAGCCCGACCACGAACTCTTCCCCGCCGGAGGCTCCTTTTACGGACATCTCGAGGTATCCCTTCTCCTTATAGCCATCGAGGGACATTACCTGCCACATCGGCCGGGCCAGACATGCCGACCACCAGCCGCCCTTAGCGTTCTCCCCGGAAAAATCGAGCACGAGGCCTTCTTTTCCCCGGTCGGCCAGTTTTATCTTGTCGTCGGCCCGGTCAACGCGGCTTCCGCTTCCGTTTCCTATCCAGGAGTCTCCCCAATGATCGCGGCAAACGGCCATATCATTGTCGAAGACCCGCACTTTGAATTCGACCTCGGGCTGCTTCGCGCATGAACAGAGCAATACCGCCGCCGCTATTACTGCAATCTGAACTTTACGTCCGTTATGTATAGGAAGCATTCTTTGTTCTCGTCCTTCCTGATCTTGAACTTCAGTTCGCCTATCTTGTCCCAGTTCGTGATGTCAGCGGCGATCTCTTTCTTCGACGCGTCGTCCCAGTACTTGCCCCTTGCCGGGAACATGCTGAGGGGTATCTCATACTTCTGCCATTCGGACGTAAGCGGTTTGATGCCGCTGAGGTTCACGCCGGCTTCCACCTTCGGCTCGGCCGCCTGCACGAGGTCCAGCTCTACTTTCTCGCCGCCGGCGCCGCCCTTCATCATGAATTCAAGGACGCCTGCCTGGCGCATTCCGCTCAGGTCGACAGGCCCGAAGGCAAAGGCGGCTCCGGAATAATCCTTCGCGTCCAGCGCTATCCTTGCCGAGGGCTTGCCCTCGAAGGCGTTATCGGCTGATATCGTTATCTTGCTGCCGCTCTCCGGATACGCGTATGTGTAGGACGGGAAAGCGCCGTCGAACACGACAAGCGCGTTGACGCCGGATACCGCGTTTTTCGTGAACGCTATATTGTCAAAATACAGCCTGATATCGTCCGGGACCTGCGCAGGCCTCGTCCTTACCTTGAATTCGGTGACGTTCTTCCAGTCGAACTCCGCCGGGAGCTCCTTGCCCTTATCCGCATCCCAGTAGATGCCCTTCTTCGGGAAGAGTTTTAGGGGTATGACTATCTTCTTCCACTGGGTATCTACGCTGCCCACGGAATTAAGGCTGATGACGCTCTCCGTTTTTTTCCCGTCCGCCTGCTCATTGACAAGCGCGACCTCAAGCCTCTCGCCGCCCTTTCCGCCTCTTATCCAGAACTCCAGGGCGCCGGTCTCCCTTATCTGCGAAACGTCGATCGGGTCGTTGACCGCGAACGCGCCGCCGGAGTACTCCTTGCAGTCAAGCACGAGCGCGAGGCAGGACTTACCGTCCTTCGCCCCTGTTTCCGCTATCTCTATCGTGCTTGTCGAGGGATAAGCGTAGGTGTACTTGCCCATATCTTCCTTGAATACCGCGGCGTACTCGTCCGCGCATGCGAACTGCTGCGATGCCGTCAACATTACCGCCAAAATAACGATCTTCCTCATCTCTGTCTCCTTTATCCGTTAACCCATCACCATTTCGACGGAGTGCTTCTTCCCGTCGTTGAATATGGGCAGTTTATTCCCTTCCATCATCTTCCCGTCGACCTTTACCGAAGATATCCCCTTGCTTATGCGCTTCGGGTTCCTTACCGAGATGTCATAAACGGCGTTGCGGAACTTCCTTACCGCCCTGAATCCCTGCCATTTCTCCGGGATGCACGGGTCGACGACAAGCCCGTCATAGTCCGGCCTTATGCCGATTATGTACTTCGAGACTGCGACGAAATTCCATGCCGACGTCCCGGTAAGCCACGAGTTCTTGCCCTCTCCGAAATCCGGGTGGTCCCTTCCGGCGACCATCTGGCAATAGATATAAGGCTCCACCCTCCTTACATCCGGGTCTTTCGACGGCGGGAGTATCGACTTGTAATACCGCATCGCCCTCTCGCCGCGGCCGACGATACATTCGGCTATCATGACCCACGGGTTCGGGTGGCAGAATATGCCCGCGTTCTCCTTAAGCCCCGGCGGATACGAAGAAACATCGCCCAGGCTTTTATGGTAATCGCTGTAGGCGGGCTGCTGCAGGATGACGCCGTGCTCGGTAGCGAGGTGCTTCTCCACCGAATTAAGCGTCTTTACGGCGCGTTCCGGCGACGCCACGCCCGACATGACGGCCCAGCCCTGCGTCTCGAGGAATATCTTGCCTTCCTTGTTCTTCGATGAGCCGACAACGCCGGAATTATCGTCATAAGCCCTGGCATACCACGCGCCGTCCCATGCTTCCTCATTTATCCTGCCCGTGAAGCCCTCCGCTATCTTATCGAACCTTTCGGCCCGCTTCGTATCCTTGGCGAACCTCATGAGCGCGGCCATCTCTTTCGCCGCGGCGACGAGCATCTGCGCGACCAGTACGGACTCGCCCTTGTTGTTCGGCCCGCGCAGGTTCAGGCAATCGTTCCAGTCCGCGAAACCGGAAAGCGGCAGTCCGTGAGGCCCGGTGTTCTTGACCGAATAATCTATCGCCTTCTCGAGATGTTCGAGCAGCGTGCCTTTTTTTTCGTTGTTATAGGGGATTTCCCTGTAAAGGAAATCCCTCTCTCCCGTCTCCTTGATATATTCCGCGACCGAATATACCAGCCACAAATGGTCGTCGGAATACCCCCTCTCCCTGCCCTTCTTGGTCAGCGGGGAATACTGGTGATGAGCGTCGCCTTCCTCGAACTGCGTGGACGCGAGGTCGATGATCCTCTGTTTGACTTTCTCGGGGACCATATGCACAAAACCGAGGGTGTCCTGGTTCGAATCGCGGAAACCCATGCCGCGGCCGATGCCGGACTCATAGTAAGAGGCGGAACGCGACCAGTTGAATGTCGAGCGGCACTGGTACTGGTTCCAGATGTTGGCCATCAGGTCCAGGTCCTCATCCGGCGTCTCGACCCTGAATTTATCCAGGTTCTCGTCCCAGTGGGCTTTCAGGTCCTTCAACGCTTCCAGGACCTTAGCCTTCGTGGAATACTTCTTCTTGCGTACGTCAACCTCTTTCCTCGAGTGCGCGACGCCGAGGACGAATATTACGGTCTTCGATTCGCCCTTCTTGAGTTTGATTTTGATGTTATGCGAGCCTACCGGAGACCATCCGCAGCTTATGCCGTTCTTTCCCTTGCCTTCCTTAACGGCGCGCGGCGCGCTCAGGTCGGCGTAGGGGCCGAGGAAGTCGTCGCGCTTGCTGTCGAAGCTGTCTACCTTCCGGTTCGTTACGGTAAAGAACGAGAAATGCGCCTTCGTCACGCGGTACTTGCTGATGTTGTAGACGGTGCCGTTCTCGTAGTCCGTCTCGCCCGTATTCAGGTTCGCCTGGAAGTTCGTCATGTCCTCAAGCGCGTTCGGCAGGCAGAATTCCACGAAAGAAGTGACCGTAAGGTCGCGGTCTTTTTTGGAGGCGTTCCCGACTTCCATCATCCAAACCTCGAGGTTCTCCCCGAGAGGGACGAAATAGGCCGTCTTTGTTTTTATTCCCGAATATTCAGAGGATATGACCGTGTATCCGAGGCCGTGGCGGCACTCGTACTTGTATTCATCGGGATCTTTAAGGACGGGCTGCCATGAGGCGGACCAGAAATCGCGGGACTTGTTGTCCCTCAGGTAGATGTACCTGCCGCCCCTGTCTGAGGGGATGTTATTATACCTGTAACGCAGTATCCTGTTCTCGAGCGGGTCTATCCAGAAGCTGTAGCCGCCCGCGGTATTCGACATGAGGCCGCAATACTGCTCGCAGCCGAGGTAATTGATCCACGGAAGGGGCGTGTCGGGCCTCGTGATGACAAATTCCTTATTTTCGTTATCAAAATATCCGTACTTCTCCAGCTTACTACCCATTTATTTCTCCTCAAGATGTTAAACATTGGCGTGGCCCCTCCGCAGAGGTGCGCAAGACTCCCTGAGGACGAGCTTTACCGGCATCACGTTCTTCACCGGCAGAGCGGCTTTGTCCTCGATCTGCTCGATAAGCTTCTTAACGGCAGCCGCGCCAATCTCTTTTTTGTAGATCTTGATGGTAGTAAGCCCGGGCATCGTGTGCGTCGCCCATTCGATATCGTCGAACCCGACAAGCGACACGTCCTTCGGGACTTCCAGCCCCTTCTCGTGTATGGCGCGCATCGCGCCTATCGCCGCCTCGTCATTTATCGCGAAGACCGCCGTGGGATGCCTATGTCCCGCCGAAGCGGGGTTGCGCATCCCAAGTATCTTCTTCATCGCCAGGTATCCGCCGTGTATATGCAGGTCGCTCTCAGCTACCGACTCATCCCTTACCTTGAGCTTGAGTTCCCTTACAGCCTTCCAGAAACCGTCGGACCTCTCCTGCACCGCCTGGTTCGACTTCGGCCCGGTTATAAAACCGATATCCCTGTGGCCCAGCGAAGCCAGGTAGCTTACGGCCTCATACGCGCCCTTCGCGTTGTCCGTAAGGACTGCGCTGACGCCGTTATACGGCACATACCTGTCTATGACGACTACGGGTATCTTGCGTTTCGCGAGGGAGGTTATCATCTCCTCGACCTTTTCGTCGAACCTGCCTACAAACACCGCCCCGCCTATCTTGTCGCTTATTATGCGCGACGCGAGATCCCTGAGCTTGCTCTCATCGTAATCCACTGACATTAGAAAGAACTTATAATCCTGTTTTGACGCTTCGGCTTCCGCCCCTTCAAGGATCTCGGTGTAGTAAGGATTTTTCGAAAGCGGAAAATTGAAATCCTTTATGAAGACGTAGCCTATATCCTTGGACCCGGACTTAGCCCTGGCCTGCGGATATCCCGTGACAAAAGTCCCGCGCCCCCTGAACGGCTGAAGCAGCCCTTCCTCTATCAGCATCGCCATCCCCTTCCTTACGGTCATCCTGTTGAGCTTGAAATCCTTGCTCAGCTGCCTTTCGGAAGGGATATATTCGCCCGGTTTATACCGGCCCCTGTTGATCTGGTCCCTGATTATGTCCGCAAACTGCTGGTAAAAGAGCATCGGCCTCTTTTTGTCAAATTTACCGTCCATCTCCCGCCTCCTCGTAGATACTATATCCGGTTAGGATTGGTCTATACCACCCATACCTTATGTATACCACATAGCGAGAATTTGTCAAGCTGCCATAAGGATGCGGGAGACGGACGTTATTTTAGCGTTTCCTTACAAAGACCAGCATGCCGCTTAAACCCGAGCCAAGCAAAAGAAGGCTCATCGGTTCCGGGACCGTCTGCGTATCGAACGAGATATCGTCGATATACACCGTCCCTTCGCCGGTCGGCTCGCCTGATTCGACCACAAACCTGACGCCCGTCAAATGGGCCAGGTCTATCGGGCCGGGATTTTCCGAGTACTGGAAATCATATGAGAATCCCGACAGGGGGACGATTACCTGCTGCCACGAGCTCGTGACCCCGCCGACCAACAGCTGGTTCGTCTGGTCGGTCGGATACGCCGATCCCGCCCAGCCGCTGTTCAACGCGACCCTGAACTGCTCGCCGCCGGAAGCTCCCTTGACCCAGAATGTCAGGTTGCTCGCCGTGGAGATGTCGTGGAACATCATCGAAGTCCCGAGGTTGTCCCCGCCGTTGCCGTCGCTTCCGACCTGCAACGCGGTCCTTGTGCCCCAGTTGACGGTATCCTTCGTATGCGTCCAGTGGAACTTGATCGATTCGTCGCCGGAATGCTTCTCCGTGGTTACCGAAGGAGCGCAATTACCGTCCGGCGTCGTGACCAGCTCGACCGCGTCGCCTCCCTGCGAGAAACCGTAGCTCCAGTTAAGGGCGTTCGACGGCGTGTCGGTGTCCTCGCCGGCCCAATTCAACACAGCGTGGGCATCCTGCGGGGCAGCCGCGAATACTGTCATGACTGCTAACAATGCGATAAGATATTTCAATCTTTTCACCTCCTTTCATGTTGGATTATACTATACCATTTAATACCAGTAGTATACCTTTCATATACCATTAAGGGCACGGTTTGTCAATACGACTTTTTTGCTATTTTTAAGGCTTTCGTTGATGACCGCCCTCAGCTGGGCCGGGTCCCTGAAGGCGTAGGGGTAAGCGTCCTTTATTCCGCCTCCGGCCAATTCGGACGAATACACCCTTCCGAGCTGGTCCAGGTCCCTGATCACCTGCGAAAGGGACTGCCCGGGGCCGGAATAATCGCCGGCCAGCAGCGGCTTTATATTGTTATCGACGGCCTGCTGCTCGTTCTTAAGCCTGGCGGCCCACCCTTCCGACCATTTATTCCATTCCGCCGGGTCGAAATTCTCCCTTGAATCCGCGCGCTTCTGCTCGAGCTCTTCAAAGAGGCCGCTGACCGATGCGAAACTTTCAGATAACGCGGCCATGTTAGATTCTTCCTCCTTTGCCGCGTCCTCTGGCCTTCCCGCCGTGAGCCGGAAGATATCTTTCGTGCCGGATATGTCTCCGGCGGACAGGGACGCCTCGACGGCATATACGCCTACAGGCAGTTTCACCTGGAAAGGTCCGAGCTCGGCCGAAAATTTGCCCCCCGACACACGCGCTATCTTGCAATTCAGCGGGAATTCGCCCTTTTTAAGGAAGACGTATATCCTGGCCCCGTCCGGAAGGCCCGTCTTGCCGTTCACGATGACGCGGTACTCCCCTCCTGAAAAATCTACCGAGGCCTTCGATATCTTTATTCCGCCCTCTACGGCCCTTTGCGGAGGCAAAGGCACAGCAGTGCTATAGCCCTCGGCGGGCGCTTTGGTCTCGGCCGATACCGTATTCACGGCCATAAGCACCAGCGCAAGGAATATGGTCCCGTATCTCATCTGTCATTCCTCCTTTGAATAAAGTATTTCGGCTTTTTTAAGATAAGTGACCGTCACATCATCAAGGACCGGGGTATCGGTAAGCCCGGTGCCTGAATTCACGAAATAGGCCTTGTACCTGATCAGGTTCGAGCCGGCGGTCATCGCGTTCACCGGGGAACCCGCGGGATCATTGCGCGCCGCGTATCCTCCGAGCCACCCCGAGCCGTTATCGACGTCGAACTGTATGTCCCCGCCCGCCACGCTTGCCGGCATATACTCCGCCCAGGAGACGGTCCCGAGCCGCGCCGTGCCCGCATCATATGAGGACGACGTGAACTCCGCGTCGCTGTTATCGTAATATCTTCCGGAGGCGAAATCCGCCATTACCTGCGCCGCGGTCGCGCAGGCGTGCTCCGACCTGAACTCGTCTATAATATAGGTCCCGTCGGAATGGCTGTTGTTGATGTCCGACGTGCCGATCGTGATATCGCGGACATCGCCGTTGAGCCTGTGGTATATGGTGTCATAGGCGTAATGCGGCGGCTCTACGCCGTCTATATAGAGCTTCTTCGTGCCGGTCATGCAGAGCGGATCGGCGGGATTGCTCAATTCGTACGTAAATACGACGCGGTGCCATGTTCCCGGCGCCCAATTCTTCCTCGCGCGGCCGGTCGTCATTATCTGCGAGACGTTGCTGCCTCCTATGCCGCTGCCTACTTCCTGGAACCCTATGAAACCCACCGGCCTTTCCGGCAGCGCGGCGTCCCACTGCTCGTAGAACCAGACCTCCGTCCTGTTCGCGTAACCGGGCCTCCACCAGTTCCAGTCGCCGTACGGCGACCCGGGGATAAAACCGCTCGGGTGTATCTCGAACAATGAAAAATCCCACGGCGGGCCGCCGTCGGTATGCCCGTTGCCGTACGTATCTATCTCGTAACCCGAAAATGACATGCCCGAATAGACCTCGCCGCCGGTGACAACCTTCACCCAGAGCGACAGCGTTCCCATATCGGCCTTCGCCATGTTATATGCGCCGCTCCAGTTCTCCATAAAGGAGATATAATCGTTGAACCTCTTGTTCACGAACACCCCGTCCGGAAGCAGGCTCCCCGGATCTGCCGCGTCCGTGACGCTTCCCGCCGCGCATGTGCTCGCGGGATTTCTTATGATGTTGGCGCTCGCCGCCGAATCCGGGTCCAGGTCATTATTGAAGCTGGCCCTCAATAAGGTATTCGCGGTGGAGGTTTCTTCCTTCGATGCCAGCTTCAGCTGGCCGTCAAATACCGCCGGCGCGATCCCCGCGGAAATGGGCTCCGGATAACTCTGCAGGTTGCTTATTGCACCCGTTTCAAATTCCGACTGCGTGGTCTGCCTCCAGATATCGAATATCTTTACCGCGTATTTAAGGCGCTTGGTCGCCGCGGCTGCGCCCGCGGGATTGTTTGCCGTCCCGATGGAAGTTATTTCGTAATAACCGCCGGAATTGAAACAGAATTCCGTCGTATAGGTTGTTAGCCCTCGGCCGGCGTCCGCGGGGTCGATATACTTCCCTATCTGCCCCGTTCCGAGCGCCCAGCCGTGATCGCGCGCGCCCGGAGCGAATCCCGCGTTCGGGTTTGCGTTCGCCATGACGAGGTCAGCGTCTTTATTCCCGATGCTCCCGCAGCTTTTAATGGAATTGTAGAACTGGGGCCATGTCGAATACGGGCGGTTCGCTATTATGTAGTCCGCGAGCCCGTCCGCTTCGGCTGCGGTTATCTTGAGGTCACCCGTGCTGCCGCAGTCGGGGCAGCCGGAGGACGCGAAAATCGTCCCGTCGCCGCCGCACCTTGGGCAGGCATGCTTCGCCTCGATACCGGTCAGGACCGCTTTCAGCACGGGTTTAGAGGCGGTATTGACGTTTACCGGAGCTCTCGGCTCGGCCGGAAAAGGCGAAGCATTCGAATAAACAGCCGTATCCCGGAACGCCCTTACGGTGACATAATCCCTGAACGGCTCTTTCACCTCTTCCTCGCTCATATAACCCTCAGCGGGACGGTTCGATATTATCGCGGCGCCGTCCCCCGCGGCCAACGGCTTACCCATGGATATGAGCACGGCCGTCAGGTTCCCGAGTATCGCGCCGAGGTTGGGGTTCGTGTCGTTTATGTATATCCTGCTCGCGCAGTCTATGCCGCTTACGGTATATCCTCCGCTTCCCAACGCGCCCGAACA
Organism: Candidatus Omnitrophota bacterium; assembly: GCA_041663405.1. Taxonomy (GTDB): domain Bacteria; phylum Omnitrophota; class Gorgyraeia; order Pluralincolimonadales; family Pluralincolimonadaceae; genus UBA6215. Next base: position 619 of record JBAYMW010000027.1, on the reverse strand, counting down.
CCCCGCGTACCAGCCCTCGGCTTGCGTATCGACGGCGTCGGATACCGCCCCCTCGGGCCCGCAGCGGAGCTCGGCTACCGCCCTGGCTATACCCGCTTCGGCCAGGTACCTAGACTTCACGGAATAGGCGTAGTTTTTCGCTTCCTTATATACCACCTGCGTGGTCGAGGCGAACGAGACGCCGATAAGGGTAAGCATGCCCAGCACCCCGACTACCATGATCAGGGCTATCCCGCGCCTTTGCCTTCTATATACCTTTCTACACCATAGCATACCTTTTATATACCACTTAAGATACGGTGCGTCAAGGGTGATTTTTTGCTATTTTGTAGGCTTGAAGTATACGACTACGTCGGTGTGGTGCAGGTGTGTCTTGAGGTCCCTTTCGAAGTCCGCGGCGATCGCCTCGGCTTCACGCAGGGTCACATCTTCCTTAACGATAAAACATATCTCCACGAATATCTTCTCCCCCGCTTTCCTCGTCCTGATCCTGTGGACGCCGAACATCTTCGGTTTGTATTCATCGACCACCTTCTTTACCTTCTCCCTTATCTCTCTGGACGGGACGGCGTCGATAAGCTCTAAAAAGTTCTTCTTCACGGCCTTTATGGGCGGCAAT